>JABGUG010000020.1 GCA_018646705.1 Candidatus Parcubacteria bacterium | reverse complement strand
TTGAACCAAAATTAAAAGACATGGGAAGTTTGATAGTACATTATTATCCAGCGCAGATGGCAGCACTTTCCAAACTTTCAATTGATGATACAAGATATGCAGAAAGATTTGAAGTCTATATAGATGGTGTGGAGATTGCCAATGCGTTTTCTGAACTCACTGACAAGAAAGAGCAACTAAGACGTCTAAAAGATGAACAAGAGGAGCGCAAGAGGCTTGGCAAACAAGTTTATGATATTGATATGGAATTTATTGAGGCTCTTGATAATATGCCAGATTCAGCAGGTATTGCGCTTGGTATTGATCGCATGGTTAAGGTAATGCTTGGTTGCAAAAATATAGATGATGTGTTAAGTTTACCAATGTCAAAAATATTTAAATAAAAAAATATGGGAGATACAACAGATATTAAAAAAGGTGCCGTGATTCGTCACAATGGGAATCTATATGTAATTTCTAGTTTTCAATTTACTAATCCTGGCAAAGGCCAAGCATTTTTCAAATGTAAATTGAAATCAATCGGTGGGGACAAAGGTATGGAGATTACATACAAGAGTGGCGAGACTATTGATTCTGTTCGGGTAGATCATACAAACTTACAATATCTATATAAATCAGGAGATTTATATGCATTCATGAACCAAGATAATTATGAGACAATAGAAGTGTCTACTAATATACTTGGAGATGATGTAAAATTCTTAAAAGAAGGCCTCGATGTTATAGGTGTAATGAATGAAGGAAACGCAGTTGCCATACAATTTCCTAAAAAAATTGCATACAAGGTAACACATGCTCCTCCAGCAGTGAAGGGAGACAGCACAAGTGGAAATGTGACAAAAGAAATTGAACTAGATAATGGCATGCTCATCCACGCTCCTATTTTTATAAAGGATGATGAAGAAATACTTGTGAATACAGAGACTGGGGACTATGGTGGTAGGGTTGTTTAATAATTAGATCTAAATTTCAAATAAAAAACCACTTTCTCGGTGGTTTTTTGATTATTTTAAAGCTTTATTTCGTTAGTATGAAGTAAGTCAGTATTATTTGCAAAGCAAGTATTCCAGCAAGTGTTGCTTGGAATGAAAGTTTCTTTGTCTTATGTCGAAAGAATTTCATAGCAAGAAGTGCGCCTCCTGATCCACCAATGAGTGCAAGAGTCCACAATGTTTTTTCACTAATGCGTCTATGCTTTCCCATTGATTTCATTTTATCAATTCCATAAAAAAAGAACGCGATCAAGTTAACGATGATCGCATATCCAGTAATTATTTGTGTTGTGAGGTCAAGTGTAAAAAACCAGGTAAACATAATATAGTAATTAGTAACTAGTAATCAGTAACTAGTTACAAGTTACTGATTACAAATTACTAACCACCAGATTGTTCTTGGCTGTAGTGGAATTTTCTATCCTCGTCAGCAAGTTTGATAAGTTGTTCTCGTATTAAATTAGGATTAGAGACATTTCTAAATATTATATTACTTGTGGTAGAAGCTGTTTTGACTGTGACATCTCCATATTTAAATAATGTTGAAAATATTCCTTGGACTTGTGCAGTCACATCCTGAATGCGGTATAGATCAAGTTCAGTTATAACTCTGTGAAATAAATTATGTTGTTCAATGTCTACGATACGATCATTTGTCACAATCCACATATCCAGATAAAAATCTATGAACTGTACATAGAAAAATAAGTATATTGATAGGTAGTAAACACTACCAAGTAATACAGTAAGTGGGTAGAGTATTGAGCCAGTAAGTATTGAAGGGAAGAGATTTTCAATAAGTAGGTATACTGCAACAGGCACAAGCATGAGTACTATAAAAAGGAACATTATAGGGATAAATGTAATCGGATGTCTGCGCAACACAAAAATAATCTTTTCATAATCCTTTTTTTTTATGATGTCAGGAACACTCATATATTTAGGAAAACCATTCGGTGTTAAATAATATTATAGGGTGTCGCCAATCTACTTGCATTAGGAGTTGCCATGTAAAATATAGTGTAAGGATAGTCAAAGTAAATATGAAAAAACTTACAGTAAAACTAGCAAATGTAAAAGATCCTGTTACAACAATATGATAAAAATTTATAATTGAGAAAATCAAAAAGACGCACAAAAAAAGTAAATATAAGAAGAGAAAAATGTAGAGAGGGATACTTAACACAATTTTTAATTTACAATTTATATTTTTTAAACAATTTATAACATTCCTTCTTGCCCTATCCATTCTTTATCCAAATGTTCACATGCTTTTTTGGTAGTTTTCCGTCCACGAGGAGTGCGTTCAATCATGCCGATTTGTAATAAGTATGGTTCGTATATGGTTTCGATAGTGTCCATTTCTTCGGCTGCTGCAGCAGATAAAGTATTTAGTCCTACAGGCCCTCCATTAAATTTGTCTATAATATTTAGAAGAATTTTACGATCAACCTCATCAAGTCCATGTTCATCAATATTGAGTAGATCAAGAGCGCCGTGTGCCACTGTTTGTGATATTATACCATCATGGCGTACTTGTGCATAATCACGAACACGTTTCAAAAGTCTATTAGCTACTCGTGGTGTACGTCGTGCGCGTTTGGCAACTGTTTGTATTGCGTCATCGTGAATCGCCACGTCGAGTAGTTTTGCATTTCTATTTACAATTTTTTCAATGTCTTTGTGCTCATAAAAATTAAGATGATACACATGGCCGAATCTATCACGCAATGGAGATGATAATAAATTTAGTTTTGTTGTCGCTCCTATTAATGTAAATTTTTCCAAAGGCATTCTGAGTGTGCGTGCGGCAGGTCCTTTGCCAATAATAATATCAAGTGCATAATCTTCCATTGCAGAATACAAGACTTCTTGCAATGTTTTGTTTAGACGATGGATTTCATCTATAAATAATACGTCGCCTTCCTCGAGATTTGAAAGAATGGCAGCTAGGTCACCAACACGTTCTAATGCTGGCCCAGCAGTCACTTTTATATTAGTATTCATCTCTTTGGCAATTATATTTGCCAAGGTAGTCTTGCCAAGACCTGGATTTCCATAAAGAAGCACATGTTCGATTGGCTCTTCTCGTTTTTTTGCGGCTTCCATTGATATAGAAAGAGGCTCTTTTATCTGTTTTTGTCCCACAAAATCACCCAAATTTTGGGGTCTTAGTGTTATTTCGATTTTCTCTTCTTCAGAATCCTCAGTTTTGGGATCTATAAGCCTAGGCTCAAAGTTTTCATCTAATTTGTAGATTTCTTCTTCCATAAGTAGGTGATTGCTTGAATACTTGCCTGCCGGCAAGCAGGGATCCTTCACTCTGTGGAGTTCAGGATGAATACTGGTTGCGAAACCAATATTCATATTGTACGTGATTTATAGTGAAGAAGCAACGGAAGTGAACCTCCTACTTTCTATGTATCCACAGTGAAAAAGTGTGTGTGCAGATCCAAAAGAACAAAAAAGTGCACTGGTTAACACAAAATAATGATATTATCTATGTATATGTACAGAATATTTTGTACATATAAGCATGTAATATATCATTGACGCTTAGTATTTTTTATGCTAATGTGTGTTTAACATACAAATTTATATTGACATTTCAATGGGGTGTGGTTTAGCTAGGAGGACCACATTTTTTATTTTTATAGACCGGGCTGAGAGCTTGTACAAGTGATTTCGGCAAATAAGCCACACCCCACACCCTATTTTTCGAAGTCGCCCGGTCTATAAAAATAAAATTTTGTTTTCCGTACCAAATATTACAAGAAATTCTTCCCAATGCTTCTTACTTGAGATTAAAGAGAAAAAGCATGTGTGGATAACTAACTATACCTCATTGGTATAGTTTTTATTTAGCTCTTTTTTAAGCCAAAAAATTGGCATATAGGTACAATTTGGTAGTGTAAAAGTAGATGTGATATAATAGCTATTGCCTGTTCATCACACAACATATTGTGGCCAAAAATGATTTGAAATACTATATGTGGGGTTTATGCAAAGGCGTCTAGAGTTATTGGGCGTTCTTTTTATCTAAGAGTCATGAAATTGGAAAATAGAAACTGGAAATTGGGGTCCCTAATTTCTAATTTCTTATTTCTTATTTCCTTATAATATGGGGCCAATTGACTCAAAGCTTGTTTCAAACATGAAACTTGGACAGGAAACTGACATTACTTTTAAATATAATGAAAATGGAATGCGCTTTAAGCGTCTTTTTAGCGAAGAAGGAAAGAGTCCATTTGATATGGTTGAGTATGAAAAACGTAGCTCAATTATACGTGAACCAGACGGTACTGTCGTTTTTGAAATGAAAGATATTGAAATTCCTGCACAGTGGTCTCAGGTAGCCACTGACATTATTGCTCAAAAATATTTTAGAAAGACTGGAGTTCCACAATATAATGCAGACGGTACATCAAAGTTAAACACTGACGGGTCTCCTATGCTTGGACCCGAAACAAGTGTGAAACAAACAGTGCACCGTCTTTCCGGTACTTGGAGATATTGGGCAGAGAAACATGGCTATTTTGCGAGTGAACAAGATGCGCAGATTTTTTATGATGAGCTCGTTGTGATGCTTCTCAGACAAATGGCAGCACCAAACTCGCCACAGTGGTTCAATACAGGGCTTAATTGGGCATATGGTATCAATAGTGAGGCACAAGGTCATCATTATGTAGATCCAGTCACTGGAGTCATGACAGAAGCAACTGACGCATATACACATCCTCAACCACACGCATGTTTTATACAATCAATAAGAGATGACCTAGTTAACGAAGGTGGAATTATGGATTTGTGGGTTAGAGAAGCACGCTTGTTCAAATATGGGTCTGGAACCGGAACCAATTTTTCCTCACTTCGTGGATCAGGCGAATCTCTTTCAGGTGGTGGTAGATCAAGTGGTCTCATGAGCTGGCTTCGTATTGGGGATAGAGCCGCAGGAGCTATCAAATCTGGAGGTACAACAAGGCGCGCAGCAAAGATGGTAACTCTTGATCTTGATCATCCAGACATTGAAGAATTTATAGATTGGAAAGTGAAGGAAGAAAAGAAAGTTGCGGCTCTTATTGCAGCTGGATACACAAGTGATTATGAAGGGGAAGCCTATGCAACCGTATCTGGTCAGAATTCAAACAATTCTGTTCGTGTTCCTAATAAATTTATGGAGTCCCTCGAACACGATGGCTCATGGAATCTCACATGGAGAACTGATGGAAGTGTATGTAAAACTATAAAATCTCGTGAAATGTGGGACAAGGTTGCTTATGCAGCATGGGCGTGTGCTGATCCAGGCGTACAATTTGATGGTGTTATCAATGAGTGGCATACATGTCCTCAGTCAGATAAGATCAATGGTTCAAACCCTTGTTCAGAATACATGTTTATTGATAATACTGCTTGTAACCTTGCATCTTTGAATTTAGCTAAGTTTTTTGATACGCAAACAAATAGTTTTGAAGTAGATAATTTTAAACACGCTGTACGTATCTGGACAACAGTACTTGAGACAAGTGTACTCATGGCGCAATTTCCTAGTAAAGAAATAGCGCAGGGAAGTTATGATTTTCGTACACTTGGACTAGGTTATGCAAATATTGGTTCAGTATTTATGACAGCAGGTATTCCGTATGAATCAGAAGAAGCATATGGATTTGCTGGATCAGTGACAGCACTTATAACCGCAGAGAGTTACAAAACAAGTGCAGAGATTGCAAAATTTTTAGGACCATTTCCAAAATTTGAAATGAATCGTGATGACATGTTGCGTGTTATGAGAAATCATAGACGTGCTGCATTTAATGCCCCACAAGATGAATATGAAAAGTTGACTGTAAAGCCCGTAGGAATTAATCCTAAGTATGCTCCGGCTTACTTGATTGCCGCAGCACGTGAAAGTTGGAACGACGCAGTGGATATGGGTGAACAATATGGATATAGAAACGCACAAACAACTCTACTTGCCCCAACTGGAACTATAGGACTCCTTATGGATTGTGCTACAACTGGAGTTGAGCCAGATTTTGCTCTTGTGAAATTTAAAAAGCTTGCTGGTGGCGGATATTTTAGAATTGTAAATGAAGCAGTGCCTACAGCTCTTAAAAATTTAGAATATTTAGAAGATCAGACCAAAGACATTTTGAATTATATGCGTGGTACGGCTGACATTACTAAAGCACCTCATATTAATGAGCAAACTCTAAAAGAAAAAGGATTTACAGATGTAGATATTGAAGTAATTAACAAAGCTCTTGAGGGTGCATTTGAAATGAAGTTTGTATTCAATATGTGGTCACTTGGAGAGGATATAATGAAAAAAGTTGGTTTTAAAGAAGAAGAATATAGTGCTCCAGATTTTAACATGCTTCTCAGTCTTGGTTTTTCTCAACAACAAATTGACGAAGCAAATGATTATGTATGTGGTTCAATGACTATTGAAGGCGCACCCCATCTCAAACCTGAACATTATCCAGTATTTGATACAGCTAATAAGAATGGTAAAAAGGGACAAAGATTTATTCATTATCTAGGTCATATAAAAATGATGGCATCTGTTCAACCATTCCTTTCAGGAGCGATTAGTAAGACTATCAACATGCCTCATGAGGCAACAGTAGAGGATATCAAACACGCATACGAAGAATCTTGGAAGTCATGTCTCAAGGCCGTTGCATTGTACAGAGATGGATGTAAACTTAGTCAGCCACTATCAACGAGCTCAAAGAATGAGGGCGACAAATCCTCCTCCGCTGAAGCTTCTGCGGACGAGGAAGAAAAGACAAAAGTAACTGTGGAGGAAAAAATTATAGAAGACCACAAAGAAGAAGTCATTCAAATTTCAAAGATGATTCCTTCTGACGAAGTTGATGACGCAATCTTCCAGGCAAGTCAAATACTAAGTCAGCATGTTGGTATTACTACACCAATGGAAAGTTATACAAAAGATGGAGATGTGGCAGAACGACGAGTGTACCTGCACGGTGAGAAGCGTAAAGTGCCTGCGAAACGTAGTGGAATTACTGTGTCAGCAAAAGTAGGTAATCAACAAATCTGGTTGCGTACTGGTGAATATCCAGATGGCAGACTTGCTGAAATATTTGTCGACATGTACAAAGAAGGTGCTGGAGTACGAAGTCTTCTCAACATGTTTGCGATTTCAGTATCAATGGGATTGCAATATGGAGTACCACTTGAAAAATATGTAGAGAATTTCTTATTTACACGATTTGAACCGAGCGGATTTACAGATCATCCAAATATTAAGAACTGTACGTCAATTATCGACTTTGTATTCAAAGTACTTGGTATGGAATATTTGGGACGAACAGATTTTGTCCAGGTTCCACCAAAAGGAATTCAAAAAAAGAAATTTGAAAATCTTGCAAAGCTCTCGGAAAATACAGCAGCGCAAGAAACAATGGAACTAGAAACACCAAGGGCACCAGAAGTTGATGAAGAAGTATCAGATGACGCACAGGCATCTCTACCAACATTAGAAAAGAGCGATACAACACAAGGAAATGCTACTGACGCAGCACTTAGTGAAATGATGGGAGATGCGCCAGCTTGTCCAACTTGCGGGCATATAACAGTGAGAAATGGTACATGCTACAAGTGTTTGAATTGTGGGGATTCACTTGGGTGTAGTTAAAAGGACGTAGGACATAAGACTTAAGACATAAGTTATAAATAAATAAGATTTTGATTGGAGAGCAAATTTATAATCATTAAAACCGCTCTGCTAAGGGCGGTTTTGTCTGATTATGAGGACAGTCATAATCAACCAAAAAACCAGGGATTACCTGGTTTGGTGAGGTGGAACCGGTTTGCTGTTTCTAGTAAAAACAGGGAACAAAGGTCCTTACTGGATATCCACATCATTTCTAATACTTCATAATTATACAATAATTATGTCAAAAAAGAAAGCCACGGTAGCTCAGAAGAAAAAAGAGAGAAATCCTTCAAAGGTGAAAAAAGTGTTGAAGGATAAGGGCTACCCAAAGGGTAAATTATCAAAGGGAAAGGTTTTGCATCATATAAAACCCGTCTCAGAAAAAGGTAAAACTACCAAAAAGAATACTAAGGTGATTACCGAAAAGAAACATAAGCAAATACACAAGAATCGCAGAAAAAGAGGTAAGGTCTAGACAATTTCTGTGATCCAAAAGCCAGCGAAAGCTGGTTTTTGGGTACAAAATATATTGTTAATATTCTTATTCTGTGTTTTAATACCTACTCCTTACCTCTTATTCCTTACTTCTTAATCCCTAATCCTTAAAACCCTATGTCAAAAATCTACACAAAAACAGGGGATGATGGTAAAACATATATCCTTGGCAACAAGCGTGTTAAAAAATCTTGTATTGAGATTGTCGCTACAGGAGAGGTAGACGAACTCAATGCCACAATAGGGTTACTTTGTGCAGAGCTAGAAGGTGTCGAAGATCTTGCAGAGAAGCTTAAGAAAGTTCAGCATAAACTTTTTGTGGTTGGTTCAAATATTGCTGCAGTTCAAACAGACTTGGTTGAGGTGCCAAAGTTGGAACCAGAACATGTAGAACAGTTGGAGCACTGGATTGATGAAATGAACGAAGAACTAGATGAGCTAAAGCAGTTTATTTTACCAGGAGGAAATAAAGCAGCCTCAATAAGCTTTGTTGCACGCGCAGTGTGCAGACGTGCAGAGAGACACCTTATCACGCTCACAGATCATTATGAAGTAGATCTTATGCTTAGGAGATATTTAAATCGTCTTAGTGATTTCCTTTTTGTTTTGGGGCGATATATAAATAAAAAACATGATGTAGATGATATTGCTTGGAAGAAATAGTCTTTTGATTGACTGCTTTAAATTATAAAATTATTTATTTTGCATTATACCCCACCCATTCCCTCCCCTAATAGGGGAGGGCTAGGGAGGGGTCATCTTGTAATGATATAAATGTAGGCATCTAACAATCCAAGGTAACATAAAAAAACCATCTTGTATAACCCAAGATGGTTTTTTAGATGATCATTCGTTTCATCTGTTCAGAATTAGAAATAAAACTATCTCCGTATTTCTGTGTTTGTATTTGTGTTGTAAGGTTCTTTCATATTACCACCCCCTTCTTTGTTAAGAAGTTAGAGAAAGAAAGATGTATAGTCTTTCCTTTACTATTATGCTCATGTATTTATGTACCTGTCAAAGAGTCTTCGGTGGATAGCGGGGATAAAAAGTGGATGGATGGTGGATAACACCAGGATCTTGATTTTTTGTCCATAGTGTGATATATTTTGTACGTTTTCTACAAGCCGCGGTGGTGGAACTGGTAGACACGAGGGACTTAAAATCCCTTGGCCTATGGTCGTGCGGGTTCAAGTCCCGCCCGCGGCACTAAAAAACTCCCTTATCCGGGAGTTTTTTTATTGTATACATTATTTCTTATTAATTATTCTGCAGCTCTCCTTTGTAATAATGTTCGTAAATTGACATTATAGAAATATAGAGTGCTGCGATTACAGGACCAATAATGAATCCTGAAATTCCAAATAGGATAAGACCACCAAGTGTTGCAAAGAACACAAGAAGAGGATGCATCTGAGTATCTTTTCCTACAAGCGGTGGACGCATAACATTATCAAGTATACTTATAATTCCAGCACCGATGAGTAGTACAAGACCTTCCCATCCATTTCCAAGTGCAAGCATGATGATTCCTGTTGGTGCAAGAACGATAGATGTGCCGACTGCAGGAATGATCGCAATAATAACCATGATAACACCCCAGACAAAAGCTCCTTCTATTCCAGTAATCCAGAATAATAAACCACTTAGGAGACCTTGTATTCCCCCAACGATCAAGGTACTTTTGAGAGTTGCTCGTGTGGTGGAAGTAAAGCGTTCGTAGAGCATTGATTCATATTTATCCCCCAATGGAGATATATGCATAAGTTTTTTGAGCATATTTGCACCATCTTTGAAAAAGTAATACAGGGTATAGAGCATTACAAACATCATCAGAATAAAACGAAGAGAATTTTGTGTGACACTCTTTACACTTGTGAAGAGAAAACCACTAAGCCATTGGGTTGCGTTGGTAGCATATGTAGTCCAATCACTTCGAATATTTTCTACATATGGTGCCAGTGGTGTGTTTTCAATCCAAGATGATACTTGTCCAGGGTCTTGGAACAAGCTACTTTTTGAGACAGTATCATATAGTTCTAGAGATTCATTTACGAGTAGGGCGCTGAGCGCTGACAAAGGAACAAATATGATGAGAAATACAAGAATCACAGACGTACTTGCACTTAAGCCTGGTTTTTTGAATCTATTCAAAATATGTTTATGAACAGGGTAAAAGGTAATTGCGATTACCGCGGCCCAAAAGATTGGGTATAGAAATGGCCTAAAAAGATAGATCATCACAATACTCAAAAGTATAATAAGCCCAAAAAAGATAAGCGATCGCATTTTCCCAAAGCTTACTTTATTAGTACTATCACGTTTTTCCATACGTTTTGATTAAAATTATATAGGCTTAGTATAGCATTATTTTATATTATCATCAATCTGATTTTGAGTAATATGTAAAAGCATATAGTGTGGATTTTTTGTCATTACAGAGTAAGAGAAGTCTTTTTTGAATTGTTCAATATCTTGTAAATTTTCTGTTTGTATTATCCACCATGGATTTTCTTTTACCAAAGCTAAATAATATTCCAGATTTGGTTTATTTATTGAAATAATTTCTAGGTTCTGTTCATAATGTAGATACCAATAAAATGAGGGAAGCGTTCGACCATGGTTCCAGTTTTCTATGTTATAGAGAATAATATTTTGTTCTTGAGGAATTATATTTTGAATACTATGTACAAAATATTGAGTAGAAGTTTTTCTTATATTTTGTATTTTTTGGATACTTTGTGAAATCAGTGAGGATGTATAAATAATGAGAAATACAATTGCTATTCCATAGATATATTTTTTGAAGTTTTTGTTTTTTACAAAATCGTTCAGAGTCTGTGGAATGGTAAACAATGAAATATAAAGAGGAGGCAGAGCTGGTAAGATATACCATTCTAGTTTTGTTGTAAGTATATGTGGCGGTAAGAGAGTCGCAAAAATCCAAATTAGAAGAAAACTATAATACCAGCTCCTTTTTTTTATAAAAAGATATATTACACTTAAAATTCCAAAAAAGAAAAAAAGAATAGACAATGAACCCATCTCTTTTTGTAAAAAGTTTATATAAAATGATGTAGATCCAACATGGCCTTGTAATGGGTCAGTAATGCGTGTAAAAAATTGCTCTTTCCAATAAACATTTAAGTATATGTTTGTGTATGTGGCAAAAAGATATATATGCCATATAATCCACGGCAATAAACTGACAAGAATGAAGGTTAGTATTTTTTTGAAATTCCACTTTTGTAATGTAAAAAGTGGTCGTATAATTTCTGCTATAAAAATAATGCCAATGTAGATAATTCCCATGAATCCCCTTGATACGAGACCAAGTGCCATGAAGATTGCACATATCCACCACATTTTTTTATTTCTCAGATAAAGATAACTAGCAAGTGTCGCGAGAAACAATGAGAGTGAAAGCATATCAAAGTCAGCTGTACGTAGCATGTGTGGAAACCATATAGCCGGAGATATCAAGAAAAGTGTTGATGCAAAAAAAGACCACATCTTATTTAGTTTCTTGCGCGATATTATATATATAAGTGGAGCTATAAAAATTGATAATAAAGCAGCTGGGAAGCGCAGGGCAAATGTATTAAACCCAAATATCTTTATAGATAATGCTTCAAACCAAAATGGTAAGGGTTCTTTTTCGAGCCATTGTCCGCCTTGAAGTTTTAAATCTAGATAATTCCCTGTCTTTACCATTTCTCCAGCTATATTTGCATACAAACCTTCATCCCAGTTTTGAAGTTCCTTTGTTCCTAATTTTGTGAATATAAGAAAAGAACTCAATATAAAGAGTGATAGGGTGAGTGTTATATCAATTTTGTATTTTTTTATGAATTCCATAAGAGTATTGTAGCAGAAATATAGGTATTAAAAAACACACCCAAGATAGTTTTGGATGTGTTTTAAATTTCTAGTATTAAATAATATCTTCTTTTTTGACCAATTTCCATTTTCCAACTGGTAATACATTTAATTTAAGTTTGTTTATACGGGTTCGTTTTAGAGATTGTACATTATATCCAAGATTGCCAAACATTTTTCTAACCTGCCTATTTTTACCTTCTTTTAGAATCACGGTTACAATAGTTTTTCTACCTTTGTTAAATTCTTTTTTTATTTTTATTCCCTGTACAAAGTCATCACCAATTTTCATACCAGTTTCTAATACTTTTTTTGTATCTCGTGAAAGTGGTTTTTCTACTACAATTTCATACTCCTTTTCATGTTCGTAGCGTGGATGGGTCAGTTCATTCGTGAGTTCGCCGTCATTTGTGAGTAGTACTAACCCTTCTGAATCTTTATCAAGTCGGCCGACCGGGTAGACACGCATTTTAATATCTCTTTTATCGCGCGCAACACAATTTTCTTTGGTAAGTAGGTCGAGCACAGAGTCTCCTTGCTTGCTCGAAGCACTTGAAATATAACCAATAGGCTTGTTTAGTAGTATATACATTTTTTGATTATAGTCAGTTGGTTCTGCGTGTTTATTTTTTCGTCCTTCTACTGTTACTGTATCTTTTTCTGGATCAACTTTTACACCAAGTTCAGTTACTGTCTCTCCATTCACTTTTACTTTTTTTTCTGAAATTAAAACTTCAGCTTTGCGGCGTGAGCAAATTCCAAGATCAGCAATATGTTTTTGAAGTCTTACAAGCATATACTAATTTACGAATGATACGAATTTTCGAATATTCAAATTCGCGAATTTGTAGATTCGCATCATTTGTATATTCGTATATTTATTCTTCATCATGTTCATCAACTATTTCTCCAACAAGTTCTTCAATAATATCTTCAAGTGTGATAACACCAAGCATCTTTTTGTCTTTATCTATGGCAATTCCCATATGAGTTTGTTCTCTTTGAAATCTGTGCATAACATCATCAATAGGCATATCTCCTGGTATAAACACAACTGGTCTCAAGATGTCTTTTATAGAATTGTGCTCTCGTTCTCTATGATGAACAAGTAGTACATCACGTGAATGTACCATTCCAACAATCGTATCTGGTGTTTTATGATATACAGGAAAGCGTGTGTGCGCGTGGTGTTCGATAATCTCAGTTGCCATATCTATTGTCATGTCGTCTGTTATAAAAGCAACGTCATCGCGCGGTGTCATGATTTTTTGTGCTTTTGTATCATTGAGTTTAAATAATCTGTCAATCAGAATACCCTCTCGAGTCTCAATGGCACCTTGCTTTGCCCCTTGTGTGGTAAGTGCTTTTATTTCTTCTTCACTTACTTTTTCTTGTATTTGTTTACCAGTTAATAATTGAGCTAGCCATTCAAAGATAATTATTATAGGTAATCCAATGATTTGTAAAAATCGTAAAATAGGTACGGCAAATATAGCAAGACGTTTTCCGTGATTTCCAGCGTATGATTTTGGGATGATTTCTCCAAAGACCAAAACAAGAAGTGTCATAACACCTGTAGTAATACCAATAACAGCCGAATCAAATATTTCTCCCATAATTACAGTAGCAAGGGATGCGGCTCCAATATTTACTACATTGTTTCCTATGAGAATAGTAATTAGAAGACGTCGAGGATTTTTTTTCAGATTTTTTATGGACTGCGCTTTTGGTAATTTTTTTTTTACCATCGCATCTATTTTTGCTTCAGTAAGAGAAACAAAAGCAACCTCTACTGCTGAGAAAAAGGCAGATAGGAGAAGTAATATGAGGAGTATAATAATATTTGTAATCATTTTATTTTAATTTATGCAGCTAGTTTGGATTTAATATTTCCATGATGTCTTTCTATAATTCTGTCATATATTTCAGCTGTTTCATCGTCTATGGTATCTCCCTCGAAATGTCCTGGTTTATTTGCTATGAGATAATGTTCATATCCTACCACACCTATGGCTACTGGGTTATGGCCAAGTGTACGACGTACTGTTTTGTAGTAATTACCTTCTCTTTTTGGGGATGGTTTGTAGCCTTGATGTGACATGAGTAGTTCCATAAGTAATAGTGAAGTACTTCCATTACGGTCAGGGAATGGGTGTATGTCTAGTAGTTGGTTGTGAAGCATTGCTGTAGCTATTTGAAAATCTGTCTTGCTATATTTTTTATTGCGCCTACCTTCTAAAAGTGAGTTTGCTCTTTCCACTACCCCCTCTACTTCTTGAAGAACATCTTTTGGTAATGTGCCAATTCTTTTTCCAAAAGTTACTCCCATACTCCCACTTCGAAAATCTGAAAATGATTTAGGCACAATACCTCTATTATTTATTTCGTGAAGTTCAGTTATTGTATCTGTTGTAATAGCACCCTCTTCCTTCATTCTTTTCATGGCCTCGACGACTTTGCTGCGGTTTTTTTCTTTAATTTGATTTACTTCCTCAGGAGTTCGTCCATAAAGTTCGCGTATTACATGTTCAATTGATATGCCAGTTTTTTCTCTACGAATTTCTCTCACAAGCTGTGCTACTACTTCGTCTTCTATAAAATCGTTAAATTCATCAAAAATATCACTAAACGCTTGGCTAATTTCTTTACTAGTTCCTTTTTTTAGTTTAGTCATTTCCTTCATTTTGTCTACAATTATAAAATGAGAAAGCGTCTCTTGTTTTATTTCAGGATCTATATTTTGTGATAATGTGTGCATTGCTTCCATCAGATTAAGTAGTTGTCCTTTAATCTGTTCAGTCTGTCTTTCTGATTTTTTCTCCTGACCATCTTCCAACATTTGTTGTAATATATTGAAATTATCATGGACATGATTTCGCAATTCTTGTAATTGTTCGTCATGGCTTTCTACACGTTGTTTTTTTATGACTTCAGGATCTTCAACACTTTTTAATCCAGTAGATAATTCTTCTCCTGCTCTCTCTGCTTCACCACTGAGTACGTGCATTTTTTCTACAACTTCTTCTGATGGTGGTTGGCCCGTTTTTTCTGATATTTTAACCAAAAGAGCATCACCTCTCTCATTTGTCTTATCCACAGTTTCTTTCATGTCATGTTTTGTTTTTGTAGACAGTTCCTTCAAATCATCACTCGAAAGTTCCACAACTTCTCCGTTTTCTTTAGATTCCTGAACCCTAGCTTCCTCAGGAAGAGGTGGAGGAAGAATACCTCTAGCCTCATCAGGGAGTGGTGGAGGAAAGGTTTCTTTCTTTTTTGATTGATGATTCATAGTTTTGAAATTTTATTTTTGATTTTTTCAACTTTTTCTGTTTCTGCATGCATGATTGCTTCATTGTATACATTATTTTGAGACATATTTATTTTTTTGATTTTTTGTGTGAAAAGACCCCAAATTTTCTTAATTTGGCTCACTTTGGGTTGAATATCTTTTTTCATACACTATAATTTTATCAAAAATAGGGTTATTTTTCAAGAAAAAGGTCTATAGAAATGAACTGAGGTAGGTCGCCGGACCTACCTCAAAAGTTCTTTATCAGAACCTGACCTCCCCCGTCGATCGCGACCAGCTGTTTCCAGGTGTAGTCGCCGCCGACGGCCGTGTAAGTTGTACCTTGTATGTTTGCCTGCGCGGTGCGGTGGATGTGCCCACACACCACATTGCTGACGATTCCGGCATGCTTGGTCACGACGCGCTCGAAGCGGTCGCTACCGAGGAATGCGTTCAAGAATCGCCAATTATGCGGCACGAGCCATCGTGGCTGAGGCAGCAGTGCCTTGCTCGGCACGTGATGCATCCCCACGATTACTTTTCGGGCTCCGTGCGCGGTGAGGCGCTTGATTTGGTCGTCAAGCAGATTTGCTTGCTGCTGCGTGACTTCCTCATCTGTGTGATCCCAGCGGATGAATCTGGCGTCGCCCCATCTGACGCTTCCATCCTTGGGATATGTTTTGGTCTGGTATGCTTCGAATGGGATTCCCGGCGCGTCCCCAAACGAATAGTCGTACCAGCCAGTGATGCCGACGAACCCGATGTCTCCAATGACAACAGCCTCTCTTTCGAGGGGGTGAAAGTCGTTTCGGGAGAACATGTCGTGGAGCTGCTCACGTCGCTCCAACGAAGTTCGTCGTCCGTCTCTTTTGACCCAGAGGTCGTGGTTGCCCAGGACTGCCATCTTTGTCCCACGGAAGCCGTTGAACATGTTCAGGCAGCGTTCGACCCCTTGGTCGTCCTGCGCGTAGTCTCCAAGGAGCATGAGCACGTCCTCGGGATTGCTGACTCGCGTCAGGTGTGCGGCGAGATTGGCCGCTGATCTGTCACCTCGGGGATCTGTCCCGAGATGGAGATCACTTGCGATATAGATTCGCATGATTCTCCTCCTCGGTTAAGATTGAAGTGAACAATAGAACATATCATAATGAGGTCATTTTGTCAATAGTTGAACTTTTGTGTTTTTCAAGTATAATGAGTGCAAACATGAAGATTATGACTAAAAAACAACATTTTTATCACATCATTACCTTTGGGTGCCAGATGAATAAGAACGATTCCGAACGTATGGAGTCGATTTTGCAATCCATGGACCTAAAATCGACTGAAATGCCTGAGAATGCTGATATTATCATTATGAATAGTTGTTCAGTACGTGAGACGGCAGAACGCAGAGTGTATGGGAAATCTCGTAATTTTTTGGAATTAAAAAAGAAAAATCCAAATTTGATTGTTTGCGTGACTGGTTGCATGCCAGGACGTGATAAAAAAGGAGGACTAAAGAAAAGATTGCATGGTGTGGATTTATATTTCCCTACCAGAGATATGGTCATGCTTCCAAAATGGTTATCTGAACTAAATCCAAATTTGCGCCCGATTGATTTGGAAAAAGATTATCTCACAGTTGTCCCGCGTACAAAAAATAAGGCACAAACATTCTTGACCATTCAAACAGGATGTAATCATTTTTGTACATATTGTGTCGTGCCTCATGCTCGTGGAACAGAAGGAAATAGAAGTCTAAAAAGTATTTTGGATGAAGCAAGAGATTTGGCATCACAAGGATGTCTAGAAATAACATTGCTTGGACAAATTGTAAATCATTATATTGCGTCAGATCCAGAATTTTTTTCAAAAACAAACCCATACAAGAAAAATGATTTTGCAAAATTGCTATGGGAATTAAATCAGATTGAAGGAGTCGAGCGTATTCACTGGACTGCACCGCACCCGATGTATATGGATGACGAAGTGATTGACGCGCTTACATTACCAAAACAAATTAATTTTATTCATCTTCCGGTTCAGTCTGGCAACAGTGAAATTTTGGAAAAGATGAATCGTAGACATGATCGAGAATTTTATTTGGAAACTATAAAAAAGATTCGCGCAAAAAAACCAGATATTGCTATTGGCACAGATATTATTGTTGGATTTTGTGGAGAGACAGAAGAGAAATTTCAAGATACGGTAACCCTATTTAAGGAATGTGATTTTGACATTTCGTATAATGCGAAATATTCTGAGCGCAGTGGCACAGTGGCTGCAAAAGCTTTTACTGATGATATATCAAAAGAAGAAAAGAAGCGCAGGTGGTTTGTATTACAAGATTTGATGGTAGATATTGCATATAAGAAAAATCAGGTATATGTTGGTAAGCAAGTTTCAGTACTCGTAGATACATATAAGAACAATACATGTGGAGGCAACTCAAGCGAGATGAAACGAGTTAATTTTCCTGGAAAAAAAGAGAATTTAGGGACTATTGTCTCAGTCAAGATAAACCGTGCAGCAGAGTGGATTTTGTGGGGAGACATGTTATAATAGATATATACTATGTGTAAAGATAAAAACAAATTACCAAAGGCAGTTGTACTGTTAGGAGCCACGGCTTGTGGGAAAACAAGTTGGAGTTTGGATTTGTCACGTAAATTTGATGGTGAAATAATATCTGCCGATTCTCGGCAGATTTTTAGAAAAATGACTATTGGTACTGCCAAGGTGCTTGGTGATTGGCGTCGTAGTGGTCTTGGTAGGACATATCATGTAGAAGACGTACCTCATTATCTCGTAGATTTTTTAGACCCAGGCAAATCCTTCACTGTTGCAGAATTTCATGATCAGTCAGTCAAATATATAAAAAATATTGTGAAACGGAACCATGTCCCGTTTATTGTTGGAGGTACGGGTCTGTACATTCACGCCTTGGTAGATAATTTGCAAATTCCTCGTATCGCACCAAATAAAAAGTTGCGTAGAAGCTTTGAAGAAAAGACAAATGAAGAATTGTTAATATGGTTAAAACAATTGGATCCAAAAACTGTAGAAACTGTTGATCCTAGAAATAAGAGAAGAGTTATACGTGCTCTCGAAGTATGTATTTTGAGTGGGCAGCCATTTTCTGAACAACAACAGAAAGGCGATCCAGAATTTGATATTTTACAAATTGGTATACAAGTACCTCGTGAAGTATTATACGAGCGTATAGATAATCGTATTGATCAGATGATAAAAGAAGGTCTGGTCGAAGAGGTTCGCAATCTTATTCGACAAAAGTACAGTTGGAAACTCCCAAGCATGAGTGGAATTGGATACAGACAATTCAAAGGTTATTTTGATGGAGAATATGGTTTGGATGATGCAATTGAACTACTCAAGCGTGATACACGTAGATATGCAAAACGACAATTTACCTGGTTTAAACGTGATGATCGTATCAAATGGTGTGAAAATTATGAAGAAGCAGAAAAATTAGTAGAGGAATTTTTAAAAAAATAATATGGGGGCAGGAAATCCACTAAATTTTGGTAATACTTCGAATATGCGTCCAGGACAAGGGGCATCTTCTAGTGTTGGTCGTGCGCAGAATTTTTCTACCACAACACTGCAGCAAAAAAAAGATAGAGCAATGGCCTCTACATCAATTGGGCGTGTCATAAGAAAAGAAAGTGGTTCTTCTGCTACTACGTCAATTGGGCGAGTCGGTGGAGAGAACAAAAAATCCACGTCTGTTTTTCATGATGGATCAGAAGCGCGGTCTGTATATGATGACGATCAAGCCGATGAAGTACGTGATCGTTTACGTTACCAACATATTCGTCAGGTAATAAAAGATCGTAAAGCTTCCGAGGCCGCAGCTGCTGTAGATAACCAAGTTTCAAAATATAATGTTGGAGTCAAAACTGGTGGGGCGTTTAAAACAAAGGGAAGAGGAAACTTCTCTAAAAAATTGAAGAACTTGCGACGAAAAAGCCCTGCCTCTTTCAAGAGTTTGAGTAACAAAGATATTGAATATTTTACTAATGTTGTGAGCCCTCATGCCAAAGGTGTAAAAAGTGGTACTGGTATTTCACGCTCTGTTCGAACTGGTATGAAACGGCAACTAGAGAGAGATAGACGTTCAGGAAAAATTAGTAGTACAGATTCAGGATCATTTAAAAAAATGGTAGATAATTTGCCACATTAAAAATATTTTTAATAAGTTATATGAAATATATATCAATCTTCTTCATCTTCTTTTTGACTATTTTTTTAAGTGGCTGTGGTGCTCGTGATGCAGGCAGTGACCAAATTGGAGATGGTCATGTAGATCGAGTTGTTATTACAGAAGATGGCGCAATAACAAATTATGAATTCAATTTTCCCAATACTGGTTGGGTAATGGAATTTAATTACGATGATAGTTTTGAGATTACAGAAGCAGAAGGTGTATTATTTTTTGATTTAGGAGATCAGATTGTAGATTTTAAATGGGATAATCAAGAAGATATAGTTTCAGGTGAAAGATATGTTGGGCATGGTTGGTGGGGGAAGAAAATGATAGGGCCAGATGATTTTTCTATGATTGGATTTGCCACACCTGATAATAAATATCATGTGACTCTTGGTGGAGAAGGTGTTGGATTTCAGAAATTTGTTGATGGAATGAAAATGAAGAAATAGGTGATATGAATTAAGGCTATTTTATAAAGTTTTTTGAATAGTAATTTTAAATAAAAAATCATCGTGTGATACACGATGATTTTTGTTTTGTGCTTTATGGTTTACAGTCGTTCTTGGTATGCTTTCCATCC
>JABGUG010000023.1 GCA_018646705.1 Candidatus Parcubacteria bacterium | reverse complement strand
GTCTTATATCGGCAAGGAGTTTCGATCTATTTTCATTGAATAAAATTATGTTGAATACACTCCCGCCTCCATTTTTTGCATATCGACAACGACTTCCTATTTTTTTGTTTATCATTATTTCATGAAGAGATTCTAACTTCTGAGCTTTTTTTATCCCTGTTAGTTTTGTGAGCCTTCCTTCTTTTTTTGCAAAAAATTTCAGTGCTGCTGTATAACCCTTTCTTTTTTTTGGTACAAAAGGTTTTTTTGGTACATGCATGAATATATCATTCATATTATGATCTATCCCATAAGATAATTGATACATCGCATGTCTAAATCCTCCTAGGCGTGGAGTTAGCTCAATAATTTTCCACCCACCTTCTGTTTTGAAGAGTTCTATATGTACAGAAGTATTTTTAAGTTTTAGTGCTTTTATGGCTTGCTTTGAAACAGTGTGTGCTTTTTCAATATTTTTTTTGTTGAGAAGCGTGGGAGTCATCTGGCGGTATCCAAAAAAATCATCAAATCCTATGTCATTTCCGGTTTTTATATGAACCATTGGGCAGAAATAAATTGTTTCGCGTCCGGTTACGTAGCAGTCCACTGAATACATGAGTCCATCCATAAATTGTTCCACAAGAACCTTCTGTTTCTTTTCTTTGTTTTTTTTGTTTACCCCATTTAGTTTTTTGAATACTCGTTTTAATGCTTGTTCTAATTCTTCTTTGTGAAAACAAATTGTTACAAGTTTGCTTGAAGATAAACCAGATGGTTTAACTACAAGAGGAAAACCAACTCTCTTTTTTATTTTTTGGATAGTGTCTTTTTGCATGTCAGACACTACCATGAAAGGAGGAGATAATTTGCGGTCATGTTTGGATAATTTTTGTCTCATCAAAATTTTATCTGTCGATGCATGAATAGATTCGAGTGATGGGTATTTTAATTTGGGTACGTAAGGAATGATCCGGGTAAGTAGAGGTATTCGATTGTCACCGCGTGCAACTACTGACAAGATGTTATTTTTGTATGGTAGAATGGCTTCTTCTAATTTTTTTTCTGATAAAATATTACACTGGATGACAATATCGATATGTTTGAGCATATCTTTTTGGCTTTGGGACATTTCTTTTCGTTTGTCTCTAATGAGCGCAATTCTGTATGTTGTGCCATGTTTTTTTTCGTATGCACGAACTCCCTCAACATATTTTTTGATGGCAGTTCCTACGAATAGTATAATATTTTTTTCAGTTTTGGGTGTCATAATCTAGTTGATAAGAGATCGCGATTATACTAAAATAAGCCAAAAATGTCAATACAAAAATACCTCAAAGTCTATGTAGGTATTTTACATTTTTCGTGGCTTGATTTGCTTATGTTTTTTGATTATATTTTCAAGCTTTGCCTTTGAGAGAAGGCCTTTTTGTGCGCCAAATGCTTGAATAACGCCACCTGCGTTTGCCGTACCCCACTGCATAGCTTCGGACATAGATTTGCCGTACATTGTAGCAGAGAGATATCCGCTAGTATATGCGTCGCCTGCACCAGTTCGTGCGAGGGCTGGAATTGCATATGTACGCATAAAAAGTTTTTCAACACCATTTGATGCATATGATCCGTTGGTGCTGTCAGTGATTATTACTTCTTTTGCTCCCATTTTGTGCAATGAAGAGAAAAGTCCTTTGATTGATTTTTTCTTTCCTACGAGCTTAATAGCTTCTTCTTTGTTTACAAATAGTATGTCTGCATGAGGAAGTATTTTTTTTATTTTTGATAGCCCTTTTGAAAATTGATATGAGCCAGGGTTCATGGCAAGCTTTATGTTTGGATTTTTTTTCAAATGACCTTCTAGTTTTGTCTGTACTTTTTCAAAGGTTTTTCCAAGTGACGTATAATAAATCCATTTTGTTTGTGGTAATTTTGGTAATATATAATTACGTTTTGCATGATATGAAAGAATTGTGCGTTCACTTTTGTAATTAAGTACAATTGAGTAACGCGTTTCTTCATTTCTGATTATCTTTACCATTTTTGTACTTACCTTGCTCTCTTCAAGTTCACTTTTTATAATATGTCCATTTATATCGTCACCGAGCTCTGTAACTATTGCAGAAGTATGGCCTAGTTTCTTTGTGCCGACAGCCACGTTTGCTGCGTTTCCTCCAACTGATTGAGCAGTATTGGTAATAGGAATTTTTTGGGCATAATTAAAACATACCAGTTTTTTATCCTTGGTAAGTTTTGATGCATCTGATTTTTCATCCAAAATTAAAAATGTATCTAGAGTTGAGTCCCCAATAGTAATTAGATCGAGCATAACTTCCTACTTAAAATGTTTAATACGTTTGAGAGTGTGCTTTCCGTGTTCTTTGTGTAAGCCAATCATAATTTCTATAAATTCAACAAGAGACGCAAGTGCCAAGCCAGCCATAGCAATCATAAATATTCTATTGCCAATATATAGAGCATAGTCAAATAGACATAGTGCACCAATCAAAAATACAAGATCTTGTCTACGCTCGGTTTCTAGGAATACGCCATATGTAATAAGTATAATACCAAGTGCGGCTACAATATAAATGAGTGTTTCCAAAAGTTGAAATGACATGAATGGAAATAAATTTTGTAATAACATAAATCACAGATTTAAAAAAAGATATACAGATAGTATACCAGAAATAAGTCTTGTGAGAAAGAATAACATCGACTATACTATATGCATATGTTTGAGTACTTCAAAAAGCACGCAATGCCTATTTGTATAGGTATTTTTTTGGCTTTGCTTAGCTTTGTTTATGTTCGCAATGTGTTTCATTACAATACTTATTGGGCGTATGATGGCGGGGCACATGTAGAATATATTTTTACTATTGTAGATGAGGGGCATTTACCAACTGAACAAGAAAATTATCTTGCATGGCATGAGCCATTATTTTATATATTAAGTGGTGCCAAGGTAAAAGTATTGGAATATGTAGGATTTTCACGAGAATCAGTATTGTATATGCTTCAGTTTGGTAGTGCGATTATTGGACTGTTGTTTGTGGTGGGGTCAGGAGTGCTTTCTTATGTTTTGACGAAGAAGAAAGGCTTATCATTTTTTGTAATTATTTTTACAGGTCTTTTATATATTGTGTCTGCAGCAAGTCGTTATATTACCAATGAAATGTTTTTTCATGCTTTGGTCGTGTGGTGGCTTGCATTGTTTTTTTATTGGAAGATGCATGATCGAGTTTCGTGGAATTGGAAGAAATGGACAGCACTTATTCTCGGTCTTGGAATTTTGGTGTGGGTGAAACTAACTGCATGGGTTGTTGTTTTGGCACTTGTATTATGGCTTGCAATGTATAGTATTTTACAAAAGTATTGGAAAGGATTGGTATTAGCTGGTTTGATTTTTGTATGTGTTGGGGCAGTGTATAGTCCATGGTTGGTTTACAAATATAATACGTATGGAACCGCTTTTACAATTAATAGTTATGAAGTGGAGAAAAGTGACCACATGCCACTCAGATTTTTTGCAACGTGGGATAATGATATTTTAGATTACCCTTTTTGGGACAATGGAAAAAATTCATTTTGGTCAATGTTTGTCGCTAGTACATTTGTAGATTATGATAATGTGTTTGAAAATTATGAAAGTAAAGAATATTTTAAAGGGAAGGTGCTTCAGAGTCCAAATGGGCGTTATCTTTCAATAGAGAGTATCTTTAAGCAGACGGTTCTTTTTTGGTTTTCTTTGCCTCTAGTTTTGTTATTTATTTTTGGCGGTGTAGTTTGGATTATACAAACTTTCAAATCAAAATTTAAACAAAAAGATTTATTACTCGGTGTTCTTGCTTGTGGGCTATTTGCTTCACTCGTATACAATGTGTGGCAGTATCCATTTCTTGATCGAGGAACACTCAAAGCTATTTTTATTTTGACATTTTTTCCACTAGCAGCCTTACTGAGTATTGGTTCGTTGCAAAAAATGATTGAAACATGGAAATATAAAACAGCACTGTACGTACTGTTTTGGTTATATGTGAGTGTGTGGAGTTTTCTTAGTTTAATAACTATAAGTTTACCAGCTTAATTTTCTTCAACTCCTTTTAGTAGATATATAGTATCATTTGGATTCCAGCCCGGAATCTTTTTTGTTTCTATAATTTCAAAAGGCTTGAGTGGAGAAAAGCTTACAATATAATCCTGTGTATTGTTTACATATAGGTTGCGAATCCACCAAGGGCCATTCCATGCGCCGTGTGGGATTCCACCTTCCTTTGCCTCGTATCCTGACCAATAAGCATTCCATCCATCCCATTCATAGCCTGCATCTATATTGTGAGCCTCAAGTCCAGATTCTTCCAAAATATTATTTGCCAGATCCCAGCGTGCTTCATTCCATGCGAGATAAAATTTTGTTTGGCTAATACTAAAAAATCCAAGTGCTATTATAATTGTAAGTGTTGTTAGGGCTGATAATTTTTTAAATGTTAGTTGCTTTGCAATAATGATTCCTACCACAATAAAAAGAGGTAAATAATATCTGTCAAAGCTATTGAGGATTAAAATTGGAATAAGGTAAATGACGCCAAAAATATAAAACAATCCAAATGGTTTTTCATGATGCTGTTTCATTTTTCCAAACATGTATAGTAGCCATCCACCACCTGCTGCACATGCAAGAGTTACTACGCCCCAAATTTTGCTTGAGAATAGTGATTTTAAAACACCATTTAATGTATATTCCATTCCTCCGAGCCCATATTGCGTAATAATGTTCATGACATATGGGAATTGCATTTTGAGTGTCTGTCTAATAGTAAGAGCAAGTATTACAGGAATAAAAACAGCAAGAAGTAGTTTCCAGTTTTTGAAATGTTTTTTTATTCTTTTGAATGCATATCCAATAGCAAAAGGAATAGAGAAAAATCCTAGATAAATTAGTGAATACCAGAGCCACCATTTAATATGACCAAACATTTCACTATTTGGCACGAGATGATACCCAGGACCATCAAGGGCAGTCATGTTTTTTTGCAAGAATATAAAAATCACGAGCCATAAAAGAGATGGAATACCAAATGACCAAAAGAGATGTCTTAATTTAATATTTTTTAAATAGAACAATGAATATACTCCGGCAGCAACCATGAGTAAAATATTTGTCTGTCGTGTATAAAATCCAAGAACTGAAAATAGTGATCCCCAAAAAATAAATCCAGGTTTTTTCTTTTCAAATGCAATGTAATAGAAATAAAGAGAAATTAGAAATAAGAATAGTGCTGGGATGTCAGTCATGAATGTAAATGAGAGATTATAGAAAATTGGATTTAACCAGAGTGCAAGTACAACAAGAATATTGATGTGTGGTTTATTGTTGGTTTTGTTAAGTAGGAAGAAAAATGCCAAAAGCGAACCTAGTGCCAAGAATAGAGTTGAGATTCGTAATATTGAAAAAGAAAAACCAAATGTTTTTATCAGAGCTGTTCCATACAGAATTGGCATATAAAATGTTGGTCCTGCATAAGGGCTCATACGAAATTCTCCTGTGTCAGACCAATGTTTTAATATTTCAGTGTGAACCCAGTCATCATTCAAGGCAAATTCACCAATAGGATTTATAAACAAAAATTGTCCTAGGAATAATAGGACGATAAGTATTGCGTAGGTATACTGTTTTTTCATGCTTTTTTCTTTTGTTTGATCATCACAATTTCATAGAAGCTTGCAAGCGTGAAGATGATCTGAAGAGGGATAAATATAGGGTCACGGAGTGAAATACTGTAGACAAGAAGTAAAAGTCCTCCTGTAACAAAGATCCAATCTTGTTTTATTTCATCTTTAATAAAAATTCCCCATGTAATGAATAAGAGCCCGCAAGCCCCTAGGATTTTTGGTAATAATTCAAGCATATTTTTTAAGTTATATATGTCATCATTATAGCAGAATAGTTGAGAAGACTGAAGGTTATCTTTATTTATATGGTCACCACTAATAATACACCGTTCGATTTTTCCTCCCTTACTTTTTGTAACCAAAAAGTAGCAAAAAGTTCCGGGAGGAATAGAACTCACCCCTATTGCCTTTAAGTATATATAGTTATATTAACAATGTGGGGTTCAAACAGCTATTCCCCCGGACCCCCTTTGGTTATTTTTTATAATTTTACTTAATAATATTTTAAATAAAAAACCACCAGTTATTTGCTAGTAGTTTTTTATCTTTGTAAATATAAAGTATAAGATTTAATTTTATTCCTCTTCCTTCCACATATTGATGTATTCAATTGCACTAAGTGCTGCAGTAACGCCGTGTCCTGCGGCGATTGCAATTTGCTTAAATGGCACATTAGTCACATCTCCTGCAGCAAATACGCCTGGACAATCAGTTTTACATTTTGTGTCAACTTCTATTTGTCCTGCTTTGTCCTTTTTACCACAAGTTACAAAGCTTGAGTTTGGTATCATACCGATATGTACCATCACACCTTGTACTTCGAGTTCTTTTGTTTCTTTTGATTCCATGTCTTCATATTTAAGACCTGATACCATTCCATTACCCATGATTTCTTTTGTGTTAGCGCTGTAGAGAATCTCAACATTATTAAGTTCTTTTATTTTATCGATCAATATATTTTCTCCTTTTGGAAATCCACCATTATTTTCTTTTGTATCTGAATATTTTGTGATCAAATAAACTTTTTTAGAAATTCCGCTCATCATGAGTGCTGATTCAAGAGCTGAATTTCCACCACCTATTGTTGCGGTTGTTTTTCCTTTGAAAAGAGGACCATCACAAACTGTACAATAGGTTACACCTTTTCCTCTCAAATCTTCTTCGCCAGTAACACCGAGTTCACGTGGATGTATTCCGCTTGCAATAATAACTGCCTTTGTTCTATATATACGTTCTTCACCAACAGAATTTTTTGCGGCTACGATGTGTATATTACCTTCTTTTTTAAGAGTTTCTACACTGAATCCTTCATCAATAGGTACATTGTATGATTGTGTATGCTTGTGAAAATTTTGAGCTAGGTCAAATCCGGTAATGTGGATTGTTCCTGGCCAGTTTCCCACTTCACCAGACAAGGCGACTTCACCACCAATATCTTTTGCCACAACTTTAAAGTTGAGATTTCTACGTGCAGCATAAACAGCAGCAGCTGAACCAGCAGCAGCAGCACCTATTATTATTAAATCTAGGAGCTCATCTTTATTCATATTGTATTTTATTTACGTTAGTTTATTAATAATATCTTGCATACGTTCTACATTTTTTTCTACTGTTCTATCATTTCCAAATATAGCACTTCCAGGACAGATTGCGTCAACTCCAGATGCAATAATCTCTGGCAATGTTTCTTCATTTACCGCACCATCAATTTCAGTAAAAATTGTTGGATGGAGTGATTTGAATTTTTTTATTTTTGTTAAAACTTCAGGAATGAGTGTCTGTCCTTGAAATCCTGGGACTACTCCCATAAACATAACTGCTTTTATTTCAGAAATATAAGGTTCGAGTACATCAATTGGGGTATCAGGGTTCAAGACTATGCCAATCTCCCAACCATATGCGTGAAGGGTCGGCATAATATCTTCTAAATTTTTTACTGACTCGTAATGTATGAGAACTCGTTTGATTTGTTCAGTTGCTGACCAGCGTTTCAATTCTTGTAAAGGTTTTTCTACCATCAAATGAAGTTCTATATCTAGATCGGTTTGTTTTTCCACTACATCTGGATCAGCCCATGTAGTATTTGGTACAAACTTTCCGTCAGCAATATCAAGCTGAACCATTTCAAGCACATTTTCTGCAGCCGTAATTTGTATTTTGAATTCGTCTTCTGATTGTACAAGGATTGAGGGAATGATTTTCATATTATTTTTATTGTTCTAATGCTTCTACTTTTCCTAAGCGCCTCGCGTGTCTTTCAGTCTCTGTGTATTCAGTATCGAGCCATTTTTTGAGCACAAGAATTGCTAGGTCGTCACTAAGATGATCGGCAGCTAAAGAAATTATATTGGTATTATCATCTTTTATCATACTTTCTGCTGCCCCTGTATTATAGCCGATTCCGCATTTCACTCCTTTTACTTTATTAACTGCAATAGAAACTCCCACACCATTTCTGCATATCACAATACCACGCCCTTTGGTTTCCACAACTTTTTTGGCTAGTGGAATGACAAAATCTGGATAATCATCATCTGGATCATGTTCGAGCGGTCCCATGTCTTCTATTTCTAGTTTAAGTTCATTTTCGCAATAACGAATTAGACGTTTTTTTAATTGATATCCACCATGGTCTGAGGCTATATATAGGGGTCCAGAGTACATATTTGTAAATTTTTAAGTATATAAAGTATGTATATTGTACCACGGTGGCTTTTTGTGCTCAAGGGTTGACAAAATTGATATGGTATGGCATTATATTCCGTTCGGCCACGACCGAAAGGTCGTTTTGTCGTACAAACATCAAAAGAGGGATTGAAATATAGATGGAATACGAACTGATCAAACGCTGTGTGGCGGGCGATCAGATCGCCTTCCAAGTCTTGTACAAGCAGTACGCGAAGCGCATTCGGGGTATTTGTGTTCGAATCGTGGGAGATTCGGATGCAGATGACCTTGTTCAGGAGACGTTTTTGAACGCCTGGCGTGGTATATCGAGATGCAGCTTTGAACACGAAGGCAAGTTCTTCGCATGGCTGGCTCGCATTGCTACAAACAGGTGTTTCAATCGGATCCGAGCGCGTAACGGACGTAGAGAAACAGAGTTGCTCGAGGTACTTAAATATCCAGATGAAAGTTTATCCTCCTTTGAGCGCACGAGCTTTGGGGAGGTGATCGAACATCTGGAAAGCGCTCTTAGTCAGCTCTCCGAAGAAAAAGTACGCATCCTTCGACTCCGGTCAGAAGGGTATGAGTACAGAGAGATTTCGGAAATCGAAGGTATAGCCTTGGGAACTGTGATGTCTCGACTCCATCGAGCTCGCATGGATCTCAAAGCTGTGCTTGAAGAAAATTCTATCGAAAACACCCAGACTTGCGTTGAAAGGAGGATTATGGCACTCAGAGGGAAGGCAACAGGTTATGGCACTACCGGTGGTCGTTCCGCTGGTCACCATAACAGGAAGGCTGCTCGTAAGACGGCGGTATCAAGGTGGAGAAAGGACGTTATTTCTAATCATGCGAACACGGAAATCGGCTCCGCTGAGATTGATGCCCTGATGCCTGAGACCCTCGGGGCTTCAGGAGATCGGAATCTCATGATCCGACAAGCGGTGAAGGTCGGATCCTTGGTACCTATTGATGGGAAGAGTAGTCGGTGGCATGTTGTAGCATCTGACACCAAGTCTGACCATCGTCCAGGCCCCGTCGTCGACAACAGCCATGATGACCCAGGCACGATCAGCAAGGTACCAGACGATAAATCGAGCGACGCACGTGAGGCTGTGTTCGATGCGATTTCGAGAAAGGATGCCAAATTCATCCCGCGGTGGGTCCAGGAGAACATCAAGTTCTTTTCTGCCTTCACCTGGGGGGCGATTGGTTCGTTCCTGTCTCAGCACCGGTACAACAAAAAGCCGGTGTTTGAGAAGGTGCCTAACATCGGGTATCGTCTCACGGCCTGGGGTAAGAAGGTCTATGCTGGGTGGAAGACATCCCAGAAAGGACAGGGCTCTGGCGCTGGTGAAGCGAACGACACCTCGAAAAAGAAGGGGCGCACGATGGCAGGTCCGAAGCCGGTTACCAAGAACTACTTCGACGAGAACCCGGACAAACTGAGCTTGGTGTTCGTTGTCTATCGTAGACTTGCTGCGAAGCAGAGCATTGCGGTTCACTATGAGACCTTGCGCGATCTCGTCGCGAATGAGCTCGGTTGGCACAGTGACGGCAACGTAGCTCGCGCTCGTCGACTCGTCGTCTTGCGTAATCGCGATCTTTTCGTCGAGAGCGGTTCGGGCAAGGATCGTACGTGGTCCATCACCGCGCTTGGACAGAAGATCGAGCAAGGTAAGGCTCCATCTTCTCGGGCAAAAGGTGTCGCAAAATCCTCGAGTGTTGCTGCACTGCGCCGCAATCTGAAGGCCGAACAGGCTGAGACCAAGCGGTTGCGGGCTGAACTCGAGATCGCACGTTCTGATCGCGAACAACTCGAGGACACGCTCGTCGCCTGGCTCGGAAAGCAGATCGCTCCGCTTCCGGATAGCGTGATTCAGAAATTGGTCTCCCGTCTCACCGGGGGCAACCACAAGGACTGAAGGGAGGTACAACATGGCACGAGGACCGCCGTAAAGGTCGCATACATGCGGCCGCCGGCTTCGCCCCGTGGGGGAGGGTGCCGCTCGATTCGAATTTCGGATCAGAGCGGCGCCAACAAAAAAACATCAAATATTCTGGTGTTTTTTTGTTGTTTTAGCCAAAAATTCGGCTTAATCTTGACGAATTTGCTAAAATATGCTACAAATATATGTCCGACGGAATAGCTTAAAAAGCTATTTTGTTGTACATACGTAGTTCTTTTTTGTTGCTTTTTGGGGCGTGTTATTACTCTAGGGTCTAGGAGAGAGACCATGAGCGCAGTACAGGTGGACATAAAGTGTGGGGCAGCTCACGCGGATCATACCCCCAAGGGTATGGAGATGATCCTCCAAGAGTTCCTACAGAAGGCAAACGTCGTCGACAAAGTGACGGCAACCCTCGGGGCGGCGATCAAGGGAACGTCCCACTGCAGGGGCCTCATCGGCATTCGCGTCGTAGGCGAAAAGGCTGGGAAGATCGAGGTGAAGGCCCAACCCGGCGATAACCGGACGCGTCGGATCATCTATATCTCGACACCCGATGGGGTCAAGCCCGACGACTTTTTCCAGCTCCTCAAGAAGACGGAAGGGAAGATCAAGAGGGAGCCAAAGAAGAGAAAGAAGTCGACCGCGCCGAAGAAGTCGATCGCGCCGAAGAAGTCGACCATGCGACTCAAGGAGGTCAAGACGCTGCAGGTTAAGGATCTGCCCCTTGGTCTCCAGAAGAAGCTCGTCGAGCTCCAGAAGAGCATTGACGGCGACATGCTCGCCCAGCTCGAGATCTTTCTCGAGGGTGAGGTGGCGCACGTGAACGGGTCTGTGACTCTGCGGATCCCGACCAGGCTCGTGCTCATCGACGAGGATCAGTGGGACTTGCTCC
>JABGUG010000043.1 GCA_018646705.1 Candidatus Parcubacteria bacterium | reverse complement strand
TAAAACTTACAAAAAATAATACTAGACTAAGCAAAGCCTTCTTGTGATCCTGGAGTAAATGTAACGAAAGATAGTACAAAGCGAGCGCACCTCCAAACAAGAACAAAAACTGAACAACAATAAAACTATATCCGTACTCTAATCCAGATATATCATGAATACCTCGTACAAAAATACTTGTGAGCGGTCTTCGTGCAAATGCAGGATGATCTTCGTGATATATAAGTGTATTTTCTAAATACACACTATCAACTGATCTATCAAAAAACCCGAGCGGGCTCGAAAAACCATTGAGCATGCTCGGGAAAAAATGATGGATAGTAAATATTCCAACAAGAAAGGTAATAATTACCAATGAAGCTGAAATAAAACGCTTCATATTAGACTTCAATTACAACTGGTAATATCATAGGGCGTTTCTCAGTCTTTGAGAAAACAAACTGCCCTATTTTGTCTCGTATATTATTACGAATTTGGTTTGTATCAGCCCATGTTAGTGGATCTGATTTTATAACCAAATGTTTTACTTTGTGACGAATATCTTCTATCAATTCTTTATTATCTTTCAAAAATACAAATCCACGTGAAATAATATCTGGGTTTTGGATAAGTTTTCCTGATTTTGTATCAACTGTTGCAATTACTACTATCATTCCATCTTCTGCCAAAGCCTGACGATCACGGATCACGATATTTTGTGTGTCACTCACACCAAGACCGTCTACGAACACGTAATCACTAGGTACTTTCTTTGCCAATACTTTTGCAGTATTTCTATTTACCTCAATAACCGTGCCATTATCTGGTACAAAAACTTTTTTCTCTGAAAAACCATTTTCTATCGCAAGTTTTCGTGCCTCTTTTAGAAAATAATGATTTGCATACACTGGAATAAAATATGTTGGATTTATCTGACGAATCATTTCCAAAATATCATCACGAGTTGCATGTCCTGAAACATGCACATCCATAATCTCTCCATGGATAACATTATCACACTGACGATATATATTGTCCTTAAGACGTTGGATAGATCTCTCATTTCCAGGTATTACAGAAGAGGAAAAGATTACTGTATCCTTTTTGCGCAATTCAATAGTACGATGTTGTTTGTTCACAATGCGCATAAGGACTGCGTTCTCTTCTCCTTGTGCACCTGTACACATTACCACCAACTTATTTTCTGGATATTTATCTGCATGACGAATGTCTATAAGTACGCTTTTGTTAATCTTTATGTATCCAAGTTTTCTCGCCATCTCCACATTCATCTTCATGCTATATCCGTCTAGTGCCACTTTTTTACCAAGCTTTTGTGCTGCGTCAAGTACCCATTTGATACGTTCCAATTGAGATGAAAATGTACCAATAATTATACGGCCAGGAGCTTGCGCTAAAATATTTTGTAAATTTTTATACATCTCTTCATAACTTCCACCTCCATGTTCGTGCATAACACCCAAACTCTCTAACATGAGAACCGTTGGCGCTCTCAATTTTCCTAGATGACTATAATCAACTGTTGCTTTACCTTTTTCATCACGCTCAAGCGTCCAATCTCCTGGATGAATTACTGTGCCATTAGGCGTCTCTATAATTACTCCAACAGCATCCATAATAGAATGTTCGACTTGAAAAAATCTAATGGTAAACTTACCCATTTTAAGCACATCTTTTATGCCTTTAATACGGATAGTTTTAAGCTTATTTGCTGTGCCTTTCTTGTAGTCGTCCTGCTTATGTTTAATTAATGCCAGTGTTAAATCACGTCCCACAATGGTAGGATTACCCAATTTCTCAAGCAAAATAGGTGCGGCTCCAATATGATCAAGATGTCCGTGAGAAAAAACTACGCCTTTGATATTTTTTTCTTTACCTTGTAAATACCGAGTATTTGGAATGATATAATCAATACCTGGCATGTCTTCTTCTGGAAATTGAATTCCCATATCAAGAATTACAATATCCCCGTCATATTCAAATACGGTCATATTTCTACCCACCTCTTCACATCCACCAAGTGGGATAATACGTAGATTTTTTGAAGTGGTAGAAGATGAAGATGTGTTATAACTTCTCGTCTGTCGTCTTTTTCGTGTTTGTGGTGCAGATTTTTTTACTGGCTTCGCTGTACTTGTCTTTGCATGCGAAGACGTCTGAGACGAGTACGTCCGACGTTTTCGCTGCGCACCTCCACTATGCCTAGAAGGCGTATGAGGTGAACGTGTTTGTTTATTCATAATAAGAATAATGATTAATATTGTATGTATATTGAAGAAAAGGATTTAACGAACCATACAATTTCGTCAATCCTAAAAAAATATTTTATAACCACTCAAAATAATAAGTGGGTGTAAGTTCAAATTTAAAAAAGAAGGATAGGTGACTAAATAGTAAGTCACTTAGTTTAATTTCCAAATTTTCTTGGTACCTATATACCATTCAGCTATATTTGAAAAACGATCAGATGGGTGAGAAATATGATCTACATCAAAACCCTTGATATCATCAGTCAATGCATATGTATATATTGGAGTATATAAAAATGCTGCTGGAATATCTTCCAAAAGAATATTTTGTAAGTCTGTATAAAGTGTTGCAAGCTCTTCTTCATTGTCAGTTTCTCTTATTGTTTCAAGTAATTCATCTGCGCTTCTATTTATATAATAAGACAAATTTAGACCTGGGTAAGTTACTTGGTCTGAATGCCAAAATGGATATTGATCAGGGTCACTACCAATAATAATTCCATATAAAAGAACATCGTAATCTCTTGTTTTCAATACCTCTCGTGTCATGTCTTTTGAATCCACAAAGCGTATATTCACCTTGATACCTATATCTTGCCAATATCCTGCGATTATCTCAGCAACCTTGGTATATTCTGGCGTTGCCGCTGTTACGAGAGTTAATTCCAAAATATCATCTTTTTCACTGCCATTTGGATATCTATAAAATAATTGTGCTTCATCAAGTGTATTATCCAATTCTTGGTCTACATCTGTTTTGACCTGATCCACATCAACGGTACTAGTCGCCACTTGTGACTCATCTACAATAATTTCTGCATCTGAATCTTCGAGCTCATCACTCTCAAGTGTTTCTGATTCATCGTTATTTTGGACCTCTTCCAAGGTACTCTCTTCTACAATCTGACTTACACGTTCATCTCGTAAAAATGTACGATAATCATCTGCTGATATACGTTCCCATGATTCATCAAGTAATATATTAGCTTCATCCATTGAAAATTCTCTTTTTTGGATTTCACTATTAAATCCAGGAAAGCCATCCAAAATTGGACCGTGTATTACTTTTCCTTCATTTTTCAAAATATCATGCACTATGCGCTCTTTATCAAGAGAATATGTCAGTGCCAAGCGCGTATTTTTGTCTTCAATAAGCCCTCTATCTTGATTAAAAAACAATGCAGTATATTGTGGGAGTTGTAATGTGTGAAGTGTTATATGCTTGCGCTCTACCTTTTCACGATATTCAAATGGAACAAAATTTATACCATCTATTTTTTGTTCACGTAATGCTGTCACAAGACCCTGAGGTCCTTCATATTCATTAAAAAATTCAAATGCAAATGATTTTACAAAAGAAGACACACGATAAAAATCTTGAAATCGTTTGAATTCTATACGATGTATAAAACCACTCTCATCTTTTACAAGACGCTCAAACATATAAGGTCCTGTTCCAATTGGTTGCAAATTACGTTTTGCAAGACGCATCTGATCAATAGGAATTTCATTCCATATATGACCTGGTAAAATACCTCTGGTCAAACTTGAGACAAATAAAGGAAATGGCTCTTCGAGTGTAAATTTTACTGTATAGTCATCAACGCGTTCTACTATTACACCTTGAAATGTAACCGATAAAGGGCTCCCGACTTGTTCATCTTGAATCATTTCAAATGTATATACTACATCATCCACTGTAAATGGTTGGCCGTCATGCCACAATACATCTTTTTTTAGCTCAAAGGTATAAATCCTCTTATCTTCACTTACATCATATTTCACTGCCAAATCAGGAACTAAGCGTCTCTGTGCGTCATATCTCATAAGACCAGAGTATACAAGCTGTGTGATATCTTGATCAACATCATTTAGCATAGCAAATAATGGATTGATTGATTGTACAGAACCTATAACACCTTCTGTATAATCACCACCAACAGCAGGAACCTCGATACGATATTGAGAAGAGAGTATTGATCCACCCCATACCGTACTTATAATTAATATAATGAGTGCTGAAAAAAATAATATCTTTTCTTTGCCTTTCAAAATTGTTCCCATACTTAAAAACTGACGTAGAGATGGTATCATACGTTTGTGAGCATGCGTAACAAGTGTTATGTCATGTTTTTGTTCTGTAACACTAGAAGCACCTTTATTTTTCTTTCGTCTCAAAATTGAGACTACTTTGTCCTTGATAGAAGTAGACACACTGTTCGGTTATACAACCAAATTGATTAGTGCAATAAGGAAGAAAAGAATTGAAATAACGATGGTCGCCTGGAACAATACCTTATCGACTCCACGGCGTGTAGTATAAACACTACCTGAACCACCAAAAGCAGCTCCAAGACCAGATCCTTTTTGTTGAAGTAATACAACAATAATAAGAATAATGGCTAGGATAATCTGTATAATTGAAATAATTGAAGATACCATACAAAAAATTCATTTAAAGTATACCGAAATAATTCACTTTCGGCAAGATATTAAACCATGTACAGTCTACCAGACCTTCCCTTTTGTGTCAATGAGGTGATAGAGAATAGCAGGAACCTTTCTTACTGTTGACATTCTCCAAATTATGGTATACTATTTGCGTTATTCTTTACCGTTCTCTATGCAAGAACATCTTGGTAAATTTTGGAAGATATTTATGACCATCCTTGGTATTATTATTGGTGGAGTAATGGTCATTTTTATAGGATTTTTTGTATATTATTCATGGCAATTTAAATTTGGAAACTCAGAATCTATAGGTGAAATCACAAAAGAATTTGAAAGTAAGTTCAGTATTACGTCTGAAAACAGTGCCCAAGTATTTATAGAAAATCCATTGGACTACGTACGATCTCACAATCCAATGCAAGGTTCAGTGGAACCAAAAATAACCATTATATCTTTTATAGATTTTGAATGTCCTTATTGTCAAGAACAATATTCTATATTAAAAAAAGTGTCAGAAAAATATAATCTTATTTCCAAATTTGTATTCAAACAATTACCACTTCCATCTATTCATCCTTACTCATACCACGCAGCGATCGCAAGCACATGTGCTCAAGAACAAAATAAATTTTGGCAATATCATGATAAACTTTTTGAATCAAAAAAATTGGATGATGATGGATTGTATACTACTGCACAAGATATTGGATTAAACATTGAATTATTTAATTCTTGTTTCAAAGAAGAAAAACACCAAAAAAATATCACGCAAGATAACGATGACGCAATTGAAATAGGTGTGCGCGGTACTCCAACTCATATTATAAATAATGAAATTGTTGAGGGAGTTTTATCTCTCGAGGATTGGGATAGTTTTATTATCAAACATCTAAAACAATAATTATGAAAAAGGTAATTATTAGCCTATACATCATATCTTTATTTCTTCCTGCAATAACTCAGGCTCAAGTTGATCAAAGATGTTGGATAAAAGAGGACTGTATGAGATTTCGGGAAGGTCTTGTTGACACCTCACAAGTTGCCGAGGGTTTTTATTCAGCAGCAGATCATAAAGACGCATTGGGTGCCTGTGGAGCAGCCACAGATGCATCAGGTAGAGATCTAGGATTTTGTCTTCCGGCTGGAAAAGCAGTGACTGCCATTAGTTTTGGTGGAAAAACAGAATTCTCAAGTATTGCAGACTTCATCCAATATATATATCGCTATGGATTCATTATTGGTTCTGTTATAGCCGTTGCCATGATTATTCTTGGTGGTATTCTATGGATTTTTTCTGGTGGAAGCGCAGATGCAATTACTAAAGCCAAAAAGAAAATAGGGGGAGCTCTGATGGGTCTAGTATTAATCGCATTGTCATATAGCATTCTTAATCTTGTTAATCCTTATTTAGTAAATTTACGACTTCCAGAAATTTGGGCAATAAATTCACAGGGTCTTGTGACTCCAACTTGTACTAATCTTAGTAATCCAAACGTAGGGGTTGCTTTTGCTTATCCACAAGGAACAGATTTGGATGCAAGTGAAAAGAAAGAAAAATTAAATTCTGCATCATATAAAATCAAGGCAGGTAAGGCAGAATGTGGAAGCCACTATTTCGTAGATAAAACCGGTGGACAAACATGTAGAGGAACATTTTGTGGAGAACGTAAACCTAGAGACCCACCTGAGATATGTGCTCCTATCCTTGAAGGTGATGAGAGTAATATCTATGAATGTGTGCGAGGTCAACTTGTCTTAGAATTAGGTGTCGGATCTACATGGCAAACTGTCATATCTGAGACACCACTTATTGGAATCGTAGCAAACAAACTAGAGGGAGAAGGAAGCGACTGGCTCGATGATGACTTCATCTCATTTGTAGGAGTGTGTGAAAAAGACGGCGTACTATATGAGGGAGACTTTGAATGGTGGGATGGTGGCAGTGAATATAGACTTATAAAACAAAAAAGAGGTACAACAGGAAAATTTTCTCAATACATAATCATTGTTGACAATCTTGCTGGACCAAAAGCTGTGTATGATGAAGATGATTGGTGCGATAGTGACCAAAAACTCGTAGGTTTTTGGATGTATGGAGAAATTGGAAAAGATTGGGACCCATGGGAAGATGCGCGATTTTGGGTAGGACAATCTGACAATAGTTTTGATGCAGTTGTAGGTAAATGGGATAATGTTGGTTGGAAAAACTATTTATCTTATGAAAATTTAGATAAAAAAGGAATATACATGCGTGTACTATTTAGTGACAATATACTAGATGGTGTATTATCAGAAGAAGACACGTGGCCAACCGAAAACTCTAAAGTATCTATCCCAACTAAAAAACCTGAATCAAGTGATGTCACTGGTATGCCTATGCCTATATATGTACCTTAGTAATAACACATATGCAAAATACGATAAAAATCACCAACGCTCGAGTACATAACCTAAAGAACATTTCACTCGAGATTCCCAAAAATAAATTCGTCGTCATCACAGGACTTTCCGGATCAGGAAAGTCTTCTCTTGCTTTTGACACAATCTACGCAGAAGGTCAAAGACGCTACGCAGAAAGTCTCAATGCATATGCACGCCAATTTATGGATATGCAAGACAAGCCAGATGTGGATGAGATAGCGGGACTCTCTCCTACTATTGCAATCAATCAGAGAAACTTTACCCAAAATCCTAGATCGACCGTGGGTACGGCAACAGAGGTATATGATTACTTGCGTCTATTATTCGCACGCATTGGTACACAATGGTGTCCTGATTGCAACAAGTCAGTACGCTCACACACAACAGGACAAATCATTGAGATGATCAGAAAACAAACAAAAATGAAAAAGGAAATGCTCCTTCTTTCGCCTGTCATAAGACAAAAAAAGATCATAAAAAAAGAAATATGCGCACGACTTGAAAAAACAGGATATCCAAGACTACTCATCAATGGTGTTGAAACAAAAATAAAAAACTTAAAAAACTATACGTTCAACCCTGAATATTTATATGACGTAGATATTATATTGGGAGAACTAAATGATATCATTGCCGGAAGCTTACCAAAAGAAATTGAAAAAGCTCTTGATTTTGCAAATGGTTTTGTAAAATTATATGATCTAGATACTGACGAAGAACTTTTGTATTCACAGGTTCCTATATGTGGCGAATGTAATCGAGTATTTTCTCCTATTGAGCCACGTTCATTTAGTTTCAATAGTCCTTATGGGGCATGTCCTCGTTGTACCGGTCTTGGCAAAACACTTGAGGTAGATCCTGATCTTGTAATACCCAACCCAAAACTTACTTTAGCCGAAGGTGCCATTCAACCATGGACACGATTGGTGGGAAATCAACAACAATACAATGACATATTAATAAGAGTTTCTGAATCTCATAATTTTTCAGTAGATACCCCTGTTGAAAAATTGCCACAGACTGTCATGGATATTATTTTTTATGGAACTGATGGACAACAGTATGATGTCAATGGAAAAAAACAAGTATACGAAGGTGTTGTACCAAATCTAACTAACAGATATTTGGAAACCAAGTCTGATTATGTAAAAAAAGAAATTGAACAATACATGCGTGAAAAAAGTTGTTCAGTTTGTAATAAGAAACGTCTCAAAGAAGATAGTCTCTGTATACGTATTGGAGACATAACCATTGCAGACGTTGTAGAAATGAGTATTGAAGATTCTTATTCTTTTTTCAAAGATTTAGAAAACAAAGAATCTTCTGCAAGCAAAAAACTCTTAAAAGACGAGCGTGATATTGCTGCACCAATTTCCAAAGAAGTAAAACGTAGACTCAAACATCTTTTGCATACAGGACTCTCTTATATAACACTTGATAGAAGTCTCAATACACTTTCTGGGGGAGAATCACAGCGCGTACGACTCTCTACACAGCTCTCCGCAGGATTGTCTGGTCTTATTTATATATTGGATGAACCTTCTATTGGGTTACATTCCAAAGATAATGACAGACTAATAGACACCTTAAAATCACTTCGTGATAGCGGAAATACTGTTATAGTCGTAGAGCATGACAAAGCAATCATGGAAGCTGCTGATTATCTTATTGATATTGGTCCGGGTGCGGGAGAATATGGTGGTGAAATTATGGCGGCGGGAACACCAATGGCAGTAAAGAAATCAAACAAATCAATGACAGGAAGATATCTAACGGGAAAAGAAAAAATAACTATACCCAAAAAAATACGAAAGGGAAACGGTAAAAAAATTACAATCCAAGGTGCGAAAGCAAATAATTTAAAAAATATTGAAGTTAATATTCCCCTAGGACAATTGGTAAGTATTACTGGAGTATCTGGTTCTGGAAAATCAACTCTCATTCTGGATATTTTAAGCAAATCTTTAGCAAAGAAATTTTATCGTGCAAAAGCTGAGCCAGGACTTCACAAATCCATCAAGGGTTTATCTCATATTGATAAAGTAATTACAATTGACCAAACCCCTATTGGAAGAACTCCTCGTAGTAATCCGGCTACTTATACTGGTGTATTCACACTTATTCGTGACCTGTATGCTGAACTTCCGGAATCAAAGATGCGTGCGTATTCAGCAGGAACATTTAGTTTCAATGTAAAGGGCGACGGACGATGTGAAGCGTGTGGAGGTGAAGGGTATGTAACTATACCAATGCACTTCCTAAATGATGTGTATGTAGAATGTAGCGAATGTCACGGAACACGATACACAAAAGATGTACTTGAGATTCATTACAAAGAAAAAAATATTGCAGAAGTACTCAAAATGACTGTGGAAGAAGGATATAAATTTTTCCAAGGTAAGAAAAATATTACAGAAAAATTACAAATACTGCGCAACGTGGGATTAGGATACCTACAACTTGGCCAACCTGCTACCACTCTATCTGGTGGTGAAGCTCAACGTATCAAACTTGCCACAGAACTCTCTCGTAGATCCACGGGTAAAACACTCTATATACTAGATGAACCAAGTACTGGTCTTCATTTTGAAGATATCAAAAAACTTTTACATGTATTAAATCAACTCGTAGACAAAGGAAATACAGTACTTATCATCGAACACAATCTAGATATTGTAAAATCTAGCGATTGGATTATTGACCTAGGTCCTGAAGGTGGTATACGAGGTGGTGAAATAGTATTTGAAGGCCTACCAAAAGATATTGTGAAAGAAAAGAAAAGTTTCACCGGACAATATTTAAAGGGAATATTAAAATAATCAAAAAATAAAATTCTAAAAACTGCCACCACGGCAGTTTTTATTTTCAACAAAAACTTGTATACTATATAATATAAAGATTTATTAATCTACCATCCTATGTTTAATAAAAAATTTACGCTTCTACTATCACTTAGTTTAGTTATTTTTCTTGGTGTAGGATGCCAAACAGAAGAAGGCCATATTGATTATGAAGAAGATGTTCTACCTATCATAGAAGAAACCACAAGACATGTAGTGCAAGGCAGTTGTAATATTATTGGGGAAAAAAGTACATGTATTGACTATCGTGGATCTATATGGGGCGAAAATGATATGAAACTCAACTGCGCGGATGTTGGCGAATGGAGTAATAAAACATGTCCTTATTCAGAAATTGGAGGATGTATGAGTGGGCACGCCACCATCACAGAACTTGTCATATGGCATTACAACCGAGGTGGAAACCCTATCACACCAGAAGACGCAATATATGCAGCAATGGCTTGTAATAATATTCCATTGACCAAATGGGTAACCCCCGAAGAAGTAGATTTTAAATAATCAATAAAAAAAACCGCCTAAATATAAGAGCGGTTTTTTATTTATTTAAATTTTATTTCTTTTCCTCTTTTGTTTCTTTCAACTCTCTCAACTTCTTCTTGTGTGTTCTAATATAGAATGGACGAGCTTGTCGAACTTTCATTTGACGCACAAGTTCAATTTTTTCAACAATAGGAGAATGGATAGGGAAAATCTTTTCTACTCCAATACTATTTGATACTTTACGAACAGTGATTGTTGCCCCGGGTTGTTTACCATGCTTCACTGCTAGGATAATTCCTTCAAAAATCTGAATACGTTCTTTTTCCTCACCTTTAGTATTGGTTTCTTTGATTTTTTGGTGTACCTTCACGATCATACCCGCTTTGAGCTCATCGCGTACATCTTTTACTTCTTTTGCCATATAATTATTATTAAGCGAGAGGTTGATACAATAGCTTTCACCAACGTCGTATATTGTTATTTAAAGTGTCATGAGTTTACTATATTCCTATTTTTTTGTCAAGCCCTATCTTTTGCCTTAACTGAGCTTATAATTCTCTCTTTTTAGTATCTCCACCACCTCATCTACAGCCTCTTCAAGCTTACCTTCAGTATTTATGACTACATGATCATAAAAGTTCTCTTCATTATCAAGCTCATATTTAGCAGCCTCTAGTCGCCTATCTAGCTCTTCTTTACTAATACTTGAATCTCTTTTGACTAGACGCTCTTTCAATATACCAATAGATTCAGTTTTTACAAAGATAGTTGTTGCATTATAATGTTCTTTGTAATATCTTGCACCCACTACGTCAGGATTGACGATTATATTAAATCCTTTCTCAAGCTTATCATCCAAATCAGGCTTGTATGTGCCATAATATACTGAACGACCAGGCACAAAAGTATGTTCAATAATCGAACCCCTTGTAACCTCTTTTTTAAAATCTTCTTCAGAAAAAAAATAGTAGTCTTTCTTATCTTTTTCATTAAGTCTGGGTTCGCGTGTTGTGGCTGTAACTAGACGAGTAAAAATAGGAAACTTTTTTATAATTTCCTTTGTAATAGTGCTTTCCCCTGAGCCAGTTGGCCCAGCGATAACCAAAACTTGTTTTCCCATATTATGTTACGTGTTTTAAATAATCCTGTAATTTTTGTGGAAGACCTACATTAAAACATTTTCTCTCGGACTGAAAATCATCAAAACACAGCTCTCGTGCACATAAGAACAATCTATCAAGCTCCACATCTCCTTTTTTTACAAGCTTTCTATTCTTATAAAGAGGATCTCCGACAACAGGCACACCAGATGCAAGCATATGCACACGAATTTGATGTGTACGTCCTGTATGAATTTTTACCTTAACCAATGAAAAACGTGTGAAGTCTTCCTCAACCCAATACTCAGTCAAGGCTTCTTTTCCATCCTGGATTTTCAATGCATTTTTAAGTTTAAGTTTGTCTGTTTTTGGACGTGATACCATGCGCCCATCTTTTCCACGGTCAATTTCAAAATCTATTATTCCATGTTTCTTTTCCAAATGACCATACACAAGTATAGAATATATTTTTCCGACTGTTCTATCTTTAAACTGTTTTTTTAGATGTTTAAAACTCTTTTGCGTTCGAGCCACAACAAGCAGTCCGGAAGCCTCTTTATCAAGTCTGTGAACAATCCCTGGGCGCTGCTCTGGATTATCTCCCACTTTACTTATTTCTGGATATTTTTCTAATAACCATGCTGTGAGTGTATTAGTTTCATTAGCTTCTGTAGGGTGAACAAGTAAACCAGCAGGCTTATTTACCACCACATAATCTGGAGTCTCTTCAATGACCTCTACAGCATCTATATTTTGATGGTCATCTTTTTCAACATTTTCAACTGGCTGATCTGGCAATGGAACAATCTTGATTATGTCCCCATTGTGTAATCTATTGCCTGCTTTTCTCGGTTTCTTATCATTGACCAAAACTTGATTTTGATCTACCAATTTCTTTGCCTGAGAACGTGAAATTTCTAATTTTTCTGACAAAAAAATATCAAGACGTCCGCTAATATCTTGTTCTGATACTTCAAATGTATTTAAAACTTTCATATGTAGGCCAGGGTAGAATTGAACTACCGACCCCAACGTTATAAGCGTTGTGCTCTAACCACTGAGCTACTGGCCCTCTATGGGTAATATTACGAACTGCTTGTCCGCCGAAGCTTCAGCGAAGACGGAAGCTACTGGCCCATTATGCATATCATAATAGCAAAATAAAGACAAAAAATCAAGACCCGGCGCACATTGATTTCTAAACCATTTTTTGATATACTCTACTAACTATGAAAAGAGATAAAATACAAAAACTCACCATAAAGGCGCAAGAAATAATGTGCTCATCTTCTGATCCTATTCATGACATACGACATGTAAGACGTGTAGTAGAAAATGTACAAAAACTTTCACAAGAGCTCTATTTAAGCCCCCAAGAACAACAAGCTATAGAACTTGCAGCCTGGTGGCATGATGCAGGACGGACTATTACCCAGAAGCCCTCTTTTGTATGGATGCTCTTCCTCGATGATATAATATCTGCATTCATGATTTGGGTATACACGATCCGATATGGAGTATTTGGAAGTGTTGCAGGTATTTCTACTCGTCTTATCTTTTGTAAAAGCTTAGGTACAGGAGCTCTTCTTACGCGTATATTACTTAGAAAAAAAACGCGCATATTATTAAACATATTAAAAGATGCAGACAGCCTAGACTTGCTCCACGTAGAGAGATTTGAAACAATGAGATATCTCTCACAAACATCATTTAAAAATGAATGGGCATTTCGTCTTATCATATGGCTCAATTTTCATACATCAGTTCTCACTATGAAAACAAAAGCTGCACAAAAATACATTGAAGAAATTATAAAAGAACTGATCGACTGGGTACAGCAAAGTGAAATTTACATATGGCATGTTAAAGAATTTGGAGAAGAATGGGTCAAAAAAACAATACAAAATCTAACATCACTACTTGATGAAATACACCTTTCTAATATACAATACAAGTGGTCTTAAATTACTAACCACTGCGTATGTTCAACTTTCTTTCTTCGGCAGCGCGTATCAGAAATAAAACTGAACGCCATCTCGAACAATACAGTCGCCCTTCGGTCGATTTTTTTATACTCATTACATTGTCAGCGCCGATCATTGCAATAGGTTTAATTTTGAATAATGCTGCAATAATAATTGGTGGTATGGTAGTCGCCCCTCTCATTACTCCTTTTTTTGGTTTTTCACTAAATATAATGTTGTTTAGAATAAAAGGAATATTTAAATCATTTATATCTATATTGTTTGGCAGTATTTTAGCAATCGCCGTATCTGCACTTACTGGCTATATTGCAATACTTCTATACAATGAAAGATTTATCTTAACTTCAGAAATTTTAACACGAGCAAAACCAGATTTTCTTTATTTCATTGTAGCACTACTCAGTGGGTTAGTAGGTGCCTACGCATATGCACGACCAAAATTATCTGAACGTGTGATTGGTATTGCGATATCAGCTGCAATTGTTCCTCCACTGTCTGTTATTGGTCTTGGTATCGCTCTTTTAGATAAACAACTCGCAAATTCAAGTTTATTTTTATTTATAATAAACTTTGTTGGTATCTGTCTTGGTAGTATTTTCATGTTTATTATATTAGGTTTTGGAAAAGAAATAGAAAAACCAGAATAAAAATTTTTAAATTAAAACTCACATAAAAATACTGTGAGTTTTTTAATTAAAAAATTTATAATTATTTAAAAAAAATAAAAATAAAAATAAAAAAAAGTTATGCACAGTTTTTTACATAAAACTATTTTAAAAAACATCAAAACAACTTATACTAGTGGTATCGAAAGGTCGATGCACATTTTTTTAAAAAAATGTTTGCAAAAATTTTTACATCGATGCTTGTCATGTAAAAAACATGTTTACATTATCCGTTGGTGTGTACCATGGTAACATCAAAATTAAATGAACATGTATAACTTATTTAAGATAGGGGGTGTCCACTATGCCAGCAAAAAAACGCGCAACAAAAAAACGTAAACCAGCTGCACGCAAGCCAGCTAAAAGAAAAGCTGCTCCTAAGCGTAAAGTTGCAAAACGTAAACCTGCTAAACGTAAAGTTGCAAAACGTAAACCTGCTAAACGTAAGCCAGCTAAAAGAAAAGCTGCTCCTAAGCGTAAGAAGAAAGCTGCTCCAAAAAAACGTAAGGTAGCTAAACGTAAACCAGCTAAGCGTAAACCAGCAAAGAAAAAAGTTGCTAAACGTAAACCTGCTAAACGTAAACCTGCTAAACGTAAGAAGAAAGCTGCTCCTAAAAAGAGAAAAGCTGCTCCAAAAAAACGTAAGGTAGCTAAACGTAAACCAGCTAAACGTAAAGTAGCTCGTCGTAAGAAAAGATAAATTTTCTCAAGACTAAAAAATTCCCGGGTAACCGGGAATTTTTTTATAAAAAAGTTTTATTCCAAATCAAATCCAGACTGTCTCACACTACCTCTCTTTTCTCCGTCTTGAAATACTTTTACCACACCAAACTCTCCATCATACCCAGGCTCTACATATATGTTTCCTTTTCTCACACGATCAACTGCATCTGCGATTTGTTTTGAGCTGGCATTCTCTATATCTCTTAAAGACACGTTAAGTAAAATATGAAACTCATTACCTAATTTTTCTATCAAATTGTCGTACACTAATGAGACTCTTTTAGTCTTAACACCACATTCAAACACATTGGCAATAATTTCTGGTAATGGAACAAGGCTTTTGTAAGAAATAAATTTATCTTTAATTTTTTGTACCTCTTCTATACTTCTATTCGCTAATTCATGTACGCGATTTTCTACACCAATTACCAATGGTTTTTTACACTTTGGACATATACCACCATATTTTTCAGTTTCAGTTGGATTACATACAAATTTACAATCCCTATGTCCATCCCAATGGTATTTCCCCTCTTCTGGATAAAATTCTATCGTGTATTTGAATTTCTCTTTATCACAATCTCTTAAAATACGCATTATTTCTGTGTATGTTACGTCACTATCTGAATCAAAATCTATAACGTTTGCCTCTCGACCAAGTTTTGCACAACTATGTGCGTCTGAGTTTGAAATTAAAGATATGTTATCTAATTTTGATAAACGCCAATTCATAATAGGATCACTAGACAAACCTGTTTCTATTGCAAAAATATGTGACGTGAGCTCCTCAAAAGCCTCTTCTAAGCTATCATAGCCACCTTTACTACCAAATATGCCAAACCATGGTGTCCAAGCGTGTGCAGGGACCATTACCATGCGCTTATCAACGTCTAACATTATTTCTAATAATTGTTTTACTGTTAGACCTAGGATAGGACGCCCGTCGGATTTCAAGTTAAACCCCATCTCGCGCAAGACATTATTAAATTTTTCTGCGACTTCCAAACTCGGAGCAAAAGCAAGTACATGTATACGCCTTGTTTTATCTTTGTGCTTCTTTATACAAGATAATTCTGTCCCAATTACAAATCGTGTTTTACTCGAATCGTCTTTTAACTTATAAATTCCCTCTGTATCTTCTACCAAACTTTCTTTCATATGTTCGAACCACACAGGGTGTGTAAAGTCTGACGTTGTGACAATGTCTATCCCCCTAATTTCACATGCTTGTGCGATACTCGGCAATTCTAAATCCCGAGAACATGCTCGGGAATATTTGGAATGTATATGTAAATCAAGAATTTTTTCCATATTATGATGAGTGCTGCATCTTGTGTTCCACAATCCATTTGCCTGTTCCGCTAAAAGTCCTGAAATATATTTCAGGCACTGATTCAAAGCTAAATTTATACATTCTCAAAAATGATGGTGCTTCCTCTTCTACTTTCAATTCATTCCACGGAATTAGAATATTATTATGTCCAAATCTAAGAAAAAACAAAACTTTCATACGTAAACCTTGTGGCAGTGCTTCCAAAAAAACAGAACCCCTATAATTTCCCATGATACGCATACGTATTGAGACAAACAATCGTCTTGAATTGACAGCCCCTGTATCGCATTTGTCTGGAAATTTTTGTGCCAAAGTACTCCAGCCGGTTATTTTTGATATTAAAAAAGTTGATCCTAGCCAAACGACAAAAAAGGGCACTACCGCAAATAAAAATTTATTAATTTCTGTCATATAGAACGCTATATAAGTAATATACTAAAAATCCATCCTAAACTCTTTGCCATAATCTTTGAAGCCAAGTTTCTCATACCAAACATGGACTTCTGTGCGAGCATAACGACTAGTCCCAATTAATTTTGTACAATGTCTTTTTTTTGCTTCTTCAATTATTTCTTTTACCAACTTATTACCAAGACCTTTACCTCTCTGATCTTCTTTCACAAACAAATCCTCCAAAAGACCATAAGGTCTGTCATGCAAATCATTGTGAATTATATATAAATAAGCCCTGCCCAAAGTCCTACCGTTTTCTTCAAAAACAAATTTTACAGCATAAGCATCCATCTTCATTTCTTTTTTTAATTCCATATATTTATTATTTACATTGAGAAGATAAACTTTTAAAAATCATACCTAATTTTTCAGGACACAAACCTCCACTACTACGCTCATAATTACCACACACGAGCCTATCTTGATTTATATTTTCCATATCGCAATCAATAAGACTCCAACCTCGCTTTTTATACGTTTCAACTTGTAAATTATTTAATTCCGTATTGTTGTAAACCACAACATCAAGAGGGCGAGGCAAATATGATTCGAGCTGATTTACAAACTCACTAAGCTTTTCTGGTCCCGTCTCTCCCTCTGTATGATATGCATTTCCTACTACATATACAAGTTTTGCTTTTGACTCATCAATTGCTTCTTTTATGCCTGTTGGTAACATTGCAGAAATAATACTAGTATACAAATCTCCTGGACCAAATAAAATAGCATCAGCCTCTCTTATTTCTCTAAGAGCATCTTTGTATGCGGGAACTTCCGGATCAAGCCATGCACGTTTTATTTTTAGACTTCGATCATAGTCAGGCTCATCAATCTTATGTTCTGTTTTTATTATATCACCATTTTCTAGTTCAACTACAATATTGGATTGTTCTAAAGTAGATGGATATGAATGCCCAACTGACTCCACAATTTCTTCCAAGGCTCTCAAGGCTGTTACAAAATCTCCTTCATATTGAGAAACAAGCAATAAAAATAAGTTACCTAAACTTGGGCCTCTCTCTGCATTTAAATCTTTATTAATTTTTTCTAAACTAGTTGGTCTGTTTTTGTAAAAAATTGATTTCAAAATAGCATAGTCATATTTTGACATAGAAACGCTCGCACGCATTATATCTCCTGGCGGGAGTATACCAAATTTTTTTCTCATAGCGCCAGTAGAATATCCAGAATCGACCATAGAGGTCACGGCTGAAATATCAAACATATCTGTATGTTGTTTGAGTGCACTAAGTGAAACAGCACTCCCATTACCTCCACCCATTACAACTACTTTCTTTTTATTCATATGAAATACCTAAATAATTATAAATTTGTTTATTTTCCAAAGAATCGACAATTAAATCCGCTTCTTCAAAAACTCCAAAGCTCCAACGCTCATCTGGAACAGCAACACACATCATACCCGCTCGCTTAGCAGCGACAACACCATTTTCTGCGTCTTCAAATACTACACAATCTTTTGGATCAATTCC
>JABGUG010000038.1 GCA_018646705.1 Candidatus Parcubacteria bacterium | reverse complement strand
CGGCTGTGCCCCCACAAGTAGAGTGTCAGCATCGCAGTCAAAACGGATACTCTTAAATTTTAAATAGTTCTTGCTCTCTTCGCCCTTCATCCAAAGTCGTTTTTTTGTACGACTAAAAAACCACACCTTTTTTGTTTCCAAAGTTTTTTCAAGAGCTTCTTTATTCATAAATCCGAGCATGAGTACACGATTCGTGCTTATGTCTTGAATAATAGCCGGCACTAACCCATCTATCTTTTTCCAGTTAATTTTTTCTATAATATTATTCATAATCTAACAGTTATATTATTGTTTGCTAAATATTTTTTCAAATTTACAATATCAAGTTCACGAAAGTGAAATAGGCTTGCAGCCAAAGCAGCGCTAACATTAGTCTCCACAAAAGCTTCTAAGAAATCTTCTTTTTTTCCAGCTCCGCTAGAGGCAATAACGGGTAGATTTGTAGCTTTGCCAACGGCTTTTAATAATTCAATATCATAACCCCCCTTTGTTCCATCTTGGTCGAGTGAATTTACTAGTAGTTCACCAGCTCCGCGACGTTCCATATCCTTACAAAATTCAATTGCGTCTATGTCAGTTCTTTCTCGTCCTCCTTTAATATAAATTTTCCAAGAATCTCCTTCGCGCTTTGGGTCAACGGAAATTATAATACACTGAGAACCAAATTCTTTTGTGGCTTTATTTACAAATTGAGGGTTAGTTATGGCAGCTGATCCAATAGAGACTTTATCAGCCCCTGCATTGAGAAGATTTCTAATGTCGTCGATCGTTTTTACGCCTCCGCCTACAGCAAAGGGTATATTTATTTCTTTTGATACACGACGAACAAGATCAAATAGGGTATCACGGTTTTCAACGGTTGCCATGATATCCAAAAAGATAAGTTCGTCTACACCTTTTTTACTATAAAGTTTCCCAAGTTGGGTAGGGTCTCCAGCATCAAGGAGATTTTTAAATTTTGATCCTTTTTTTACTCGCCCATCAGCTATATCCATGCAGGCGATAATGCGTTTAGTTAGCATATTTTTCAATAACTTTATTATAATTTAATTCACCACCAAAAATATCAAGAGCAGTTCCAACGGAAAAATTAATATACCCGTTTCCTGTTTGTTTTATTTTTTCAATATCATTCATATCTCTAATTCCTCCAGCATATGTTATAGGGATCCCTGTAAAGTCTTTTAATATATTTAGTAAATCAATTTCTACACCTTGTAGTTTGCCCTCACTATCTACCCCATGGATGAGGAATTCGTCACAATAGTTGGAAAGTGTTTCAAGATTTTTTGATGTGACTTTGAAATTGGAGAATATTTGCCAGCGATTAGTGACAACATAATATTCATTATTTTTTTTTCGACAACTAAGATCAAGGACAATTTTTTCTTTTTTTACTGCGCTCATAAGTCTTTGTAGTCTCAGTGGACTCAGTTTGTTATCTTTAAAAATATATGATGTAACAATTATATGACTTGCCCCGGCATTGATAAATTCTTGTGCATTATCTGAATTTATATTTCCTCCCACTTGAAAATCTTGAGGGAAAGTTTTTAGAGCCTCGATTGTTTGGCTTTTTGTCTTTTCAGTTTTGTCTAGCATAATGATGTGCCCACCTGCCAAATTATTTTTTTTGTAGAGATCTGCAAAATATGCAGCATTTTTATTCGTTACAAAATTTTCTGCAACCAAAGAATTTGTTGCTAGGGTTTCACCAACTATCTGTGTCACTTTTCCATTTAGGATGTCGATACATGGTCTAAATTGCATATTATAGCTTAAGAAAATTTTCAAGAATTTTTATCCCGGCTTCTCCTGATTTTTCTGGATGAAACTGTGTGCCATAAAAATTATTTTTTTTAATTATTCCGGCTGCAGTTATTTTTCCATATTTATACGTAGCCAAAATATTTGAGTCATCAGTTTGTATATAATAAGAATTCACAAAGTAAACATAGGTTTCATTTTTTATTCCATCAAGCAAAGAATTTTTCCGTGTTTGTTTCAAGTCATTCCAGCCTATCTGAGGAATTTTTTCGTCATCCGGAAAACGTTTGACTGCACCTTTGATGATCCCAAAACATTTTGTGTCGTCTTCTTGTGAGTAGGGGAGCAAGAGTTGCATGCCAAGACAAATTCCTAGGAAAGGTTGCTTAATTTTTTTTATAATTTTATCAAGCCCTTTTGCCTTTAAATCATCCATAGCAGATTTTGCCCTGCCTTGGCCAGGGAATATGACTTTGTTAGCGGAAAGAATTTTGTTTGCATCATTTGTTATTTCATATTCAAACCCAAGTCTCTCCAAAGCATTTGCTACTGAAGCCATATTCCCTGCATTGTAATTTATTATAGTGATCATAGTTATAGTTTACCTTTGGTAGAGGGAATCATATTTTCCATTCGTGGATCATTTTCAATTGCCATTTTCATAGTTTTTGCAAAAGCTTTGAAAATAGCTTCAATTTTGTGGTGTTCATTTCTACCGTATTTTATTTCAATGTGTAGATTGCAGCCTAGATTTTCAGCAAAGGCTTGGAAAAAATCTTCTAATAATTCAGTTGGTAACTCCCCGATATATTCCCGTTTGGGTTTGTAATTGAAAACCAAATAACTTCTTCCGCCTAGATCCATAGCCACTTGTGCCAAGCTTTCATCCATTGGTAATAAAAATCCGTATCTTCTGATTCCTTTTTTATCTCCCATGGCTCGCTTTATAGCTTGACCCAGACAAATGCCAATATCTTCAACAGTGTGGTGCTCGTCTATTCGAAGATCTCCTTTGGTTTTTATATCCAAATCAATCATAGAGTGTTTGGAAAATAATTCCAGCATGTGATCTAAAAAACCAATCCCAGTATCTACACTATATTTTCCATCACCATCAAGATTTACATCAATTTTAATTTGAGTTTCGGTCGTATCACGTTTAATTGTTGCAATTCTTTTTTTCATATATCTATTTTGAAGGCTCCATTAGTTTTTATTTCAATAAATTTTATACCTATATTTTTAGCCATCTCTTTATCACTATCTCTGTCACCTATGAATAAACTTTTTTCTATATTAATTTTCTCTTCTTTTAATAGATTGTCTAGTAGCGCAGTTTTTGGTTTACGACATTTGCAATTTTTATCTGGCATATGTGTGCAGATAAATATTTTTTCAAATATAATTCCATTGTCTTTTAAGATTTCTATCAATTTATTTTGAACTTCATCAAAACTTGTTTGCGGAAAAATATTTGTTCCCACACCATCTTGATTTGAAATCATTACAAGCTTGTAGTTTTTTTTAATAAGTCTTTGTAAACCTTCTACAACATTGGGGAGGATTTTTAATTTTTTTAGATTATCAATTTGATATGGAATATCTCCCGATCTTGTTTCTTCTGGTGTCGGTTCATGGATGAGTGTGCCATCTCGGTCTATGAAGGCAAATTTTGTTGACATACAATTATAATAATGTTTTTAACGTATTGATCAGTTGTTTTGTTTGTTTAATTGTACCAATAGTAATCCTTACTGCTCCATTGATTGATTCGTCTTTTCTAAGTCTAGTTTGAATTCCATTTTGGATTAATTTTTCGTATATCTTTTTTGAATCTTTTGGTTTTATCAAAATGAAATTCGAGCCACTCTCATAATATCGAATGTCGACATCGTCCAAAAACTTTTCAAGCATTGGCTTTGATTTCTCCATTACCTCATCAACGTAGTTATCTAGATTATCCAAATTTTGCAAGGCGGTCTTGGCAGCACATAGACTTACCATATTAATATCATAGGGTCCGCGTACTTTGAGCATCTCTTTTATCAGTTCAGGTCGAGCGATGACATATCCAATTCTTAGAGCCACGAGTCCAAATGCTTTGGAAAATGTCCGTGTGATTATTAGGTTTGGGTATTTGTCGAGTAAGGGCACGGCAGTGACCCCTGAAAATTCTGCATAAGCTTCATCTACATACACAATCGCGTCTTTTGCTTTTTTACATATTTTTTCAATGTCTGCTACGCTTATTAGCGTACCCGTTGGATTGTTTGGGTTGCAAATAACAACAAGTTTTGTTTTTTCTGTTATTGAATTTAGTACATCATCTAGGGGAAATGACATGTCATTAGATCCGTATTTTGGCATGATTATTTTATTGTCAATTACTCTAGAGCATTGATAAAACATAGCAAAGCTAGGTGAGGGGATTATTACCTCCTCGTCTTTTTTGGTAAATGTACGAAATATTAGATCAATTCCTTGGTCAGACCCATTGGTGATCATTATGTTTTCTGGTTTTATATTTACATACTCGGCAATATCCTTTGTAATGTCACCATATTCTGGATAAATTTGAAATTTGTTGTTGTTTGCAAATTTTTTTATTGCTTCAACAATTACATTACCAAAAGGCGTAGTTCTTTCGTTGAAATCTAAGAGTAGCCCATCAAAACTACGCCTGCCTTCGATAGGTGGTTGATAAGGCTGCATTGCCTGTATATTTTTGTTTGCGTAGTTTTTCATAATTACTTTTTACATCTGACTTCAATACTTTGCGCGTGAGCATTTAATCCTTCAGCCCGGGCAATTGTTGTGATGTCTTTTTCAAGTTTTTTGAGACCTTGTTTAGTTACTTTTTGTATTTCAATTTTTTTACCAAAGTCTTCCACACTTAGTGCGCTACAAACTTTGGCCCATTTTGCAGTTGGTATGGTGTGATTTGGCCCAGTTATATAATCTCCTGCAGGCACAGGAGAGTAATCTCCCAAAAATATTGATCCAGCATTTATGATTTTTGGTAAGATTTCACGTTCATTCGTGGTCATGATCTCTAAGTGTTCAGGCGCAATTTTGTTTATCATTTTTATTGCTTCATTCATGTTTTTGGCAAGTTTTACTTTGCCAACCTTTACTTTTGTGGCCAGGGTTTTACTTGTGGTAACGAGAATTGCTATGGAGTCAGGCCCATGTTCGAGTTGTGATTTTAAATCTGCTTCAACAAATTTAGCGTCAGCTGTTTCGTCAGCAAGAATTGTAATTTCGGATGGTCCTGCTGGCATATCAATCGCAACTTTATTGCTTACTTGTATTTTGGCTTCTGTAACATATTTATTTCCAGGGCCAAAAATTTTATCAACTTGCGGAATAGTTTTTGTACCAAATGCCATGGCTGCAATAGCCTGTGCGCCTCCTACTTGGTAAATTTCTGTGATCCCAACAATTGATGCTGCCACCAACGTCACCGCTGGTATTGGAGGGGGTGCACAAATTATTATTTCTTTGCATCCCGCAAGTTTCGCAGGAATTCCGAGCATGAGTACGGTTGAAGGATATTTTGCTCTACCGCCCGGGACGTATAAGCCCACTTTTTCTATTGGTCGAAATTCTCGCCAGCATGTAACTCCTGGACTTGTTTCCATTATTTCTTCTTTTGTATTTAAAATATTTTGATTAAATTTCTGAATATTCTTTGCTGCTATTTTTAGAGATGTAATTATACTATTATCGACCTGATTGTAGGCCTTTCTAATTTGTTTTTTGGTAATCTTCAAATTGTCGATTTTTACATTGTCAAATTTAAGTGCATAATTTTTAAGAGCTGCATCATCGTTATTTTTTACATCTTCTATAATTTTTTTAACTACTTGTTGTGTTTTCATATATTTCAATTAATTTTAGGAATTTTTGTTTTTCTAGGTTTTTAAATGGACTTTCTATAAGTACAGCTTCTGATTCCAAGATTGTGTCAATTATTTTTAGTTTGTTTTCTTTTAGACTTGTTCCTGTTTGAGTGATATCACATATTAGATCAGACAATTTTAATCGTGGGGCTATTTCTACTGATCCAGATATATAGACTACCTGGCTATATATATTTTTTTCTTTTAAGTATTTTCTCAATATATTTGGGTAGGAAGTAGCGATAGTTTTATTTTCTAGGAATAGTATGTTTTTTGTATTGTTATTTTCAGGTACGGCGATTACTAGTTTACATTTACTAAAACCAAGCGGCCGGGTAATTTTGATAGCTTCTCTTTTTTCTTCTATAATATCCTTACCAATTATCCCAAAATCAACAAGCCCTTTGTTTATATATTTTGGTATATCATCATCTCGGAGGAAAATTATTTCAATTCCTGTATCAGAGCAGGTTGTTGAGAGAGTCTTTTGTGTTGTATCAAAATTAAATCCGAGTAAATTTAAAAAATTAATACTCTCATCTCTCAAATGTCCTTTCTTTTGTATAGCTATCTTTATTGTCGGTTGCATATGTTGTATTAATAAATATAATGCGGCACTCACAGGACCTGCCCCTGCAACTTCCGGTTCACATCCGGCTATGATCACTTTTTTCACCAAAGTACCATTGTATAAACAAAAAATCGCCGATTAAGCGATTGTATGACCCCAAAGCAAAGCTACTCAAATGTAGATTACTCGAGGTCTTGTGTATGGTGAGTTGAATTGTAGGTAGTTATTTGTTTCATAATGTTATAGTGTATTAACACATTAACACAGAGTGTGTATATTGTCAAGTAAGGATGTGGATAAAAAAATCGTCTGTAGAGACGATTACTTTTTTCTTTTGGATAGAGCCTTTGCATACCCACCCTCTCCGTGTTTGAGCCAGTGCGCGATTCGTGTGATTGTCGTGGTGCTCATACCAGTCTTTTCAGCTATTTCTCTATATGGGTTACCTTTTTCAATCATTTGAACTGCTTCCCATCTATTAGCCATCTCAGTAATTTCTTCGAGTGTACACAGATCTCTTACAAGCAAAAGCATATCTTTTTCATCAGTTACAGAAGCAAGGGCTTTTGAAAGTCTTTTAATTTTTGGCGTTTTCCAGTTTTGGGTCATGTGATTGGATTAAGAACAACGCAATAATTGTCCAAAAGAAAATAGATAAATCATTTTTAATATAAGGGGTGTCTACTAGCCCCATAGTGAGTATAACAACTATTGTAGAAATAATAAAATAACTTAGCCCAGAGGATCTTTTTTTATACAATGAAAAAAGAAACATTCGTACCATAATAATGATCATCCACAAAAAACTAAATAAACCGAGCAGGCCTGTGTTGACCCAAATCGCCAAAAATAAATTATGTGGGAGATGAAATATTTCTATTCCCTCACCGTTTACAGTTGTGTGGTAGGGGACAATTCTTTCACCATAAGATCTAAGTCCTGCTCCAAAAATTGGTCGTTCAGTAAGTAGTGCGCTGGCTTCCCCCCACATCGCAATTCGAATTTGACCAGAGCGATCCTGCATTGTGAGTTCCTCACGTAAGTTGGATAGGTTTGGAAGGCTAAAAATGCTTATAATAGCTAGAATACCTATAACAACTGTTGGCCAACGAGTTTTTTTATAGAATAAAAGTAATATACCAAGTCCTGCTACCACACCAATAAGTCCACCAGTGGATTTTGCAAAAAATATTGCAAATGGTGCAGTTATTAAAAATAGTATATAAGGCATGAGACAGTCTTTATTTTTTGCTCTTATCTTTTTTATTTTTTCAATTAATCCATATATGGCCAGTGGTACGAGTGGTGCTAAAAATAATCCAACTGCATTTGGGTAACCATACCATCCAGTTATTCTAAATGTATTTCTATTTTCCCAAAAGTCCCATGGTACCATCCAGCCAGTAAAATGTTGATAGATTGCAAGAATGGATGTGGCAAGGCCACAAAGAATAAGTGGTGTTACAATATATTTCAATATTTTATTTTTTGAATTTTTTAACGTTGTAATAAGTACTATAAAAATAAGAAACGGCTCAATGTAGAATGCTTTCCATTCGCCAGCGGCAGATTTGAGATCAACGGCAGTGAAGATCGAGATCGTTGCAGCAAGCATGAAGAGGGTAGAGGCTATGAAAAGGTTTTTATGACTTAAGATATAAGACTTAAGATTTGGCAGTATTTTTTTATTATATTTAAAAATCCAAATTATCAAAATGATCCAGATCATTGTTTCTAGAAGTGTGGTCGGGAGAAGCCCAATATTGAATCGGATTAAATATGTTGGTAGGAGAAGGAAAAACAAAAAAATACCGTAATGAAAACGGTACAGTGTTATAGCAGTAAATAAAATGAGATAAAGTAAAATTCCCCAAATCATACTAAGGTTTCAATGTTAAAATTTCTTTTATTGTATTTTTTGAAATTGCTTGCGTGCCTACAATGGCAAAACCATACGTAGCCATACCTATAATTATTAGAAGAAGTACATGTAGATCTTGTAATAAATAAAGTACTGATCCCATGAAGATGCCAGAAATTAAAATTTTTGAAAATATTTTCATGCCTAAATTTTCTTTTGCATAATGTCTTATGGTGAGGAAAAGAAGAGTGCCAGCATAGAGTTCTGAAAAAACAGTCATCCATGCAGCACCATACATTCCAAATTTTGGAATGAAAATAAGATAGCCTGTGAGTGTTATGACTGCGTTTGAAATATAAATCCACATTGTTTGTTTTTGTTTATCAATAGCTACTGCCACATGACCAAACACAGCTCCTACAAATACACCAAATACTGCAAGTGATAAAATTTGTAGTGGTCTGCCAGAAGAAATAAATTTTTCTCCTGCGACAAATGACATAATTTTGTGTGCAAGGACAATTGTACCTATGGTCATAGGAACAGCAAGAAGCATCATCGAGTCAAATGATAGTTGATATCTGTGGCGAAATTCTTCTTTTAGTTTTTTTGACCACGAAAAGGCAAGTAGAGGTAGCATCACACCCATGAGCATCATGGCAGTCTGTGCCAAAATATCAATTACACGATATGCCGCACCGTAAATCCCGACTTCTTCCTGAGATCTAAATAATGTTAGCAAGAGTGTGTCACCTTTGAGGTATACAACATTGAAAATAATAGAAATCGCTATTGGCCACATTTTTGTCATGATTGCTTTCCAAATATGTTTATCAAATGCAAAGCCAACTTCATATTTTTTCCATGCCCAGATTAGCATTACAAGTGTATAGACAACACTTGCTGTAGCTACCACTCCCATAATTGGGAGAAATGAGCTTCCTTGTTTTATAAAAAACCATAATCCAATAACAAGAACAATGCGACCAGTAACTTCACCAATAGCTTGTATGTACATCTTTAGCTTGGATTGATAAAAACCAACCAGCACTTGATTCATCGCAATTGCAAGAAAAGAAATCGTAGTAAAACTAATAGCTATTTTGACTTCCACAGGATAGTGGAATAAAAGTGCTACAAAAGGAGCAAGGCCTAAGAAAAATACTGCAGTAAAAAATCTAAATGCAAATAGATTTTTGAAAAGTTTTGTCTCATCATATTTGCCTTCTCCTATCATGGCAGCAGTCACTGGTGTGATTCCAAAATCAACCAAAATTCCAACAAAAAGAAGAAAGGTAATTGTAGTTACATACCATCCAAATTGCTCAACTCCTAAATATCGTGTCATCATGGCAATTGCCACAAGACCAAGAAGCGTAGAGATTACTTTCCCAGTCATCTGAATGATGGTGTTGTGTGCAATTTTGCGTGTAGTGCTCATAAAATATAAGTGGATAAGGTGTTTATAGAGTATCATTTTTAAGGCAAAATCTCAATGATTTGGTGTTTTGTCTGCATTTTTGAAATATGTTATACTAGCGACATAATAATATTGAAATATGTTTAAAAAAATAACATTAGTTTTAGGGACACTGCTCGCAGTGGTAGGTTTTTTAATATCGTACAATCCAGTATATGCTGCGCCAGACTATGCCAAGATTCGTGATGAAGGTTTTCATGCGAAATATATTAGTCAATCAATTGGTGATCCTGTAAAAATTGAGGCAGGCGAGACAGTTACTGTTACATTTAAATTTAAAAATATTGGTACAAAAACATGGGATGGAAATAGTGATAATTTTATTTCAGCCTATACCATGAATGAACGTTACAGAGCATCAGAATTTCAAGCGACTAATTGGCTTGAGTATCGACAGACTGCAAAAATTTCTGGCGTTGTTCGACCAGGAGAGATAGGAGAGCTCGAACTACAGCTCAAGGCTCCTGAAAAAACAGGACACTATAAAGAAGAATTTTGGCTTGCTGCTGACGGGTGGTCTTGGATGAAGGGTGGTTATTTTTATGTGGAGATTGACGTGGTGGATGCGGAGGTTGTTTTGGAAAAAGAAGTGGTTGAAGAAAAAACTGAAGGGACAGACCTAGGCCTGTCCGTGCCGGATGTTACCGATTCATCTTTATATCAAGCAAAAAAAATAATGCAAAGTAAAAAGGAAATTTCTGCAGCCGGCGGGGGTAGGATTAAGCTTGTGATTGGTTATCAAAATATTGGAGACACAGCATGGGATGGTTATTCATTTGTTACAGATGATGCGTCACTTTCATCTTCAGGAGGTAGCGCTAGCTTTATGGATGAAAGTTGGGAAAATGATTCTGTTATTGCAAAGAGTGAGGAACAAGTATTACAGTGGAAAGCAGCACGAGAAAAATTTTATATTAAAATGCCATATAAGAAGGGCGACTATACACTTACATTAAAACTACAAGTAGCAAATGAAACTCTGGAAGAAACTGTTTTGCATATTCCTGTTACTGTTACTGAGGATGCTCCATCTCATTTGCAGCCTCAAGTACCTGTCACTGAAGTAAAGATTGAAAAGTCTCGTTTGGATTCCGAACCAACAATTCGTGTTGGTGTGTGGAGAGATCCAGAAGAAGGCGTGGAGTTTATTTCAAATGATGACGATTATATTGTTTATGCTGGAGACACGAGAAAAGGGGTTTTGAAAAAAGGTGAGTTTGCCACTATGTTTTTTGCTGGAGGTTCATATCAATACCAAAGTGATTCATTCAATTTCATGACAATGAAGTATATTAGATTGGTCCCAGAAAGAAATAAACATGCAGTATTTACTTTGACCAATTATGATAGAAAAGTGTCTTGGAAGGGTCCTCGTAATTTCAATAGCTATAGAGGTGTAATGGAATATCGTCAGACGCAAGACAAGAGTCTTTTGTACGTTATTAATGAGATTGGGTTTGAGGATTATATTGCTGGAATTGCTGAAACATCAAATGGCGCGCCTATTGAATATATCAAAGCGATTCTGACAGCGGCACGTACGTATGCATATTATATACAACAAAATAGTACGAAACATGATGCTCGTAATTTTGATGTTGTGGCTCATACAGGTGATCAGCTTTATCTTGGGTATGAGAGTGAAACACTTATGCCTCGTGTAAAGGAAGCGCAGCAAGCAACAAAAGGGTATATGATTACATATGACACAGATAATAATGTTAATACACAAAGTGACATTGTAATTACTCCTTACTTTGGTAATAGTGATGGTAGTACACGGAGTTGGACACAGGTGTGGGGAGGCAGTGCCAAACCATGGCTCGTTCCTGTGACTGCAAAGTACGATGCCCGTGATGGTAAATCTATGTACGGACACGGTGTTGGTATGAGTGCTCGGGATGCAGCTTATATGGCCGAAGAAGAAAAGTTAGATTTTAAAGATATTTTGAAGTATTATTATACTGGAGTTGGGGTGGAGAAGATGTATAAATAAATTTTATTTTCAAATAAAAAAACCAGCCAAATGGCTGGTTTTTGATTATAAAAATATATTTTTGTCAAGGGTCAGCCCCTTGATTCCGGGAGTGTTTGATCATATACTTACTGTGGTTCTTTTAACAAGGAGGATTTCATGAAAAAGATGTGGGTTACAAGATTGATCATCCTGTGTGCCCTGCATTATGTAGTGGACAATCTGTATGCCGAGATTGCTCTGCTTACCATGCTGTGTGTGACAGTGTCACTCATATGGTGGGCAAAGCGAAGGATGTGTCGACTCGATGAATAATCGATGCATTAAATTTAAATCTCGGGATAGACATGGAGGTCCACTGTCCCGAACAATATTTGTGCGACCGATGGGTCGTTTTTTTGTTTTTAAAACCAGCTCATGCGAGCTGGTTTTTTTATTGGTCTTTGTCGAGATGCGATAAATCGCGTATTTACTTTTCTACGCTTTGTTTTTCGCCTTTCTTTCCTTCTTCTTCATCAGGTGCTTCGCCGCGTTTTACTGCTTCCCATACCTTCTTTTTAATTTCTTTCATAAGTTTTGGATTTTCACGCAGATATAGTTTTGCCTTTTCGCGTCCAACACCAAATTTTTCTTCACCATAGCTGTAGCTGTTTCCAGACTTGTTGATAATCTTGTGCTCAATACCAGTGTCTAGAAGATCTCCAGAAACTGAAATTCCTTCGTTATACATAATATCAAATTCAGTTGTACGGAATGGTGCGGCTACTTTGTTTTTCACTACCTTTGCCTTAACTCTATTTCCAATAACTTTGTCAGCTTGTTTAATCTGTGCTGCACGTCGTACTTCAATACGTACTGAGCTGTAAAATTTGAGTGCATTACCGCCAGTTGTTGTTTCAGGATTGCCAAATACAATACCAATTTTCATTCTTATCTGATTGATAAAGATAACAACAGTATTTGTTTTGCTAACAATACCTGTGAGTTTTCTAAGTGCCTGACTCATGAGTCTGGCTTGTAAACCCATATGTCTATCTCCCATCTCTCCTTCTATTTCTGCTTTTGGTACGAGTGCTGCTACTGAATCAATAACAATCACATCTACAGCATTGGAGCGTACGAGTGTTTCCATAATTTCAAGTGCTTGCTCACCCGTGTCTGGTTGGGAAATATAGAGATCTTTTACATTCACACCAATTTTTTCTGCATAATCAGGATCAAGTGCGTGCTCTGCGTCAATAAATGCTGCTACGCCTCCCTTTTTTTGAACTTCTGCAATAATGTGTTGAGCTAACGTTGTTTTACCGCTTGATTCAGGTCCATAGATTTCAATAACACGTCCACGAGGAACACCACCAACACCCAAGGCAATATCAAGTGATATAGATCCTGTTGATACAGCATCTACTTGCATGGCCTTTGCTTCACCAAATCGCATGATAGAATTGTCACCGTATTTTTGTTTAATTTGGTCGATAGCAGTCTGTGCTGCCTCCATCTTTGGGTCGTCATTTTTTGGCATAATAGTAATGATTAAGAAGTAAAATAGACCACACCGTCTGTCTCTAACTTCTGTTTGTGGGTTAAAAAAGAGAGGACACCCCTCTCCCTCAAAACAAATTGTACACGTTGTCCCAAAACCTGTCAAACGCTATTTAAGTGAGAAAAATTCGCCTTCTTTGTATATTACATGGCGTATATTTTCAGTCGTTTTTCCATGTTTATTTTGAGCTTTTATTATTAATGTGTTGATACCAGGTGTAAGGTTTATGGATTGTGTAAATACCCCTTTTTCATCATTTTTAATTACTTCATCATTAACCGTTATTATAGTTTCAGGATCTGTTTTTCCAGAAATATTTATTTGTTTTTCATATGTAATTTCTCCATCAGCAGGTGATACAAGTGTGAGTTCTGGTGGTTGTAAAATATTTTGTATATGTGTACCAAGATATAGAAACACCAAACAAAGTGCACTGGCGACAAGAAGATATCTAAACAAATTTGGTAAGTCACTAAAATGTTTTTTTTCACATCCAATTCCTGGATGTTTGTCGCAATCTTTTTTGTGTATTAATTCTTCTTGTTTGAATTGTTCCAAAAAAGGAGCCGGATCAATCCCAAGTGCGCTAACATATTTTTTTATAAAGTTTTTCTGATACACTTCCGAAGCTTTGAGTTCTTCAAACCTACATTCTTCTAGAGCTTGTAAATGTTTCTTTGGGATCCTTGTTACTTTTTCGAGTTGTCCTAATGAAAATTCCGCATCAAGCCGTGCTTGCTTCAATCTCAAACAAACCCTTTTGCTTGGGATTAGACATTTTTTTTTGAATAGTGCGGACATAGACAACTAGATTAGTTTTTCTTCCTCTTCTTCTTCACTTTCATCGTCCTCTTCGTCTTCATATTCCTCTTCTTCCTCATCACTCTCTTCTTCCTCATCATTTTCTTCGTCTTCATATTCCTCTTCTTCCTCCTCCTCATCATCAATCTCTTCTTCTACCTCATCAAATGCATTTAGTTCTCCACCAGCTTTCATAGTATTTTGTACTTCATTTGCTGTAACAAGTATTTCACGTGGTTTTGCACCTTGTGATGGACCAATAATTCCTGCTTCTTCGAGTTCATCCAAGATTCGTGCTGCACGTGCATATCCAATCTTGAGTCTTCTTTGCAAAAATGATGCGCTAGCTTTGTCAGCCTTTATGATTTCTTCACGTGCTTCTTCAAACAATGGATCTTGATCATCACTTGCGCCACCAAACATACTCATTGTTCCGCTTTTTTGTGTTTCAACAATGGATTCGTCATATTCAGGCTTTTCGTCTCCTTTTAGATAATTTACAACATTTTTCATTTCTTCTTCTGAAATAAATGCACCTTGAATACGAACTGGTTTACTTAGTTCTGCTGTTTGATAAAGCATGTCTCCACGTCCAAGAAGTTTTTCTGCACCAGGTGAGTCAAGTATAGTACGTGAGTCAATAAGACTAGCAACAGAAAATGCAATACGTCCAGGAATATTTGCTTTCATGAGTCCAGTAATGACATCCACACTTGGTCGCTGCGTTGCAACGAGTAGGTGAATACCGACTGCACGTGCCATTTGTGCGAGACGAATAATACCAGCCTCTACTTCGCTTGCAGCAGTTGCCATGAGATCAGCCAACTCATCAATTACAAATATAATGTGTGGTATTTTTTTATCTGGATATTTAGCATTATATGATCCAATATCTCGAGATCCTACACTTGCGAGTAATTCAAATCTACGGTCCATCTCTCCAATAGTCCACTTGAGCGCGTTTACTGTTTTTTGAGTATTAGTGATGACCGGAGTGAGGAGGTGGGGGATACCATTATATAGAGTGAGTTCTACACGTTTTGGATCCACCATAATCATACGCAAGGTCTCAGCTGTGTTTTGGTATAAAAGACTCATTATAATAGTATTCATGCAGACTGTTTTACCAGATCCTGTTGCACCAGCTATAAGTAGGTGAGGCATCTTTGGTAGATCAGCAAACCAAGTTTTGCCAGCAACATCTTTTCCAAGTGCCATCATTAGATTGTGGTTTCTACGTTTGAATTCTTTTGCGTCAAGTAATTCTTTGAAACTTACAAGCGCTGTCTTTTGGTTTGGTACTTCAATACCAACAAGTGCTTTGCCAGGAATAGGAGCTTCAATTCTGATCGGGTGTGCGGCGAGAGCGAGAGCAAGGTCATTTGAAAGAGAAGTAATACGAGATAGCTTCATTCCTTTGTCTGGCTTGAGTGAATATTGTGTCACTGTTGGACCAACACGTATTTCGCCCATTGTTACCCCAATATTAAATTCAGAAAAAGTATCATGAATTATTGAAGCATTTGCTTTTATATCTCCACTCGTTGGTTTACCTCGTTTGTCAGACAGGAGCGAGGTAGGTGGAAGATTTTTTATTACAACATGCTTGGACCATACTCCGTCATTGGCATGTGCGGGATCTTTTTCATCTTCTTCATCTTCATCTTCTAGTTCTTCTTCATCTTCTTGTATGTGTTTTTTTGCAAAGCGTGATTTTTTTATTGGTTTTTCTTCTTCTTCATCTTCGTACTCTTCTTCATCCTCATCTTCTTCATACTCCTCATCTTCCTCTTCAAATTTTCCGTGAACTTTCATGTGTCCGTTTGGTACAAATAATTTTTTTACTAGTGAAATAATACCACGACCAAACCATCCAAGAGCTGCAAAGAATTTTTTGTGAATGAGTACAAACGCAGCAAGTGTTGTGTTGAAAATTAAGAAAATAGAAATAACCGTGATACCAATTAATATAATATATCCCGCAACTGTTCCCAGATATTCTTTCATTGGCCATGCAAGCATTCCAAAAATACCACCACCATGTCCTTCAAGAGATTGTCGCAGCATGTCATTTGTTTCAAATCCTAAATGCATTACACTTGAAAGAGATAAAAAGAAAAGTAGAGCTCCGATACCATGTGTTGGGCGATAATTATAATCAATATCCTTGATAAGGAACCATGATAGAATAAGAATAATTGCTGGTGCAAAATATCTAATTGACCCAAACAAAAAGCTCAATACATAATCGTCGAGCATAGCACCAACAAAACCAGCTTTATCAAAAAAACTAAGTATAATGATTGCTGCAAATACAGCGAGAAGGACGGCAAGGATGCCACGAGAAAGAGTAGGGTCAAGTCTAGATGACTTGCGTCGGTATTTTCGAGCCATAAAATAAAATCACGTAATGAGTAGATTACCTACGTATTGTAGCATATTTTGTCTAAACAAAAAACAATCTGATTTACCAGATTGTTTTTTGTGTTTTCTCCTTAAAATGTCTTTGTATCGATATTTTTATAGATTTTATATAATACTGGTATGTTTTGTGGATAACTCTGTTGCTAAAACAAGCCAAATTTATATTTTGTATTTCAAATTTTGCTAAAACAAGCCAAAAAGTAGGCTTTCTTGACAATAAGTTATCCACGTGTTCTCGTTTGACAGGAACTGGTTTTTCAGGTATCCTAAATCTGCGTGAAAAACACTTCAAGAAGTAGACAAAATTGCTAATTTAAGCACCGTTCTGGTATTCTCGTCCTCCATTAGCCCATTCGACTCCCTTTTGGTCGCTCAGGGTGAACTCGCAAGGGCGAACTATCCGGATTTTTCCCATGGCTCAAATTACCTTCACAAATTAATGGTCGCACAAGAATCCTTTTAATAAAAAGGAATTTTTTGTTATCAATAAAAGTGGAATTGGAAATTTGAAACTTGAAATTAGATATTTCTATTTTCTTGTTTCTATTTTCTAATTTCATCTAAGATTAATACTTATGCCTATCTACAAACGCCAGGCTCTAAAGACTAAAGAGCGAAAGTTCTTCACTGATATTCGTGATGCAGTGGATACACCAGATTTAATCGAAGTTCAAAAGTCTTCATATAGGTGGTTCTTTGATGAAGGTTTGCGTGAACTCTTTGACGAGCTTTCACCAATTACTGATTTTACTGGTCGTGATTTGGAATTATATTTTGAAGATTATTATTTGGATGAACCAAAGTTTGATGAAGTTACTTGTCGCAAAAAGAATATTACATATGAATCACCTTTGCGCATCAATGTAAAACTCACAAACAAAAGAACAAACAAAAGTGAAAAGCAAGAAATTTATTTGGGAGATATTCCACTCATGACTGATCGTGGTACGTTTGTAGTTAATGGAATTGAGCGTGTAGCAGTTTCACAGTTGATTCGAAGTGCTGGTGCGTTTTTTACTGCCGAAGTAAATCGTGGACGACGCTTTTATGGTGCCAAAATTATTCCAAATCGTGGAGCATGGGTTGAGATTGAAACAGACCAAAATGGTGTGCTTTGGATCAAGGTAGATCGTAAACGTAAAGTTGCTGCCACATCACTCTTGCGTGCATTTGGTATTACAACTGATGAAGAAATCAAAAAAATCTTTGAAGATGTAAATACACATCCAAATATTGATTATATTGATAACACTATTAAAAAAGATATTGCAACAAATGAAGACGAAGGTCTTATCGAAGTATATCGTCGTATTCGACCGGGTGATCTTGCAACTGCTGACAACGCAAAGAGTTTGATTCACGCAATGTTTTTCAACTTTGATCGTTATGATCTTGGAAAAGTTGGTGTATATAAATTTGATACCAAGTTTGATCTAAAATTGAAAGAAGCAGACTATGATGATAAAGAAAATCGTGTACTTTCTCCAGACAAACTTATCAAAGTATTAAAAGAAGTTATTAGATTGAATGTTACTCAAGAAGATCCAGATGACATCGATCATCTTGGTAATCGTCGTGTTCGTGGTGTTGGTGAGCTCGTACAAAATCGTTTCCGTATTGGTCTTGCTCGTATGGAACGTATTATTAAAGACAGAATGAGTACAATGGAAATTGATTCTATTGTTCCAAACAAACTTATAAATGCACGACCAGTGATCTCTGTCATGCGTGAGTTTTTCATGAGTTCACAATTGTCACAGTTCATGGATCAAGTAAATCCTCTTGCAGAACTTGAACATAAACGAAGAATTTCTGCTCTTGGACCTGGTGGTCTATCACGTGACAGAGCAGGATTTGAAGTTAGAGATGTGCATAGAACTCATTATGGAAGAATCTGTCCTATTGCTACACCAGAAGGACCAAATATTGGTCTTGTAGGACATTTAGCAACATTTTCAAAAATTAACCGTTTTGGTTTCCTAGAAACTCCTTATAGAAAAGTCGTTCATACTGTCGCAAATGAAGCCAGATTTACTGAAGGTGAAATTGCACGAGAAGATATAAAAGGTATAGTGAAAGCAGGAGAAACTATTACATCTGCTATTGCAAAGAAACTCGAAAAAGAAAAGAAGATTGAAAAAGTAAAAGTAAAACCACGTGTAACAAATGAGATTGTTCACCTTAATTCTTTTGAAGAAGAAAGAACAGTAACTGCAAGTGCAAAGATAGATACTGACGAGAAAGGACATTTTGTAGAAGAACGTGTTCCTGCTCGTGTACATGGTGAAGCGCAAGTTACATCGTCTGACAGAATTGAATATATTGATGTTGCATCAAATCAAATTTTATCACTCGCGACTAGTCTCATTCCATTCCTAGAACATGATGATGCTACACGTGCCCTTATGGGAACAAACATGCAACGGCAGTCTGTGCCATGTATCAAGCCAGATCCACCACTTGTTGGTACTGGTGTAGAACGTGCGGCAGCAATGAATAGTGGTTATGTATTCAAGGCTCCTGCTGACGGTGAAGTTACATATGTAGATGGTGGAAGGATTGAGTTTACTGATAAAAAAGGAAAGGTAACTAAATTTGATATTGCAAAATATATTCGATCAAATGCATCTAGTAGTATCAATCAGAGACCAACAGTTGTTCCTGGTCAAAAACTAAAAAAAGGCGATCCAATGACTGATGGCCCTTCTATCAAAGATGCTGAACTTGCACTTGGTCAAAATGTAATGGTCGCATACATGGTATGGGACGGATTCAATTACGAAGATGCTATTATTATTTCAGATAGACTTGTAAAAGAAGATCGCTATACGTCAGTGCATATTGAAGATTATAAAACAGATGTTCGTGAAACAAAGCTTGGTGCAGAGGTAGTAACAAGTGACATACCAAATGTTGGTGAAGAAAAACTTCGCAATCTAGATGCAGAAGGTGTTGTACGTATTGGTGCAGAAGTTCATTCTGGTGATATCTTGGTAGGTAAAATTACTCCAAAGGGTGAGACTGAACTTACTCCAGAAGAAAGACTTTTGCGTGCTATCTTTGGTGAAAAAGCACGAGACGTTCGTGACTCTTCACTCTATTTAGAACATGGTGAAAAAGGAAAAGTAATTGATGTGCGTGTTTTCTCAGCAGAAGATGGTGACAAATTGCAACCAGGTGTAATGAAACAAGTTCAAGTGACTGTTGCAGACATGCGTAAGATTCAAGTAGGGGATAAGATGGCTGGTCGTCATGGTAATAAAGGTGTGATCTCACGAGTTGTACCAGCAGAAGATATGCCATTCTTAGAAGATGGTACTCCAGTTGATATTATTCTTTCACCACTTGGTGTTGTGTCTCGTATGAACTTGGGTCAGCTTCTCGAAACTCATCTAGGTCTTGCAGCAAATGCTCAAGGTTACAAAGCAGCAAGTCCAGTACTAAATGGTATTACTGATGAACAAATAGAAGATGAACTTAAAAAAGCCGGTTTTTCAGCTGATGGTCAGTTGCAACTTTATGATGGTCGTACTGGTGAATCATATGATAGCAAAACAACTGTTGGTTACAGTTACATGCTCAAACTCAATCACATGATTGAAGACAAGATTCATCAACGTTCGATTGGTCCATATAGTCTTATTACTCAGCAGCCGCTTGGTGGTAAAGCTCAATTTGGTGGACAACGTTTCGGAGAGATGGAAGTTTGGGCTTTGCAAGCATATGGTGCAGCACATACACTGCAAGAAATTTTGACGATCAAATCAGACGATGTTCCTGGTCGTGCAAAAGCATATGAAGCAATTATCAAAGGTGATCCAATCACAAAAATTAACTTACCAGAATCATTCAACGTGCTCGTTCGCGAAATGAAAGGTCTTGGTTTGGATGTGGAACTCCTCAAAGAACATGAAGGCGAATTACTTGACGCAGAAGAAGTAAAAGCAAAGCTTGATGCAGCAAGAAAGAAAGAATATGGATCAGACGATGAATCAGAAAATATAGATAGAAATGAGGAATAATTTCAAATCAATCATCTAATAATATAATAATTACTTGAAAAATATGGCACGCGATTCATTACACACTATGACCTTTGATGCGCTTCGCCTGAAGGTCGCATCTCCAGAAACTATTCGTAAATGGTCTTTTGGTGAGGTTTATAAACCTGAAACTATTAATTATCGTACTCAGAAACCTGAGAAAGGCGGTCTGTTTGCCGAAGAAATTTTTGGACCTACCAAAGATTGGGAATGTTATTGTGGTAAATACAAAAAGATCCGTTATAAAGGTATTGTTTGTGATAAGTGTGGAGTAGAAGTTACCCACTCACTTGTTCGTCGTGAGCGTATGGGGCATATCGAGCTTGCAACACCTGTATCACATATTTGGTTTTTGCGTACTATTCCTTCACGTATTGGACTCGTACTTGATTCTTCTATTCAAGCACTTGAAAAAGTTATCTACTTTGCATCTTTTATCATTATTCAAGTAAATGAAGAAGAGAAAAAGGAAACTCACGATGCTCTAAAAAAAGAATACAAATCAAAAAAGAAACAAATTGAAAATGAATTTAATCAAAAAGTAGAAGGTTTGAAAAAAAGTGATGCAGAAGCTCTCGCAAAAGAACGTGACAGAAAACTCGAAAGTCTTGAAGAAGATTTCAAACAAGCAGACGCGGAGATAAAAGAACTTGAAATGATGAACATTATTAGTGAGGCTCGTTATCAAGAATTATCTCTTCGTTATGGTCACTTATTTGAAGCAGGTATTGGTGCTGAAGCAATTAGAGGACTTCTTGAAAGGTTGAATCTACCTGAAACAATTGAACGACTTGATAAAGAAATTATCAAGGGCAAGGGTGCGAAACGTGAACGTCTCATGCGTCGCGTGAAACTTCTCAAGAGTTTGTATAAAAATGATATTAGACCAGAGTGGATGGTCATGACAAATATTCCTGTGATTCCACCAGATTTGCGTCCTATGGTTGCTCTTGATGGTGGTCGTTTTGCAACGTCTGATTTGAATGACTTGTATCGTCGTGTGATCAACCGTAATAATCGTTTGAAACGTTTGCAAGATTTGAATGCGCCAGAAGTAATTTGTAGAAATGAAAAACGCATGTTGCAAGAAGCGGTTGATGCTCTCATTGATAATAACGCACGCGCAACAAAAACAGTTCGTGCATCAACTGGACAAAAACGACAGCTAAGATCTCTCGCTGATGTGCTCAAAGGTAAGCAAGGTCGTTTTCGACAAAACTTGCTTGGTAAGCGTGTAGATTATTCTGGACGTTCAGTTATCGTAGTCGGACCAAGTTTGAAGATCCATGAATGTGGTTTGCCAAAAGCAATCGCACTTGAACTCTTCAAGCCATTTAT
>JABGUG010000037.1 GCA_018646705.1 Candidatus Parcubacteria bacterium | reverse complement strand
TGAAACAATTAATAACGTCATAATAAATTTAAATATAAAATTTTAGGTTCTAGAAATTCTAAAACCTAAATATTGTATTTAACTATTTTACCCACGAAGTAATATCAGAAAGACCATTTCCTCCAATTTTCTTTTGAATCATATTGCCGTCCTTGTCTACTTGCACAAGTGTGTGTTGTGAGGTTAGCCCATATTTTTTACGAAGTTCTTTTTCTGTATCATAGTCAGCCTTGAGTACTGTAAGGTTTGCTGGAAAATCTTTCAACTCTTCATTCAGCTTCTTATCAAGACTTCTACATGTTGGGCACCAATTTGCGTGAAAGAATAATACTACATCACCATTCTCTGCACGAGCTAGTTTGGACGCATCATATGCTTCATATGTACCTTCCTTACTCATGACTTCCCCTTCATCATCCTTTTCCATCATAGCGTCTTCCACTACCACAAGTTTACCTACCATACCAAGCTCACGATGTTGTCCTACACTACAATAAAATTCAAATTCCCCTGCCTTATTCGCAACAAATGTCACAGAACTTTTGTTTGGAGAATTGATTTGCTCAGTAGAAGCATCAAACTCATCTACTACCCAATCGTGAAACCCTTGGTCGCTGGTAAAATTGATCTGTATGGTCTGTCCTTTTTTCACGGTAATTAGATTTGGCAAAAAAGAAAAATTCTTTCCTGACACCTCCACCACCACATCTGCCTTTTGCATCACTTCTCCGTCATCCTTTTCCATGACGTCTTCTGCAACATGACTAGAATCACCTTCTATTTGCCCTCCTGATGTATTTTCTGTTCCTGTAAAATTACACCCTGTACCCACCAACACAAGCCCAAAACCGAGACTTAGCAAAGATAATAAAGATTTGTTCATAGAGAAATTATAGTTAAAAATAAATGATCTCTCTGTTTAAATTATACTAGAATAGTATGTTATTTGTAAACAGATTAGTCAAATGGGGATAAGTGTAAACACCGCTTTATAGATCTATATAACCTTCTTTAATTTGATCTTGTATGGTCGAAGTAGCGATAGAATATTTACTAAGCGTATTCAAAATCTGATTCGCTTCAGTCTCCCCTGCCAATTCTGGCTGGCTTTTTTCACTTACACGAATTGGAATAATATTAAAATCAAAATCAAATTCTCTTTTATCCGCCGAAGCTTCAGCGAAGGCTGGACGCTCTTCTACCATGATTTCTATAGCAAGACTCTGTTGTGTTTCTTCTGAAAAATATTGATCAAATATAAAGTTACCCAAACTATAGAAGATTACTTTGTCATTATAAATTTCAATTGGCTGAATCACATGTGGATGAGCCCCAATGACAATGTCGACTCCTGCATCAATAAGTTCATGTCCTTCTGCTTTTTGTGCGGCGGACGGATGAGTCGTAATATACTCATGACCCCAATGTGGATACGCAATCAATACGTCAACTTCTGGACGAAGTTTTTCAACCTCTGCTATCACATCATCAAATCCAAATCCAACAAGCTCATGAAAACCAACAAACCCAAATATAATATCATTTTTTTCTACTACAACTGACAAATGATTTGGATCATTATTTGGATCACCAAAATATGTAAGTCCTGATTCATCAAGATATGTTCGTGACTGAAACAATCCATCTGCACCAAAATTATGTGCATGGTTGTTGGCAAAACTAACTACATCAAAATATTTTGTAAGCGGCTCTACCGTACGCGGAGAAAACGTGAAATAAAACCTTTGACCACCAGTGCCATTTGCAATAGATTTATTATCGGTGATAGCTCCTTCCAAATTCCCTACTGTCAGGTCAGCATCAAGCAAAAAATCTGCAATATTCAAAAATGGAAATGAAAAATCATCAGCTTGCAAGCTATGCAGATATACTGTTCTATCAAGCATCATATCCCCTATTGCACGAATTTTGGCGGATCTTTTTGGCGATATTTCCTCTGCCTTTGCATCGACCGTGACTTCTGCAACATCCTGTACGGACAGCTCTAGAGCTGTCCCTTCGAGCGCCTTTTGCTGATCTGCTCTATTTCGATCACCACCATTTTCCCCTCGCGCAGCCGCACCCATCGAAAAAATCAAAAAAATAACAATACTCAAAAACACCACGCCACTGAGTATTGCCGCTCCAAGCCAAAATTGTTTTTGGGATATATTCATGTTTTTTATATTATTCCAAGTATAGCACTTTGATACGCTCTCTTCAACATAATATTATATTGACAAAGCATATCAAATATAGTATCATATTATCGTTCTGCCTCCTCGGCAGATCAACTTATGCTAGTATATCTGCCAATCAGATAGACTAGCTAATGGTAGTTCATCCGCCGATGAGGCGGAGACTCCAGGTTTAACAATCGCGGATCGTCTAATGGTAGGACTCCAGTTTTTGGTACTGGCTATCGGGGTTCGAATCCCTGTCCGCGAACTCGAAAATGGCCCCAACTTTGTTGAGGTCATTTTATATAAATTAGTAGAAATTATGTCCGAAGAAATAATCCTACGATTTGATAATGTAAAATTTGAATACGCTGAAAAGAAGCCTATTTTGGATGATGTTTCTTTTGGTATACACAAGAGCGCCAAGATAACCCTCATGGGACAAAATGGAGCTGGAAAAAGCACCATACTCAAATTAATAAAAGGAGAATTGAAACCTACCAGAGGAAATGTATTTATTACGGGTGATGCAACAATTGCTACTGCTTCACAAATGATTGAAAAACAAGATTTAGATCTAACTCTAGAAGAATATTTTTCAAAAACATTTACCACTATCCCTGGTAATATCAAAAGTCAGATCAGCAAAGTAATGGAAGCGGTAAACTTGGATATTCCAATGGACAGAAAAGTTGGGGCTATGTCTGGCGGTCAGCAAGCAAGAGTTTTACTTGCCTACGCTCTCATCCAAAATCCTGATATTTTACTTCTAGACGAACCAACAAACAATCTAGATAGAGACGGGATAGACAGCCTAATTCAATTTCTAGTAATGTACCAAAAAACGGTAATCGTAATTTCTCATGATGCAGATTTTCTAAACTGTTTTACCGAAGGAGTTATTTATCTCGACGCACACACCAAAAAAGTAGAAACTTATGTCGGGGATTACTACAGTGTAGTAGAAGAAATAAATAGTAGAATTGAAAGAGAAAAAAAGAAAAATGCTCAGTTGAAAAAGAAAATTCAGGATAACAAAGACAAAGTGAATTTCTTTTCACACAAAGGTGGTAAGATGCGTAAGCTTGCGAGCAAACTCAAAGAGGAGGTTTATGAAATGGAAGAAAACAAAGTTGATGTAAGAAAAGAAGACAAAACTATCAGAGACTTCACCATTCCAGATCAGGAAATTATTGGTGATATAGTGACTATCAAATCACTAAAAGTAATAAAAGACCACGAACCAATAATAAAAGACGTTGACATCTTGCTACGACAAAAAAGCAAACTACTTATCAAAGGACCAAACGGAATTGGCAAAAGTACCCTACTGCGTTCTCTGCTCGATGAAAAAACCGAAGGCTCAACTATTCTAAAAGATACGGTTGTTGGTTATTATAGTCAGGATTTTGCTACGCTCGATTATGATCAGACAGTTTTTGATTCACTTACGGGTGTGATGGCGAGTGGATATGACATCCAAGACATGCGTGCCATCGCTGCTGGCTTTCTCATCACCGGAGAGTTACTCGGTCTCAAGATTTCTCATTTGTCAGAAGGCCAAAAAGGCTTACTATCTTTTGCACGACTCGTACTCATGAAACCAGGGCTTCTGATTCTAGATGAGCCTACCAATCATATCAATTTCCGCCACATCCCCGTGATTGCCAAGGCTATTAATAATTATCAGGGTGCAGTCATTCTCATCTCCCATATGCCAGATTTTGTAGCAGAAATTAAGTTTGATAATGAAGTTGATTTGGGGAGGTTTTAAGGGACAATTTTAAAGTTTAAAAAATCGCCTAACCAGGTGATTTTTGTTATACTATTATATATGTCATCAACTAATAAAAAACAAATCCCTGAGTCAGAAATCAAAATCACTTTTGCGCGTTCTTCTGGTGCTGGTGGTCAAAATGTAAATAAGACTTCTACCAAAGCTATTTTACATTGGAATGTTGGGGCGTCGTCTATTTTTAGTGATTCAGAAAAAGAAAGAATTAGAACAAAATTAAAAAACAAATTAAATGATCAAGATGAAATAGTTGTTATGGCCGAAGAAGAAAGATCTCAGCTACAGAATAGAACGCAGGCTATATCTCGCTTGCAATCACTAGTTAGCGAAGCTCTAATAATCCCAAAAAGACGCAAACCAACCAAACCAACATATTCTTCCAAACTCAAACGTCTAGAAACAAAAAAACAACGTTCTAAGCTAAAGGCAAGTAGACGATCTGTAGAAGAATAATTGATTTTAAATAAAAAAAGTAGAGACACAACATCTTGTGTCTCTACTTTTTTTATTTATATAAATCCTACGTTCTCAAATATCTTCTCATTGCAAGACCACTAGAAACAATTGTTAGTAAAAATACTGAAACGAATTCTATTCCCAAAATTAAAAGAAGATGCGAACTAAAATATGTAGACAAAAGTTCTGTCTCACCAAAAACTACACCCATATATGGATCTAGAAAACCTATAGAAAAATGTGCAATTCCATATGTAACAGCAACACTAATAATAGAAAATATAAGAGACTCTAACATATACGGTCCGCTGATAAACCAATTTGTGGCGCCTACAAGTCTCTTAATACCAATCTCGGCACGCTGTGTATAAATCGCAACGCGAATTGTATTAAATATGATCACAAATGCGATTATAGCAAATAGTGCGGTAAGAAAATATGTAAATCTCTCAACTTGAGTTGTGATTGAATGAATACGATCTATTGCAACTTGTGTATCACCAAAAGTCTTTGCTTCTATAATATTTTCATATTCTGGCACACTTAATGCATTTATAATCTTTTCATAATCTTTTGGCTCTCGAGTCTTCACTACCAAGGTTGGTCCGAGAGGATTTTCTCCCAGCTCATCTAGTGAAGCCAAAATTTCTTTGTTATCTGAATATGTATCTTTGAAATTTTCAAGCACTTCTTCTTTTGTTAAGTAAACTTCATTCTCAACCTCAGGAAATGATCCTACATACTCACGCACTTCTCCAATCTCTTCTTCTGTACTTTCAGGATGAAAATAAATACTCACGTCAATTTGTTCTTTTACTGTTTGAATTGATTCGTCAGTAATTACACGAACAACGATCAAAGTATTGATAGACAAAAGCATGAGTATCAAAATAAGTACTGTCATAAATGACAAACTCATGTTGCGAAAAATATCTTGTAGTGAAAATTTTACAATACGAAAAAAAGAGGCCATCATAAGCGATATTTACCTTTATGTTCATCTGAAATCAGACGACCATCGTGCAATGTTACCACACGACGTTTTAATTGATTTACCACTTCCCTATTATGCGTTACAAGCAAAATAGTGGTACCAAATTCATTTATTTTTTTCAAAATTCCAATAATTTCTTGTGTATTTATAGAATCCAAATTTCCAGTAGGCTCATCAGCCACAAGAATCTTTGGGCGATGTACGAGCGCACGCGCAATAGCTACGCGTTGCTGTTCACCACCTGAGAGTTGATGAGGGTAACGTTCATTCTTGTGTGAAAGTCCCACAATATCAAGAACTCGCGGCACTACTTGATTAATGCGACTCTTCTTCTCTCCCGCAACCTCAAGAGCAAACTCAACATTTTCCAAAACTGTTTTTTGGGGTAATAATTTGAAATCCTGAAAAATAACTCCTATCTGACGACGGAGTAGTGGTACATCATGTGATGAAATATTGGTAATATCCCATCCACCAATTTCAATCTTTCCTGAACTTGGACGCTCTTCTGCAATAAGTAATTTCACCATAGTGGTCTTACCCGTACCACTCTGCCCTACTACTGAAACAAATTCACCTGGTTCAATATGAAGATCAACCTCATGGAGGCCAACACTATCACGTGTGTATTGTTTGGTTAAATTCTTGAGAACGATCATGGGCTAAGTTTAAAAGTTTGAAAGTTATAAAGTTAAAAGTCTTCAATATAGACAGCTCTTTATGAACTTTTTAACTTGATAACTTTATAAACTGTATTATATCATAAAATAAAAAAACAGGATATATATCCTGTCAATAAATGTGAGCCATCTGCGGGGATCGAACCCACGGCCTACGCGTTACGAGTGCGTCGCTCTACCAACTGAGCTAAGATGGCATAATAGACATCATTCTAGCTCAAATCTTGGCAATATGTCAATCGCAGGCTCTTCATATGGATGAGCTTTTTTTAACTCAACAATTACTTCTTCGAGAATATCTTTGTGGCAAATACATTCAATACACATCTCATCTACTTCTTCTACACTCCCAACTTCCCCAACTGATGGATTTGCGCCCTCAAGCGGACGAAACCTACCTTTTACCGGGTACATAAAAGAACAATTGTCATACTTATTAAATTTTCCTGCTCCAGCTTGCGCTAATGCATCACGAACCGCGTCAGCTGATGCAAACGGTACAGTAACTTTTATTTTGTAGTGGTTTGATTGTTTTAGCATATTATTATACCTAGTTACTAGTTAACTAGTAACTAGCAAACTAACACTTTGAGCGGAATACCAGAATCGAACTGGCGCCTCAACCTTGGGAAGGTCGCATACTACCACTATACTAATCCCGCATTCACCCACCAAAGCTTTTACGAAGCAAAAAGCGAAGGTGGGCACATAAAACCACGCTTATGCGTGGTTTTATTATTCTCTATTTTATTCTTCAGTTGTTTCTACGTCTTCTTTTAAGTAATCTTCAAATGGATTGTGAATTCCATCTACGACCTGTACATCAGCATCTTTTAATTTTTGATTCATATATTCACGGAAGTCACTTGAGTCCCCTACGCCAGTCATAAACAAGATATGACGTGCACTCACTTCTTCTGAATCTTCGCCAGTCTCTTCATCAGTCACAGTACGTTTATCATCAACTCGTATAATATGATATCCAAATTGTGTTTCTACAAGATCTTCTCTGAGCTGCCCTGCTTCTAGAGCAAAAGCTGCTTCCTCAAATTCAGGAACCATAGCACCGCGACCAAACCACCCAAGGTCTCCTCCAACTTCTTTGGTACCATCAGAACCAAACTCTGCAGCTAGAGACTCGAAATCTTCACCATTTTTTATACGTTCTAGTACTTCTTCGGCTTGTGTCTTTACAGCTTCTACGTCTGGTTTGTGTGAATCCATATATGATTCACTCAATTTTTTCTCTAATTCTGTTGGTTCTACAATCTTAGTAATAAATTCATCAAATTTCCATCCATATCTGTCTGTAATTTCTTTGTCTGCTGCTTCTCTGTTTTCAAAATTTACAAGAATCTGATTTTCAATTACATCATCTAATTCTTCTTGACTAAGAGACACATCCAATTCTTTTGCAGCTCCGTCAATAATTTTGTTTATAATAAGTCGACTTAATACAAAATCTGACATCTCCTCATCAGTTGGTAATGGTAGCCCTTCTGTGTCTGTTTCATAAAATAATTGCATTGCAGCCAAATTATCAACATATTCTGTATACAATATTTTAGAACCACTTACCTTTGCAATAGGCAATCTAAAAAGTCCAGATGCTTTGAGTGTTATAGGAGATTGTGATTGACTTTTGATACCTTTCACACCTACAGAATAAAAAATACCAACACCTACAAGAAGTGCGATAATAAATCCAAGCGCAAGCATTTTACCTGCACTCAGAGAACCCACTTTGTTTTCTTTCTGCTCCTTTTCCACAGAAACTTTTTGTTCTTCTGACATATTCTTATATTATTGCTCCCTAGTTGGAAGGGATTTGTGAATGAAATAGTAAAACCATTTTACCGGATTTGAGATTGTTTGTCCATCTTCTGTGCCGTACTCATCGTTTATTCCTTCTCCTCTATTTTCTTCATTTAAGTCCTGAATAAATATTACTTGTTCACCTTCAGCTTTCATATTTAGCTCAGTACGTGCCTTATCCTCTACATATTTATCACTTGTCACATATTTAAGGATTTCTATAGATTCAATCTTTTTATTTTCAAGCGATTTCACTTCATCTTCGAGCTGGTTAATCTGTTGCTTTACTTTGTAATCTTGGTAATATGCACGCGCAAATCCAAGTGTAAATAACGTCATAATAATGAGCGCGACAATCAAAAAACTACGCGATGCAAAAAAGCGCCTCACAGAGGATTGTTGTTCTCTTTTCATAGGCCTAAGTATATCATATCCATATTATTGACAAAAGGGTAAAAAGATACAAAAATGTGCATGAATAACTACCCCTGGGTTAACTTAGATACAACTTCTAAAATAAACCGGCCTTATAGGCCGGATTTTTATTCTTCTATATTTAATTTCTTTATTCTCTTATCGAGAGCTTTTTGGACTTGTCTTAGATCTGGCAACTCGAGTTCATAAAGTTTATCGACAATGATTTCTGCAACGTCCCCACTAAATTCATGAGAATATTTTGATAAATAACGTTCGCGCATTTCATTGATTTGTTGCTGTAATTGTAATGGTCTTTTTACATTTGGTACTATAATCTTTATTTTTCCATTTCCTGTCTGTACGCGTACATTACCATATCGAAATAATGTACCAAACATTCCTTTTACTTTTCCAGACACATCCTCTACTTGATCGTACGGTATTTCAGAAACAACTCGATGAAAAAATCCACCTTGTTCTATATCTATAAGACGATGTGTGGTAATAAAAAATACATTTTTTTTCCATAAAAAATATGTACGGAAAAATACAAACAAACTTCCTAAAATTAATAAAGCAAATAAACTTTGCCCCCACCAATCGTGTCGAAAAAGCCAAAACATGAAAAAAGCTGCGATGGCCAATAAAAGAAAACCACCTATCCATGACCACATTGTAGTGAGACCATACTGACGTACTTCGTCTACTATACGCTCCCCTTCTTTTAATTTTAGATCTTTCATAGAAATAATTAATTATATCTATATACACGTTTGAAGTATAGCACAAATGGAAACAATATATTAAGTAATGCTAAAAATATAAAAATTTCTTTTTCAAGACCTAAGAACATCATACTAGCAACTATTGCGAGCATAAAAATTCGCCCTATGTTAAGATATACCTCTCGAGAAATCCAAAGTAATGGACTTTGTTCAAATTTGTCTTGAACAATATTTGATCTAAGAGGTGAAATTAATATATTGAACGCTTTGAGCAATAACGCAAGAATTAAAAAATGCGTAACACTTGTTGCGAAGAAAAAAAGTCCTGTAACAATACCTGTTGCTATAGAAAGTGGCCATATAAAAATACTTCTCTTTTGTAAACGATCTGACATTTTGGCCATATTTAAACTTACAAAAATTGCCACAACGCCCATTAAAGATAAAAAAATCCCAAAATCAATTTCATCAGTCAAAAATCTAGTTGCCCAGAGCGGTATAACAATCATCATAACTTTATGCAATGCGCCATCTATTAGATTAAGTGTACGTAAGCCTTTTATGTGCGTAAAAATTTCTTTTCTAGAATAAGTATATTTTTCTTTTGGAATATAACGAGACAAATACATTGCTAGCACAGCAAGAAGAAGCGCAGTAAAAAGAAAAATTGTAATTCCAAAATGTATAAATAAAAATGTCCCTAAAATAGGTGCTACGGCACCTGCAAAAACCCCAACCGCCCAATACCATGTCATACCTTGCAAATTTTTATCTTTTTTAGATTCAGAAAAATAAATAATATTATAAGGTATAAAAAATATAATACTTCCTAAACCACGTAGAATAAAAAACGCATATAATACTGAAAAAGAAAATGGATTCAAAACTACGATCATTGCAATCGCATATAGAAGAAACCCAATCATTATTTCCCCTCTCATTCTATACGTACGTTTTATAATAAGTATAGTTGTAATAAAGACAACACTAAAAAACTCAGCCAAAAAAAGATGACTGAGTGATATATCTTGCTTAGTAAAATGAAGATATAATAGTCCTACAAATCCTGTATTTATAATTACTAAAATAGCTTGTAACCAGTATGGTCTAAATTGTTTTTTTATCCAACTCATAACTTACCAATCCAAGCCTCAAGCTTCTTCAATTGACTTTCCCAACGAAAACTTGTTTCAATTCGTTTCTTTGCTTGCGCTCCAAGGCGAGTAGCATACTCCTCATTTTCAAGTAGCTGTAAAATTGCATCATCCATAGCCATGGCTTGCTGTCGCACATCAATAACAATACCAGTCTGTGTATGAAGTACTGCTTCTTCTACTCCCCCGCTTTTACCAGCAACAGTTGGCAAGCCTGCAGCGGCTGCTTCCAAAAATACAAGACCCAAACCTTCTTCTCTTCCTTCGTCTGGATGAGTAAACAAGGCAAATACGTCAGCCAAATAATAATATACTTTGAGATCTTTGTGCGGAACTTCTCCCACATAACGTACAACATTTTGTAACGAATGCTTTTGAATATCCTTTAAAATCTCTTCTTTCTTAGGACCATCGCCAACAATTAACCAAACTAAATGGGGTTCTTTTTTAAGAAGTTCTGGCATAGTTCGTACGAGATGAGGAAAACCCTTGCCATCTTCTATACGTGAAACAGTGAGCATAACTTTCTTTCCTCCCAAAGCAAGCATGCTACGAAGCTTATCAATTTCTTCTTGTGGTGGTGGAGTCAAAAATTCTTTGTCAGGACAAGGATATGACACCGTTGATTTATTTGTGAATTCTGGAAGTACTTGAAGAAATCTACGTTTGAGTGATTCACTATTAAATATAATTTGCTCAGAATCTACTACCACTTTTTTCATCATTTTTATTTTCCACTTATTACGCGTTCCCATAAGTATGTCCGTACCATGAGAAATAATAACATATGGAATCTTTAACATTTTTTTGATAAACCACCCTGCATACCCAACTGGCAATACATGATTTATAAGAATTATCTCAATCCCCTCTTGCTTAACAATTTTTCTAATTTGAAAAATGAGTTTCAACCATCTAGGCCAAACAAATTTTGGAAAAAGTTGGTTCTTTCGAACAACCTTGTATTCAACATTCTCATCCCACTCTTTGTCACCTTTCATTTTTGGTGCAAGAACTACGACTTTTTCTTTATCAAGAGCTTGCGCCATTTGATGTACATATGTTGCAACACCACCAACTTGTGGTGGGTATTCGAGAGTTGTTATTAATATTTTTTTCATAAACAGTAAGGAATAGCGATTAAGAAGTAAGGAATAAGGACTGTAAAATAAATATTATCTAAATATTATACCTATCTCTTATTCCTTATTTCTTAATTCTTAATCCTTTCCTTATTTTCTAACTAAACTCACCATTTCATCAAACTGCTTTCTAGTAACCGCCCTCGTAATAAACAACATAACTGGATACGAAATAAGTCCTACAAAAATTGCAAACACAAGTCCCATATGTATATTAGTATACCATACTGCAGCACCCATTACCCCTGCAGACAAAGCAAGTCTCGCAATAGCCTGAATAAGAAAATTAACGTTAAATTTCGTGATTTTAGGCACAATAAATAGGCTCATGAGCATGAGTCCAATATTACCCAAAACAGCTGCTAGAGCGGCTCCTACGGCCCCATATTGAGGTATAAGAGCTATATTAAGGCCGATATTCATTACCATCACAACTCCTATCAAAACTGTCTGAGTGACCTGTTTATTACAAGCATTAAGAAGTGCTCCAAAATGGAAATTGAGATATGAAAATACTATTCCAATCATTAGAATTTGGAGAGGTAAAATAGAGTTTATATATTCATCAGTAAAAAGTGTTGTGACTATTTCTCTAGTAAGTAGTGAAATTCCCACAACAAGAGGTAGCGCCACGAGAAGTAAATATTTAATTCCTTGATGAAATACATAATGTAATTTTTCTTTGTCATGAACAAAATATTCACTGAAACGCGGATAAAGTGCTGCCACAAGTGCCATTGGAATAAACTGAAATGCATACGCAACTTTGTATGGAATACTATACCATCCAACAACCACGTCTCCGGCGAGCTTGGAAAGTAATACTGAATCAATATATGAATACACGCGTCCAAAAATTCCTGCCAAAGCAAATGGTATTACAATAGGAATAATATATTTTAAAACTTTTTTATCGTATTTTAATTTTAACTTGATTTGATATTTTTTATGAACAACAGTATATGCAAATAAAACATTTAAAATACTCGGGATGAGAAACGCAACCATGAGATAAATAAGTGGAAGCCCAAAATATAAAAATATCGAACCAAGAATAAGAGTGATAAGCTGACTTACAACCATTCCTATTGCCTCATACTTCAAATTACCAATTGCGCGCAATGTTCCATACAAAGAAAGATGAAGTGAATCAAATAGCATTGTAATTCCAGAAATATAAACCAAGTGTTTTGTCTCCACTGGATACCCCATCGCATTTATTACGATTATTGCTGCTGCGTATGTCAAAATACTCAAGAAAAATTTCACAAATAAAATAGCAGAAAAATATTCCTGCAATTTTGTCTTTAATTTTGCACCTTCACGCACCATCACATTAGTCAACCCAAGATCTACAAACACGACAAAAATAGTAGTGAAAGACAAGGCAAAAAAATACTTCCCTGTCCCCTCTGCTCCAATACTTCGAGCAATTATAGCAAAATATCCAAAAGCAATTATTTTTTGGAATACTGATGCAATTGTCATGAATGCGGTATTTTTGGCTACGCTCATATAGGCTTATTTTACAGGAAAATTCAGTTTTGAGCAATAATAATTGACAAAAAAATAATATCTGATAAACTCAAAAATAAGTTGGCCTGGATTGATGATACAAGGTCGCCGTACAGGCATAGTATCCTTAAGTACCAGCAGACGAGATCCTCAGGAGATCTCATCATAAGAGCCATCTTAGAGGACGGGCACGTGTGTTGCAGCGGGATGTCGGGGTACGGCCCTAGTCACCCTACTGTCCCAAAGGACAGAGACTGGCGCACAAACGGAGTGATATAAAAACCATTCCAATGAGGGGGTCTTGCCCACCCCCGCTCTTCTCTAAACAAAAAATCCCGCTTTCGCGGGATTTTGATTTTTGAAATTTGTTTTTAACGTTTTCTCCACTGGTGAGCACGACGTGCTTTGTGGAGACCTGGTTTTTTACGTTCTTTTGCACGTGGATCACGTGTCATGAGTCCTTCTGCTTTAAGAGCAGGTTTGAGTTCTTCATTCCATTCTACAAGAGCACGAGCAATACCATGTCGTACAGCACCGGCTTGTCCAGCAGGACCACCACCAGCTACTTTTACTGACACATCAATACCAGTTTCTTTACTTGTAACAACAAGTGGAGAAAGTACTTTATCTTGTAAAATTTTTGTTGGAAAATATACTTTGTAATCTTTGTCATTTACAACAATATTTCCTTTTCCTGTAGTAATACGTACGCGAGCAGCAGCCTTTTTGCGTCTTCCGACAGCTCGTGACATAGAATCAGATTTTTTTGTTTGTGTACTCATAATTATACATTGATAGTTAAACGCTTGAGCATTTCATTTCTCATTTTATTTTTTGGAAGCATGCTATAAATCGCACGTCTCATTACATCAGTAGGATCATTTTCAAATGCCTTTTTCATTGAAGTAGTCTTGAGGCCACCAGGATATTGTGTATGACGATAGTAATCTTTTTGTACAAGCTTTTTACCAGTAAACTTTACTTGGCCTGCATTATTGACTACAACAATATCACCACGGTCAATATGACGTTCGTATGTTGGTTTATGTTTACCAATGAGAATTGTTGCGGCTTCTGTTGCAACACGACCAACAGCTCTATCTGTTGCATCTACCTCAATTGTCTCTCGTTTGTATTCTTCCATATAAATAATCTGTAAAATCTATATTTTAAACTAATTCAATTTTGACTTTTTCTGCACCGTCATTTGGACGTGTTCCAAGCTTGATAATACGTGTGTATCCACCTTGTCTATCTTTGTATTGTGGTGCAATCTCTTCAATAAGTTTTTTCTGTGCTTTACCTGTATACAAAACTTCATTGATTTTTTCTTTATCAATTGATCTATTTTTCTTAGCTTTGGTAATCAAAGGTTCTATTACAGTACGAAGTGCCTTTGCTTTAGCTTTTGTAGTAGTAATTGCGCCATGCAATACCAAACTTTCAGCCAAATTTCTAAGAAGTGCCTTTCGTGGTGCCTTTGTTCTGCCTAATTTTATATTTTTCTTTCTATGTCTCATATTATTTTATGTGTGGAATTATGAAGTTACTCAGTAACTTCTGGTTCACTCTCTTTTTCTTTTTTAGTTTTAGTTTTCTTAGGTTTTACAGATGCGGTTGAGCTACCTGCTTCATCAAGAATAATACTATAGTGATCCATTAATATTTTAGTTCCACGTTCTACAGCTTCTTTTGGAGTTACTGTACCGTTTGTTTCAATACGAACAGTTACTTTCTCATAATCAGTCACGTCTCCAACACGAGTATTTTCTACTTTATACCCAACATCTTTAATTGGTGAATAGAATGAATCTACTAGGATTGTACCTAGATCTAAATTCTTACTCTCTTTTTCTGAAGCTGGAACATATCCAAGCCCTTTTCCAACAATTACTTCGATATTAAATCCTTTGTCGCCAGTAAGTGTTGCAATCTTCAATTCTGGATTCATTATTTCGATATCTGAATTTTTGTCAAAATCAGCTGCAGTCACATCACCTTTTCCTTTTTTGGAAAGTGAAAGTGTAATAGGCTGATCAGAATGTGAAGTTACTGCAAGTTGCTTCAAATTTAGCATAACCTCTACAACGTCTTCTAAAACACTGTCAATTGAAGAAAATTCATGTTGTACACCCTCAATCTTTACAGTTTCAACAGCTACACCTTCAATAGAAGAAAGCAATACTCTGCGAAGTGAGTTACCAATTGTAGTACCATATCCTTGATGACATGGAGTAATAATCAAATTTCCAACGTTCTTATCGTCAGTCTCTTGAAATTCGATTGTTGATGGTAGAAGTATATAATCCATATATTTTTTGTTAACAGGCATTTTAAATTATCGAGTTGAATAATACTCAATGATAAGTTTAACGTCAAATACCTTTTCAAAATCACGTTCTTGGGGTTGGCTCAATATTTTACCAGTCTTTGCAGTTGGATCTACAGAAACCCAAGATACTAGTTCTTTCTTAGCAAGTCTTTCTTCAAGACCTTCAAAAATTTTCTTTTTTGTTTTATTTTCTTTTAGAGCTACAATATCTCCTAGACGTACGATATGTGATGGTACATTCATTTTCTTTCCATTCAATGTAAACATACCATGGCCTACAAATTGTCGAGCTTGTGCGCGAGTCTCTGCGATTCCCATTCGGTATACTACATTGTCCATACGCATTTCAAGAAGTTGTTGCAAGTTTACACCTGAGTCCCCTTGCATTGCATTTGCTTTCTCTACATAAGAACGAAATTGCTTTTCACGTATATTATACATGAACTTTGCTTTTTGTTTCTCAAGAAGTTGCTTTCCGTATGCAGAAACAGAACTACGGCGTTTGTTTGGTCCGTGTACACCAGGAGCCTGGTTGATACGTCGTGCAACTTTTGTTGAATTTGTTTTCAAACCTAAGTTTATACGAAAACGTCGTGCTATTTTATTTTTTGGTCCAATATATCTACCCATATCTTTTATTCTTATTTAAACTCTACGTCTCTTAGGAGGACGACAACCATTGTGTGGAATAGGTGTCATATCCTTTACAGACAATACTTGAATACCGTTTGCATTAAGTCCACGAATAGCAGCCTCACGACCACCACCGATACCTTTTACAAAAACGTTTACTTCTTTCAATCCGAATTGTTTTATTGATTCTACGATTGATTTTACTACAATACCAGCTGCATAAGGAGTTGACTTCTTTGGTCCTTTAAACCCTTCCTTACCTGCAGAACCCCAACCGATCACATCACCATTTTGGTCGGTGATAGTAACGATAGTGTTGTTGAATGTAGCCTGAATATACGCTCGACCGTGTGATACTGAGCGTAGACTCTTTTTCTTTTTTGCTGTTTTTTTAACTTTCTTAGCCATATTATAAAAATTTGTGATCTATATTTAGGTTTTTTGAGCAGCTCCCTTTTTACCACTTACTGCAAGTGCACGTTTGTTACCACGCAATGTTCTATTATTTGTCTTTGTTCTCTGACCACGAGATGGAAGACGTTTTGCATGACGAGTACCACGATATGCTTTGATATCTTTTAGTCGTTTGATATTTGATGAAACCTCACGACGAAGGTCACCCTCTGTCTTGTGAGCTTTTTCAATCAAATTACGAATCTTGTCTTCTTGATCTTGAGTAAGATCTTTTACATTAGTGTTTTCTGGTACCTGTGCTTGAGCCAAAACTTTCTTTGAGGTTGTTAGACCAACGCCAAGTACGTATGTCAATGCTATGACAACTCGTTTTTCTTTTGGAATTGTTACTCCCGCTACTCTCATATTGTTTTCATTAACTAATCCGGATAGATTCAGGATTATTTTATGTTTTTAAATTATTATGCTTTAACACGTTGCTTTGTTCCTTGACGTTGTTTATGTCTAGGATTTTTACAAATAACATGACGAGCACCACGACGAATGACGATCTTACAATCTTTACAACGCTTTTTTACTGATGCTTTAACTTTCATATATATAAATATACTGATTTACGAATTTGAATATTCGTAAATTTGTGTTTGGTAATAAAAAATCATCAACCACTGCCGCGATATCTTAGCTTCGCCTCTTGAAACGGGCATAGCTCCACCGCACTAGTTGAGATTTATAACTTTTAGAAACGATACGTGATACGACCCTTAGTAAGATCATATGGAGTCATCTCTACTTTCACCTCATCGCCGACACTCATACGAATATTGTACATTCGCATCTTGCCTGCAGGGTGTGCAATGACTTCATGATCGTTTTCGAGGATCACGCGAAATTTTGCTCCGGGCAATAATTCTTCGATTCTGCCTCGGACCTCAATTACATCCTTATTCTTTCCCATGTGTGAATTGAAATTAGCGACACTATTTTAACCTAAAGTGAAAACAATGTCAAGGATTAAACGTGGATAAGCTAATCATAGCTAAATTTGGCTTATTTTGCAATAGCAAGAGAAGAATATAAAGATTTTACCTTTTTACTCTTTCTCTTCTACTTCTCTATATACCCAATACTTGTATAAGAAAAAGTTCCAACTAACCATAACTATAATAGTTCCTATACGTACAAGTCTATAGTCAAAATTGAAATGATCACTAAATATATACATCATTATGACCGAAAATACGTAATTGAACCCTGCTAGAGACAAAAATCTCACCAATTGTTTGTGAGGCATCTCTCTGTTCCTAAATGACCAATATTTATTAAGAAAAAAGTTATAAGTAAGAAGAAATATCTGATTTATTACAACTGCAAACACTGGTGTCCACCCAAACTTCTCCTTAAATAAAATAAGGGTTCCCATATCCAAAAAGACACCAGAAAACCCTACTACAAAATACTTTGCAAATTGATGTCTTACTGACCAAAAATACCGTGCAGTCCTTTTTATCATATCCGCACGCAGTTACTCTCGAGCACCATTTCATGTATTAAATCAAATATAGTGTCATTATCAAGTGGTTCTGTTTGTGCGGATTTGATAACCATAATAGAGTCATCTTCTGGTAATACAATACTATACCAAACCTGTCGAGTCTCACCACTGTCTTCATAATACTCAAGAACTGATATTTCAAGCATGTCATCAACAACAGTTGTGTTTAATACACGAGATGCCACCACACCAAGTTCGTATTGAGATATTTTAGGAGTTTCATTTGGATTTTGGTATTCATACACAGAAAGATACCAATTCAAAACATTTGTTCTTATATGTGACTCTGTATTAGCAACTCCTGCAAGTATGAAATCAATATCACCCCATCTATACGTACAAAGTCCTGTGATTGATGCGAGATCTGAATTATATCTCACATGTTCAACTGTTCCAATTGGTAAATTCAAAGATTCAACTACAGTATCTAAATTTTCAATTTCATTTTCCAAAAAACTATCAACATTTTCATCTACGACAATTTCATTTATTTCACCATCTAAAAATTCATC
>JABGUG010000002.1 GCA_018646705.1 Candidatus Parcubacteria bacterium | reverse complement strand
TCCATGAATGTGGTTTGCCAAAAGCAATCGCACTTGAACTCTTCAAGCCATTTATCATGTCAGAAATTATTAAGCGTGAGCTTGCACATAATGTTCGTAGTGCATCACGATTTATTGAAAGTAATGATCCGCAAGTTTGGGATATTTTGGAAGCATTGACCAAGAAGACTCGTGTTCTTCTAAATCGTGCGCCTACATTGCATAGGCTTGGTATTCAAGCTTTTCGTCCACGTTTGGTAGAGGGTAAAGCAATTAGACTTCATCCGCTCGTATGTCCAGCGTTTAATGCTGATTTTGATGGTGACCAAATGGCTGTGCATCTTCCACTTTCAGAACAAGCAAAATGGGAGGCAGAAAATCTCATGGCTTCTGAAAAGAATTTGCTCAAACCAGCAACAGGTAGCCCAGTAATTACACCGGCTCAAGATATTGCACTTGGTTGTTATTATATGACCAAGAGTGATGAGGATGATACCAAAGAAGTTACAAAATATTTTGCAAATATTACTGAGGCAAGATATGCATATAAGACAAGATATATTACTATCAAAGAACGTATCAAAGTTAAATTTGATGATTTATCAAAGTTTGAAGATGGAACAAGTCCAATTATTGAAACATCGATTGGTCGTATTTTCTTCAATGATATTTTACCAAATAAGTTAGCATACTATAATCAAGCAATTACTAAGAAAGATTTGAGTAATATTATTCAAATACTTCTTGAGATGTATGGTCAGGAAATTACTGCTGAACATTTGGACAAAATAAAAGATCTTGGATATAAGTATGTAACAAAATCTGGATATTCACTTGGAAAAGATGATTTCCCTTATGTAAGTGTTAAGAAAGAATTGATTAAAGAAGCTGACAAACAAGTGCAGACTGTACAAGAACAATATGACGAAGGTCTCCTTACTGACTCAGAACGTCATTCAAAAGTACTTGAAATTTGGGCTGATGCAAAAGATCGTCTTCTTTCACAAAGTAAAGATGTTCTAAATAAGGATAGATCAGTATTTGCCATGATTGATTCTGGAGCTCGTGGTTCATGGGGTCAGTTAGGACAGGTTATTGCTATGAAAGGTCTTGTGGCTTCTCCGTCTGGAGACATTATCGAGTTGCCGGTAAAAGGAAACTTTAAAGAAGGATTTGATGTACTTGAGTTTTTCATCTCAAGTCATGGTACTCGTAAAGGTTTGTCAGATACTGCTCTTCGTACTGCAAATGCAGGATACCTTACACGTCGTCTTGTAGACGTTGCACAAGAAGTGGTAGTAAAAGAAGAAGATTGTGGTGACACAGAAGGTGAGATGTTTACCATCGAGCAATCTGAGTATATGGGAGAAAAACTTTCAGAACGTGTACTTGGTCGATTTGTATTAGCAGATGTAAAATATGGTCGTAAGACTCTTGTAAAGAAAGATGGAGTAATTGATGAAGAGATGGCTCGCACGGTAGAAAAAGAAGGAATCGATAATATTCACGTACGTTCAGTATTACAATGTAACTTACCAAAGGGCGTATGTGCAAAATGTTATGGATTTGATCTTGGTAATCGTAAAGTTGTAAATACTGGTGTTGCTGTCGGTACTATTGCTGCCCAATCAATTGGTGAGCCTGGTACTCAGCTTACTATGAGAACGTTCCATCTTGGTGGTGTTGCTGGTGGAGATATTACACAAGGTCTTCCACGTGTAGAAGAATTATTTGAGGCACGAAATCCAAAACGAAAAGCAGTTTTGACTGAAGTGAATGGTACTATTGAGATCGAAGATGCTGATGGGAAAGTTATTACCAGTCCTACTGGTCGTAAAATTTTCGAAGGACGTCGTGGTCAAAAAATTATCAAAGTTCATCATGAAGGAATGGAAGAAGAAATCTATGATCTTAATACTGAAGATGATATAAAAGTCGCTGATGCACAAAAAGTCAAAAAAGGTGACAAGATGCTTATTCGCGGTGGTTCTGGAGAAGATATCAAAGCACCTTATGCAGGAAGTATCCGACTTGATGATAAACACTTGGTGCTTGTATATGATGGCAAAACTACCAAAGAATACATCGTACCTATGGGTTATAAACTCTGGGTCAAAGATGGTGACAACGTAGAAAAAGGTGATCAGTTGACTGAGGGTGCAGTAGAACTCAAAGAGCTATTTGAGCTCAAAGGACAAGACGCTGTAAAACGTTATATCCTTCGTGAGATTCAAGAAATTTATGCTTCTCAAGGTCAACGTCTAAACGATAAACACATCGAGATCGTGATCAAACAAATGTTCTCACGTGTATTTATCGAAGACCCAGGTGACACAGAACTTCTTCCAGGTGAAATAGTAGAAAAAGCACAATTACTCATTGCTAATAGAAGTGCAGTGAAAAATGGAAAGAAAGAAGCAAAAGCTCGACAAATGCTTATGGGTATTAGTAAGGTTTCCCTTACTACTCAGAGTTTCTTGTCAGCAGCTAGTTTCCAAGAAACATCTCGTGTTCTTGTAAATGCTGCTATCACTGGTCGCGTAGATTACCTAGAAGGACTCAAAGAAAATGTGATTATAGGTCGTCTTATTCCAGCTGGTACTGGTGTACATGGAACTGGTCTAGCACAAGAAAAGGCTGAGGCTACAGCTGCAGAGAAGGCTGAAGTTGAAGTCAAAGAATAGAAGTTTAAAAAATTAAAAAACTCCTCGTGAGAAACGGGGAGTTTTTTTAATATCCTAAATTATTTAGAAGATTTTTTGAGCTCAATTATTTTTCTATTTAATGTATCTAGTCTTTCTCTTTCTGAGTCTGAAAGTTCAGCCATGTCAGCAGTAGAATCAAGATTTATATATTCACTTGCTTCGTCTGGTGTCAATCCTATTTCGACCAATTTGTCCATTAATTTAATTCTTGATTCATTATTAAGTAGAGCATCTTGTTTTACGTATTCCATTTCATGTCCTAGATTTTTTCCTTGGTAAAACATATTGCGTTAATAGAATTTATTTAATAAGTTACCTTAAAAACCATTCGTGAATTCTCACTTCATCATTGAGTTCTGGATGAAAACCGCATGCAAGCATATTGTTTTGTTCGAGAAGGACTGGTTCGTCATTGTATGTTGCCAGTACTATAACATCGTTACTGTGTGAAGTAAATTTTGGCGCACGTATAAACACACCTTTTAAATTTTGGAATTTATCAGATTCAATATCAGCGTAGAAGGAGTGAAGTTGGCTCCCAAATCCGTTTCGTTCTATTTCAATATCCATACCAAGCTTGGATAACAAAATTGCGCCAGCGCATGTACCAAAAACATTCAGAGATTTAACATTGATTTTTTCTTGTAATATATCCCATATATTATATGTACGAAGAAGTTTTTCCATTGTCGTAGATTCACCACCAGGTATTATGAGATGGGTGAGGGAGCTAAGGTCTTCTTTTGTACGGACCAAATAATAATCCGCGTTGAGTTTTTTGAGGATTTTTTCATGTTCTATTACAGAACCTTGGATTGCAAGAATGCCTATTTTTTTCATATGGTAATAATCTATTCCTTACTTTTTGTCACCAAAAAGTAACAAAAAGTGCCTGGGTGACTGAACTCGCTACATCACAAAGAAGTAAGCACTCAGAGTCTACAACGACGCTCAAACAAGCAGTCACCCCGGACCCCATTGGAGATAATACAGCGTCTTACCGACCGGCGTAACGTGTTTCTAGTTTATCAATCTCAAGACTTTTCATAGTTTTTCCAAGTCCAGATGATACTTCGGCAATGATTTCTGGTTTGTCGAAGTTCATGGTTGCTTTTACAATTGCTTCTGCCATCTTTTGTGGGTCTTGTGCACCAAATATTCCTGATCCAACAAATATACCTTCGGCACCCATCTGCATCATCATTGCAGCGTCGGCTGGGGTGGCTATTCCACCTGCGACAAACATTACGACTGGAAGTTTCTTTTGATCAAATACCATTTTTATAATATCTACTGGCACACGGTATTCTTTTGCTTTTTCTTCTAGATTATTTTCAGTGAGTGCAGCAATTTCAGTTTGTATTTTTCGTAAGTGTCGTGTTGCTTCTACAATATTTCCAGTTCCTGCTTCACCTTTTGTTCGGATCATGGCAGCGCCTTCATGAAGTCTGCGTACAGCTTCGCCAAGATTGCGACAACCAGATACAAAAGGAAGTTTGAAGTTATTTTTTTCAATATGAAATTCTTCATCAGCTGGAGTGAGGACTTCTGACTCATCAATATAGTCGATGTCTAATGATTCGAGTACTTGTGCTTCGACAAAGTGGCCTATGCGTACTTTTGCCATGACCGGAATAGATACTGCTTTTTTGATTTCCTTGATCATGTTTGGGTCAGACATACGTGCCACACCACCATCTTCTCGAATTTGAGAAGGGATACGCTCTAGAGCCATAACAGCAACTGCTCCTGCAGCTTCTGCAATTTTGGCTTGCTCTACGTTCATGACATCCATAATGACACCACCTTTGAGCATTTGTGCGAGACCTGATTTTAGTTCAAATGTATTTTGTTCCATATTTTGATAATTTTTAATACTTGATTTAGTGGAAGAATAATACTATAATCCGTGTATATTTTCAAGTTATATCATAATTTTATTTTATATGTCAGGACATTCTAAATGGAGCAAAATTCGACATAAAAAAGGGGCTGCGGATGCTAAACGTGGCAATATTTTTACAAAACTTGGTAAGGCAATAACTGTGTCAGCACAACAGGGTGGAGGAGACCTAGAAATGAATTTTTCTTTGCGTATGGCAGTAGAAAAAGCAAAATCAGCCAACATGCCAAAAGACAATATTGAAAAAGCTATAAAAAAGGGTTCTGGAGAATCAAAAGATGGCGCAGTATTGCAAGAGATTGTATATGAGGCATTTGGTCCAAATGGTGTTGCAATTCTTATAGAATCAGTCACTGACAATACCAACAGGAGCGTATCTGAGATAAAAGGGGTCATAAATAAATATAATGGTTCACTTGGTGGTCCAGGAAGCGTTCAATGGCAGTTTGAACAACGTGGAGTGGTGAGATTTACTGCTGACAAAAAAGCAGAAATAGAAGATTGGGATAGTGCACAGCTTGAACTTATGGATGCTGGAGTAGAAGATATTAGGGATGGCGAAGAAGGGGTTGAGCTTTTGAGTTCTCGTGAAAATTTTCAAAAAATGATGAATGCAATACAAAAAATTGGAGTTGAACCAGATGATTCTGGTCTTGAGTGGATTGCAAAAGAAGAGTTAGAACTTGATGAAGAAGCAAGTGAGAGAATAGAAAGGTTGTCTGATGCATTAGATGAACTTGATGATGTGAAAGAGGTTTATACTAATGAGAAATAAATCATGTCACCGGCAACAAAAAAACAACGTATCCTCGGCATTGACCCTGGTTTTGGTCGAACTGGTTTTGGTATTATCGAAAAAGTGAAAGGCGAATGGTCTTTGGTAGATTATGGTTGTATTGAAACATCTACAAAAGATTCATTTGTTGAGCGGATTGAGGAGTTAAATCTCGAACTTGAAAAAGTTATAAAAAAATATAAACCAACTCATGCAGGAGTAGAGGATTTGTTTTT
>JABGUG010000012.1 GCA_018646705.1 Candidatus Parcubacteria bacterium | reverse complement strand
CCGACACGAACAGTGTCGCGCAGGCTCCCTAGCCCAAAAAGAGAGGACCTTCGGGAAGATGGAGGGTAGCATCTTCACCCACGAGAAAGTTGAGTCGCTCGAGAGCAACACCACGACTCTTTGTAGCTGGGAGCTTGAAGGCATCGAGGCAGTCCGAGATCACTCCCGGTGCGAGGCCCATAAGAGCACCCTTCAGTGTTGCCGAGAACCTGTCTCGATCTAGCCCAGGAGCTACGATGTGATAGTTACCCTTGGCCCTCTTCCTTGCGTACAGGACCACACGCCCTCCCCAGTCACTCCGGACGAACTCTTGGACCGTTCCATCGTGCGCGATCCTGATCTGGAACCATAACCATGACTGAGTCATAATGCCGAACCTCTAGAAATAAATACTGTTCTTATCGACTATATTCAATACTAAAAAAGCACTTTTGTCAAGTGTAGATGTCATATATATAATATGGTATACTTCAAGTACTAAATTAATAACATTTTATGAAAAAAATAGTAAATATTTTTCTTTTGAGCTTGCTTGTGATTCCTCAAGCTTTGTTTGCTGCTGAGTTTAACCCAAACTACATTATTTCTGATGCAGAAATGCAAAATTACCAATCAATGACCAGATCTGATATTCAGGCTTTTCTAGAAGAAAAAGGTGGTTACATATCGGACTTTCGCACAGAAGACTGGGAAGGAGCGTATAGAAAGGCATCTGACATAATATATAGAGCTGCTCGTGAAAGTGAGATAAACCCGAAATACATTTTGGTAAAGCTACAAAAAGAACAGAGTCTGGTAACTGACACAGATCCATCACAAAAACAACTTGATTGGGCAAGTGGTTATGGTGTATGTGATTCATGTAGTATGTCTGATCCTGACATTCAAAAACACAAAGGCTTTGGAAATCAAGTTGATCGCTCTGCAGGCATCATGCGTTGGTATTATGACAATATGAATAGTGAAAAGTGGATCAAGCGTGCCAACGTGACATACACTATTGATAACACGCAAGTGACACCAGCAAGTAATGCAACAGGTTTCCTATATTCTTACACACCACACTTGCATGGAAATGAGAACTTTTGGAAACTCTGGCAAAGTTGGTTTGATCAAATTTATCCAGACGGAACACTTGTCAAAGCTATTGGATCATCTGATGTATATTTAATACAAGATGGAAAAAAGAAAAAATTTGAAAACATGACTTCGCTTGTTACACGTTATGATCCAAAAATGATTGTGCCTGTACCAGCTTCTGAACTTTCTCGTTATGAAGAAGGTTCTAATATCTCACTTCCAAATTATTCTATAGTAAAGGTGGGTTCAAAATATTATTTACTTGATTATAATTACAAAAGACCTTTCGCAAACTATGATGTAGTAAAACGACTTGGTTATCATCCAGATGAAATCATAGAAGTCACATCTTCTGACCTTACAGGATACACAGATGGACTCATGATAGAGACAGATACGAACAGTCCTCTTGGTAGTGTTGTGCGCATTCCTCAAACAAAAGAATTATTCTATATCCAAGGAAGTGCGTACTATCCAATCCTTGATGAAGTAATTGCACAAGCAAACTTTTCTCATCTTTTAATTGAAACTGCAAACTTTGTTGAATTTGAAGACTTAACACTTGGGGATCCTATTTTACTTAAAGACGGTATACTTTTTGGTGTAAAAGGAAGAAACAAAATTTACGTGGCTGAAAAAGGAAAGAAGCGTCATATTGCTTCAGAAGATGTGTTTGAAGGACTTGGTTATTCTTGGGAAAATATTGTATGGATAAATCAATTTGCAGGAATGGCTCATGACACAGGCAGTCCAATGTCAGTTAAACCTTCTTCATACACTCCAGATACAACACCTGACTCCTCTACTCCTGTAGAAACTACTGAACCAATTGATAATTCTGAAGAAGATGAGGTTATTGATCCTGTTGAGTATCTTGTTAGGACTCCTGCAGCACAGCTTTCATATGTAGGACCACAGTTTAATACTGAAATGGAGGCATATCTTGTAGCAAATTATGATACTCAAGAAATTTTGGCCGGAAAAAATATTGATTTCAAACGCCCTATGGCTTCGCTGACAAAAGTCATGACAGGATACCAACTCATGATGGATGGAATTGGATTTAATAAATCTACGACATACAACTCCTCAATTCACAGGTCCTCATACCATATGTATCGTATTGCTGAAGGAGAACGAGTACGCAACGGTGATCTAATGTATGCAATGCTTACGTCTTCACTTAATACTCCATCACGAATGCTCGTGAATAGTAAAGAAAATCAGGAAAGCGCTTTTATACAACGTATGAATACACAGGCTCAACTCTGGGGTCTAACAAACACAAGATTTACTGATACCTCTGGATTTGATTCTGGAAATCAATCAACACCACGAGATTATCTTACTATTTTTTCAAAAGCATCAAAGGATACAAACATGAGAAAATATCTTGGTGCAGCAAGCTATACTTATAGTGAAATTGAAGATACAGATGGAAAGCCTGATCATTTTGACACTCACAGTAATCAACTTGTCGGACAGGGCGATCTACCATATACTATAATTGCTAGTAAAACAGGATTTTTATATGAGGCAGGAACCTGTTTGACAATGCTCGTAGAGCGAAAGACAGATGGAAAGCAATTTGTGATAATACAGATGGGAAGTCCTGATTTTGGAAAATACACACGCTATAATGAATTCAAACGATTTGCAAACTGGGCCGTAACACTTTAACATCAAATTATTCACCTACAACTTTTAACTTTATAAACTTTCTAACTTTTCACTACTCTTATGCCACTAGTATTTGCAGGTATTACACCTCATCCTCCACTTCTAATTCCTACAATTGGAAAAGACAAGATAGAAAAAATTGAAAAAACAAAAGAAGCATTCGGAAAGCTTGAACAAGAACTGTACTTGAGTAAGCCTCATATAATTGCGATCATATCTCCTCATGGACAAATATATGAAGATGCTTTTACTCTCAATGCACACACACACTTTGAATCATCATTTGAAGAATTTGGTGATCACGGTACAAAAAATGAATGGGTTGGTGCAATGGACACAGCTGCACGCATTGGTCATATGGCAAATGAAGAACGCATGAAAGTCCAACTAATTAGTGAAGAAAAACTTGATCACGGATCTAGTGTCCCTCTGTTTCATCTCACTGCTCATCTTCCCGATGTAAAAATATTACCTATTGGATATAGTGGACTAGATGTAAAAACACATTTAGATTTTGGGTACCTCCTCAAAAATGCATTCATGGATACTGACAAACGTGTTGCGCTTATTGCTTCTGGTGATTTGTCACACGGTCTTACCAATGATTCTCCAGCAGGACTTAGTAAAGTAGGTGAAGAATTCGATACAAAAATAATTGAACTTCTAGAATCACACAATACGTCTGGTATAACACAATTGGATCCAAAGTTTGTAGAAGAAGCATCTCAGTGTGGTTATCGTTCACTTCTAATAGCACTTGGTGCTTTGCAAAATATGGATTACACCTTTAAAAATTATGCTTACGAAGCACCATTTGGTGTAGGATACTTGACAGGAGAGTTTAATTTTGCTTAAATGACGTGAGTTTTAAAGTTCAAAAGTAGAAAATTTTTCTATGGATGGTATCGGAGATGTGCTAAAAAAAGCACCCAAAAAAGAACAAAATAAGAAAATTCATTCGGATGTTCATTATTTGGCAGATGTAATATCTAGTGCTTTTGGTGAAAAAAATCGCTTTGGCATGTACCTTGGAATTATCAAACGTATTGGTGTAGGAAGAGCCAGCCAGGTATTTGCAGAAATAAAAGATTCAAATATTGATAACCCTGGAAAATTATTTGCCTGGAAAACAAGTAAAAAGAATATGATAATAACTCCTCAAAAGGAGGAAGAAACCCCCTTCGCTTCATCCTACGCTAAAGCTTCGGCTGACAAGAAAGCTACGTCGGACAAGGAAGAAAAAGATACCTAAATATGCTCGAGATTGTAAAAGAACCTACAGAGTCACTCAGACAGCCATCAAAAGAACTTGATGCTGATTTTATATTATCTGATGAAATACAAAAACTACTTAAAGAAATGACACTAACAATGTATCAAGATGATGGAATTGGATTGGCTGCGCCACAAGTTGGTAAAAATATTAGGATTTGTGTTATAGGAAAAGAAGCAAATCTAGATAGTGAAGATGATCTTATTTTAATAAATCCTGTGTGGCAAAAAACTAGCAGAAGAAAACTTGTAGATATTGAAGGTTGCTTATCAGTTCCTAAAACATACGGAAAAGTAAAACGATACAAAAGTATTCATGTTGAAGCATTGAATAAGAAAGGTGATCTAATTGAATTTGAAGCACAAGATTTTCTCGCGCGTGTTATTCAGCATGAAGTAGATCATCTAGATGGAATTTTGTTTATTGATAAAGCAAAAGATATTTATACGACAGAATAACTATGCAAAAAATAAAAACAGTTTTTTTCGGTACACATGATTTTGCCGTAACTATATTACAAGGATTACTAGGTAATCCTTTATTTGATATTGAACTTGTTATAACACAACCCGATCGCCCAGCTGGTCGTAAGCAAAAACTCCAAGCATCACCAGTAAAAATCTTTGCTGAAAAAAACAATCTTAAAATTGATCAGCCACCTTCCTTAAAAAACTATGAACTAGGAACTCTGAATTCTGAACTCTTTATAGTTGCTCAATACGGACTACTTATACCAAAAAGCATATTAGATGCGCCAAAACATGGCACTATAAACGTTCACACGTCTCTTCTACCAAAATACCGTGGTGCATCCCCTATTCAGTCAGCAATCTTGAATGGGGATAAAAAAACAGGTGTGACAATCATGCTTATGGATGAAGGCATGGATTCTGGACCAATTTTGACACAAAAAGAAATTGATATATTACCTAACGAAACATATTTAGAGCTTGATTCGCGTCTTGCAAAAATTGGTAGTGATACGTTACTTAACGCAATACCAAAATATATTTCTGATGAGGTGATTCCACAAACACAAGACGAATCACAAATAACACTTTGTCAAAAATTATCACGCGAGGATGGAAAAGTAAGTTGGAACAAAACTACTGAGGAAATTTACAACCAATATCGTGCTCTTACTCCATGGCCAGGTGTATGGACTGTGTGGAATGACAAACGTTTAAAATTACTTGAAATAAAACCTTCGGAGAAAAAAATAAAACCTGGTAAAGTAGTAATAGAAAATGATATACTCTTCATAGGTACAAAAAACTCTTCCATTCAAATTTTTAAATTACAACTTGAAGGAAAACCGAGTATGGATGTGAAAACTTTTGTTAATGGTTATAGATATATAGACAAAACATCTTTGTCCTAACGACAAATCTATGCAAAATCGTCTTACAGCCTCGTCAATCTTTCTAAATTGGCAAACACCAGCACTCCTTGGTATTTTCCTTGGTATTAGAATACTATCTTTTTATCTTGCTCCACATGCAATTTTGCAGGCAATCATTGTTTTTACAATGATTTTTATTTTAGGACTTACATTTTTCAAAAATCCTGACTATGCATGGATGATTATTATGGGAGAACTTTTGCTTGGTGGTGCGGGTCATTTTCTTGAATTTTTTGGTCTTTCTATTCGTACTGTTCTTATTCTTGTCTTTTTATTTTTGTGGATTGTATATTCGCTTTCCAATAGAGACAAAACACTTTTCAAAATACATATACCTCACAACCTTTACTATGTCCTAATACCTTTAGTAATATTCCTGATTATCTCTGTAACCATTGGGATATTTAATGGACATAAAGCTCATTATGTTATTCAGGATCTCATTCCATTTAGTTTCTTTGCATTACTCCTACCTGCATTCCATTTGTTTCGTGAAGAAAAAATGCAATATTATTTTGTGCGACTTATAATCGTGTTCTTCATTGGTTCTGCAATTTTTTCACTTTTTACATTTGGATTATTCATTACAGAAACAGTAGAAATTCATGGCGTGTTTTATGAATGGTTTCGTGATATAGCAATGGGTAAGGTAACTTTTGTTACAGACTTCTTTTATAGAATTGTCACTCCTGAACATATTTTGATTCCACCACTGATGCTTATTGGTGCAGCACTCCTCATGAGAGATGAAAAACATAACAAGATGTGGAGATTTATGTTTCTTTGTGGAGCTCTAGTACTTGCTCTAAATTTTTCACGTGCATATCTTCTTGGATTTGTTATTGGTCTTATTTTCCTTAAATATAAACATAAGATGAGACGATGGCTTACGGTGTCTATTTGGAGTATTGCCATGATTGTCCTCGTATTTATGTCAGTCAACATCGTTTCTAGTATGGGAACAAGTTTTGGATTTGAAATAGCTGGAATTCGTATAGGAAGTATGGTACTACCAGAGACAGAAGTAAGTACTAACACTCGCAGCGCACTTCTAAGACCCATTTTTACTATGATAAAAGAACATCCAGTGACAGGTTCTGGTCTTGGAGCCACACTCAGCTATATAAATCCTTATACATATACTCAAATCAATACACGACATTTTGATTGGGGATATTTAGAAATGCTTGTCGAACTTGGTATTATAGGATCTGTTATACTTCTTTCTGTTATAGTTCTACTCATCTACGAACTTATAAAAAAAATCCAATCAATTTCGGATTTTCAGGATTTGTATATTGGACTTCTTGGTGGAATAGTTGCATTACTCATCATAAATATTACAGCTCCTGCGCTATATCACGTGCTAGGCATATTCTACTTCGCCTTTGTTATGGCGTTTGTGAGTAAACCAGTTGATTTGTTTGATAATGTGGTAACGACTTTGTATAGAGTGTTTAACAAGGTAAAGCATTAAAAATTAAAATATTAAGTAAAAAGATCTCATATGCATGAGATCTTTTTTATATATTATGTTTTCTTTTTACAAGGTTCTTTGCTTCTTCATATTTCTTAACTTTGGATCTAACTCCTGGTAAAAATTTCCAGGGTTTTTTATAAGCGATTTTTGGTAACCAACCACTCATGGTTCCCCCACTTCCAACTAGAAATAAATATTCATCAACCCAGACACCTTTTTTTTCTCTATCTACCATAGATAACCACAAATCCCAATCTTGAAAACGCTTAAGGCTTTCATCCCATCTCACCATATCTTTTTTATGAATAAGACTTGTTGTGTGAATATAATTATTTTGTTTTAATTTTTCCGTATCAAATGATTGTGCAGACATCTTTTTTAACCCAAAATTATAATTACAATAAGCAAAACTTGCATCTGGACTCTTATCAAGTTGTTTTTTTAACTTTTTAAGCATTTGTGGGTCTGCTACTACGTCAGCATCCCAAAATATCACATAATCCCCTTTTGCTAATTCTAATCCCCTGTTACGCGCAGCAGGAGCGCCTCTATTTTCTTGTCTAACATATGTAACTCCTTTATCTATGATTTCTTTTTTAATGTCTTCACTAGACCCATCATCTATTACAATAATTTCTATATCTTTATAACTCTGAGACAAAACTGAATACAAAGCATCGCGAAATTCTTCAATACGATTATAGACAGGAATGATTATACTAATAAGTGAAGTTGACATATCTCTAAAACAGATGTAATGTTATTTTGACTTTGAAAATTGGATTGACACTACGGAAATTCCGCAATGCGTCGACCCTTTTGATCTATAGGAGGAACCGTGAAGAGTGCGTTCTTTGCGTGCCTGCGCTGGTTTCGTCAGTGGCTCGATGGCCACGTGGCATTCGCTGGTCTCTCGCTGATGATCGCCTTTCTTGTGGCGATCCCCATCCTCATCATGGTCGTCTCTCTCGGCGACATGCACATCGTGATGAAGATCATCATCCGGATCGGCACCACGGCCTTCTGCATCTGGTTCAGCAAATACTGCGTGATTCTCCTGCGAGCCGTGGTGGAAGCAGATTCCGCCAAGCCCACGCCAGACACTCCTTAAGGAGGGCTGTAGTTTCTGCCCTCCGTACCCCCTCTTTGTTTTCTTTTATAAGAATATAGAGAGGAAAAACTATTCTATTTTTTAGAATGGTTTTTTTATAGAAAAATAAACCCCTCCTATCCTCCCCTACGAGGGGAGGAACTTGCTTAGTTTGTTTTACTCAATTCAATGCATTTATATTCAATCCTTTCAATTACATTATCTTGATCAAAAAGTAACTCCTCATTAGTAAATCGTAATACTATATAACCCATCGAAACTAACCAACTATCTCTTTTTTTATCATGTTTTTGTTGAAATTCTGCAAGGTGCACATCCCCATCTAATTCTACAATCAATTTTAATTTATGACAATAAAAATCTACAAAATAATATCCTATTTGAAATTGTCTACGAAATCTATATTTTAAACTTTTTCGTCTTAATAAATTCCACAATACAGTTTCCGATTTTGTCTGATTTAACCTTAAATGTCTTCTAAATCTATTTTTGTCAGATTTGTTTGAAAATAATGGGGCGTAATTCATACACTTAAACCCCGCACACCTTAAATTTTAATTAAACCTACTTTCTATATCCCTCCCCTCGTAGGGGAGATCAGGAGGGGTTCTAATCTAATTTTTTATTTTGCAAAGAATCACGAACTATTTTCCTATCATCCCATTCAATCATCTTTCCACCAGCTACGCACATTCCTTGTTCACTTCCTTTTCCTGTTACTAATATCAGGTCCCCTTCTTCTGCCATTTCAATAGATTGCACAATAGCTTCTTTTCTATCCAAAACTTTGAACAAATTCTTATCTAGTTTTTTTCCTGTCTTTTCTACTGCACTTGCCACATCATTGATAATTTCCATAGGATCATCATCATACGGATCCTCGTCAGTTACAATACAAACATGAGCCTTTTCACCAATCATTTTTCCCAAAGTAAAACGACGCTCCTTATCCCTTCCTCCACCAGTAGAACCAAATACATGAATAATACGTTTTGGTTTAAGTAGATCTACCACCTCGTACAATGCTCCCATTGCTTTTGGTTCAAATGCATAATCCACTATTGTTTGAAAACCAAATTTCTCTGTTTCATAAATAAATTCTATTCTACCAGGAGCTGACTTTATTTTTTTAATAGCTTCTTGAATATCTTGCCATGCAATATCGAGTGCACGCGCAATGGTCACTACGGCAAGTAAATTTTCAATATTATGAAGTCCAAATAAAGGTGCATTGAAATGGTATCCATGAGTCTCAAAATGCAAACCTTCTTTGGTTACTTTTGTATCTTTGTTCTTTGTATTGAATTTAATTTTTTGGTCAAACTTGTATTGCAAAAATTCGTCAGCATGTTCACTACCTCCATTTACAATTGCGATTTTCCCATTATTTTTTACTTTTGATTTACTTAGGTGTTTAAATATATCCAACTTTGCTTGTTTGTAATTTTCAAAACTACCGTGAGAATCTATATGCTCTGGATATAAGTTTGTCAAAAGCATCATGTCATAATTTATAAATGAATGACGGTATTGTAGCCTTCCTTCTGAGGTTGTTTCTACAATTGCTATATCACATTTCTTGTCTACCATTTTACGCAAATATTTTTGTATTTGCATTTTTCCAAGCATGGTCATCTTTTGATCATTCAATTTTTCTTCCCCACCAATATAAAAATCAACCGTAGAGAGCGACCCAACTTTATATCCAGCATGTTCTAATACCTGACGCAAAAAATGAATAACACTTGATTTTCCACTTGTACCTGTAATACCAATAACCATCAACTCATCTGACGGATTTTTGTATTTAAAAGCTCCATACCACGCCCAAAAGAGGTGGCGCGAGTTAATAAGCTTTTTTGGTATTAATTTTTTTATAAAACCTGTTATTTTCATATGTTTATATTTTACCATATTTTGCTAATTTTACAACTAAAAGCAAATTCTAAGATAAAATATACACATAATACTATTGACAAAGTCTTTAAAATGATTTAGTGTTTATTTACCGGACGACTCTGGCGTACTCGCCCTGCTCGCGGCTCGGGGCTTCGGCCCTGCTCTTGGCTGGATCCCCCTCCAAAAGGGATCGCCCAAATGCCTTCAGCGCCGCCGGGGCACGGAAGCCTTCCTTACCACGTAGATTTCATCGCGCGCCGTCTTTGACGGCGTGCGCACGAGACTTCGAACGGGAGGATTGTTTTCGAGGGGACGCCAGAGCTCGTCCGGTTCCCTTCAAAATTTAAACCACCCTATTTGGGTGGTTTTTGTATATTTGAAATTATTTATTTTCGTAAAGACAGCTCATATACAACTCTCTCAATCTTTTGCACTGCTGATTTTGCTTGATCAAACTTATTACGCAAGTAACTTGTAAGATTAAATTCAATAAGTTCACCAGTGATTTCAGCGGCCATATCTGCACATTTTTTTACTGTTGCAATATCATTATCAGTTGCAGCTTTTATTGAGTAACGATAAAGTTCTCCCGGTACATCACACAAGCCTGCAATATAGCCTTCTGGTGTAATAGGGAGTGTTTTTATTTCACCAATCTTGCCTACACTTAAAAACTGATAAAGCAAAACTGCTTCTACATATTCTTCGAGCCCAGCTTTGTATGAACCTTCATTTTGAATACGTGAATCTTTGCTATATTTTTTATTTAATCCCTTGAACATTTTTTCTGCTTCTTTTATTTTCATAGCAGCCTCTTTCATGTTGTCTCTATGCATTGCAAATATAGCACGCTTGGAAAGATGAAGTGCATCACCAGAAATTTTGATAACGTCTCTGCGTTTAGAAGAGTATGCGAGCAAATCTTTTCCAACTTTCTTTAAGTATGTTTTTTGGAGCATATTATATATTATTTAATAATTGTTTTAATTTTAATTTCTTCTCCAGGCTTATGTAAACCCAATCTGTATTTTTCTATGTATGAAGGAACTTTATTTGTTCCATTTTTAATCATATCCTCATTATAATATCTCAATTTTCCAAGAACATCAAACAATTCCTGACCAGACTCTGTCAAAATTGAATCGCCTGTTAATCTAAAATTTTGCAAGTCTCTAATAACTAACATGATAAGAACTACTGTTGTAGATAATAAAACTGTTGTAACGTGAGAATAAAATCCAGGAACCTTTAGAAAGAAAATGCTAAAAATTATTATTGTTGATAGTAGATATAATACTGTCCACTGTCCTTTTGTTAATTTTTCCAATGACAAAACAGAACTTCTATTTCTTGTTTTTTCTATTTCAAACAAATATACATTTATCCTAGTAAAGATGGCCAGAGTTTTTTCATCTTTTATTTTTTCTTTATTTAATTCATCGTATATTCCATAAAAATATTTTGCAGTATATTTATAATGTTTTCCAAGATCAAAATCATAAGCTACAATGTAATATTTATCTATTAACTCTCTAATTGTATCAACAAATTTTTTTCCATAAAACATTGAGGATTTATATACAGCTAGCCATGATGCGTCTTCCATCGCAACAAGATCTATCATCTTATCGTATCTTGTATTTAATCTAGAAATAAAAAATCCTGCCATAATCGCAAATAAAAAAGTACTTATTGTTAAAATTATTTTTATTTCTTCAACCGAACCACTACCTGGTATAAAAAAAGATATAGCACTAAAAAATAATAAAGTAATGATTCCACCTTTGACAGAGTAGATGTATTTCATAAAAAAATTAAGTTAAATGTTTGTTGTTTTTAACCAAAAATATTCCCTTAACAATTTCAATAAGTGCTACATTCAATAAACCGAATAATAGCATAATAGACCAGTGGTGCCAATCAAGAGCTACTGTACGCAACAAATACTGAAGTGGGGGTAAATAAATTGCACCAACAAGCATTAGCCAACCAAATAAAACTGCCGCGGTAAGATATTTATTATCAAATGGATTCATATGCCATACATGATGTCTCATACTACGCACTGAGTAAATATATAGAAGTGAATCAATACCAAGACCTACAAACATAACCGTACGTGTGAGTGCTATGTCTCCTGTAATTTTCCAAAAATAAACAAAAAGTCCTAACAATATAAAATTTGATACTATACTAATAATCAGAATCATCGTTCTCATTTCTTTGTCAATAATTGGTTCGTGTCTTTTTCGCGGAGGTTCGTTCATATTTTCTCTGTCTCCTTTATCAAAAGCAAGTGCCATATTTGGAAATGAATCCTCTATCAAATTTACCCAAAGAATCTGAGCTGGCAATACTGCAAGTGGTAAACCTGCGATAAGACTTCCAGCAATAAGGATTACTTCTGCAAAACTTCCAGAAAGTAAATACAGCACAACTTTTTTGATATTTTGGTAAACTCCACGACCTTCTTCAACCGCATCTACAATTGTTTTGAAATGATCATCCATAAGCACCATGTCGGAAATCTCCTTGGCAACATCAGTACCACTACCAAGTGCAACACCTATATCTGCACCTTTTATAGCTGGTGCATCATTCACTCCATCACCCGTCATAGCTACCACATCCCCATTTGCCTGAAAGGCTTCTACAATTCTAATCTTATGTTTTGGATCAACACGAGCAAACACAGAAATTTTTCCAATTGCTTCTTGCAGATCTTTATCTGTGATGTGTTCTAGTTGTTGTCCATTGAAAATGTTTTCATCTTCTGCAGAAATATTTAATTCACGTGCAATAGACTGTGCGGTACGAATATGATCACCAGTTATCATTACTATTCTTATTCCAGCTCCTCGAGCAAGGTCAATTGTTTCTTTTACATCACTGCGCAATGGATCAGACAAAGCAACCAGCCCCACAAATACTAAATCATCTACATATTTTGTACCAAACTTTGTTGGTTGTTTATCAGATTTTTTGTATGCAACAGCAAGTACACGCAATCCTTTACTTGTAAGAATTTCTTCTTGTTTTTGAAACCATTCAAGCATCTTCTTATTCATCGGTTTTGCCTTTCCACCATTTTCATAATATGAACATTTGCTATACAGCTCTTCTGCAGCACCTTTGACATACAAAAGTGATTCGCCATCTACATCTGTATGCAAAGTGGCCATAAATTTTTTTATACTATCAAATGGAATTTCATCTATGCGTTTTATAGCTTTATCAATATGATGTTTTTCTAAACCAACTTTCATACCAGCAAATACAAAAGCGGTGTCTGTTGTGTCTCCAATAAACTCCCAATCTTTTTCTTGTGCATCTGGGTTTTTCAAAATACCATCATTACACATAACACCTATACGCAATGCTGTCAAAATATTTGCATGTATACCGCTTTCATTTATATGAACTTGTGCAAGCTCGTCTGAACTAACCTCATCGTCTGAAGTAACAATATGAGTAATCTTCATCTTTCCTTCTGTAAGAGTACCGGTCTTATCTGTACAAATAACATTTACTGATCCAAGAGTCTCTGCTGCGAGTAATTTTCGCACCAAAGCTTTTTTCTTCAAAATATGTTGCATACCAATCGCAAGTATCACGGTCATCGAAATAACCAGCCCTTCTGGAATAGCAGCAACTGCTACAGCCACAGCGGTTTCAAACATTTCAAGAAGGCCATGATGTTCAGATCGTGAAAAAACACCGAGTAAAAATATTGCAAATGAAATAGACAACACAACGGCACCAATAATCTTTCCCATTTTTGAAAGTTGTATTTGGAGCGGTGTTTTGTCTTGCTCTGTTGTTTTTACTAGTGACGCAATCTTTCCAATTTCAGTATTCTTTCCAGTTCCGGTAACAAGTACACGTGCGCGACCGTTTACAACTACGGTTCCTTTGTAAACCATATTTTTCCTGTCTCCTATCGCAAGCTTACCTTTCAATACTTTTATATGTTTTTTTATTGGTTCTGATTCCCCTGTCAAAACTGATTCATTTACCTCAAGACTATTTGCTTCTATTATACGTCCATCTGCCTGTATTTTTGTTCCTGCATCAAGAACCATAATATCTCCAGGTACAATATCTGCACTTTTGATTAACGCTTCTTTTCCATCTCTCAAAACAAGAGCTTTGTATTCCACCATCTTACTTAATTTTTTGAGTGCCTGATCAGCCTTGTACTCCTGTGCAAATCCTATGATTACATTAACAGCTACAGTAATAAAAATAACTGTCATGTCTACATACTCACCCAAAATGCCACTAATAATACCGGCGATCGTCAAAATCAAAATAAGTGGACTTTTCCACTGTTCTAAAAATATTTTTAATTTTGTCACATGTTCACCTGACTGAGGAAGTTTATTTGATCCATATTTCTGAATACGCTTTTTGGCTTCTCCAGTGGATAAACCAGCTTTCCCAGACTGTAAACTTTCCAATATCTGTGCTATACTCTTTGAGTGATATTTTTCCATAAGTTATAGTCAAATCTTGACTTTTTTATAAGAATAGTATATCATATTGTTGCTTGAATTTAAAAGAATCTCGTCTATTCCTTTGGGTTCTAGCACAAGGTCCGGTAGCTCAGCTGGTAGAGCAGCAGCCTTTTAAGCTGATGGTCGTGGGTTCGAATCCCACCCGGATCACCAAAATAAAAAACTCCCTTAGTGGGAGTTTTTTATTATATTTTTTAATTTCCTAAACTAGGGTACTAATTCTAAAATAGGCTTGTTTGGATCAATAGGTTCCTCTAATGTAACAGACTCAATTCTTGGACTTGATACCCTCAGACTACCTGTTTCACGAAATTCACCACTACCACCTCCGGCATTACCATCATCATATATATAGTGATTAGGAAGACCTCCTTCAGGCTTAACTCTTTCTAAAACCATGAGTGCTCTGTCATCCCTACCCTCACCTATAGCCCCTTCATAGCTTCCAATATGTTTGAAAGATGCTGTTTGAAGTAAGCCATCAAGTTCTTTTGCAGAAACAGTAACAATCATTGGATTCTTCGCATCAAATTTTTTCCATTTTGATGCTGGAATTTTTCTCTCACCAGTCTCAACTGGACCAGGTGGGCGCTCTTCTATTGGTCTTAATATATCTGTTTGTTCCTCCAATGGGACTGGACGTGGACCACTTTCTGGAAGATCGTCTGGTAAATTTCTTGCTAAACTTTCTCTTCTATTCATATCATAACAAATTAAATAATTAAAACCCTACACTTTTATTTTACTAAATATCCAAAATCTTGTCTACTTATTAAAAAATCATCCTTACTGGATGATTTTTTTGTTTTAAACTGTTGCACTCGCACCTCTTGCTACTCGTTTGCGTTCATTTTCTGTAAGGAGTTGTTTTCTAATTCTAATATTGTTTGGTGTTATCTCGAGATACTCATCTCCAGTAATAATCTCAAGTCCGCTTTCAAGTGTCACGAGTAATGGCGGAGTAAGATTTAGTGCGTCGTCTGCACCACTAGAACGCATGTTGGTAAGCTGTTTTCCTTTGATAGGATTCACTGCCATGTCTTCGCCCTTGGATGTGTTACCAATCACCATTCCTGCATATACCTCGACATTTGGTCCGATATATAGTGCACCACGATTTTGTAGATTGGCCAGAGAAAAACCAAGTGCCTTGCCATTTTCCATAGAAATCATAGACCCAACGGTTCTCTTATCAATATCTCCAACATGAGGCCTAAAACCAATTACTTGACTACATAAAATACCCTCACCTTTGGTATCGACAATGAACTGTCCACGATATCCGAGGAGCCCTCGAGAAGGAATTTCAAAAATAAGTCGTGTCTGACCATCTTTCGCACTCATGTTTGTCATTATACCTTTTCTTTTACCAAGCTTTTCAGTTACAGCACCAACGAATGCATCTGGCACATCAATCGTAACTTCTTCAAATGGCTCGTTTTTCTTACCGTCAATTTCTTTGATAATAACTTGTGGTTGAGATACTTGCATTTCAAATCCTTCGCGACGCATGTTTTCAAGTAAAACTGCAATATGCATTTCTCCTCTTCCATATAATTTGAAATGATCATTTGCTGAGAAATCAATCTTAAGTCCTACATTCACTTCAAGCTCTTTTTCAAGTCTTTCATTAATCTGTCGACTAGTGACTAGTTTGCCATCCTTACCAGCAAACGGAGAATTATTGACAAGCAAATTCATAGAAATAGTTGGCTCATCAATAATAATAGCTGGTAATGGTTCTTGATTTTCTTCTATACAAATTGTCTCTCCAATATAAATATCTGGAATACCTGCAATCATAATTAAATCTCCTGCAATAGCTTCTTCTGTGTCTATTCTTTCAACTCCTTTAAATGTTTGAATTTTACTAACTGCTGCTTTACGTATTTCACCATCGGGTTTTTTTACAATAACTTTACTTCCTGCTTTTAGTGTTCCTTCGTATACACGACCAACTGCAAGACGACCAAGATAGTTGTCATAACCAAGGTTAAATGGTTGCATACGAAATGGTTTTTCTGTGTCAGCTGCAGCTGCTGGTACTTTTTCTAAAATTACATCTAGAATAGGCATAAGGTCTTTTTCTTCGTCAGTCATGTTACGCTTCGCAGTTCCTGCCTTACCATTTGCATAAAGTGTAGTGAAATCAAGCTGCTCATCAGTAGCCCCAAGATCCATGAAGAGTTCCAGAACTTGTTCGTGAGCACGACGCGGATCTGCAGCCGGCTTATCAATTTTATTCAAAATTACAATTGGCTTGAGACCAAGCTCAAGAGACTTTTTCAAAACAAATTTGGTCTGTGGCATAGGACCTTCCTGTGCGTCTACGATTAACAACACTGAATCAATAGACCTAAGCACACGCTCTACTTCAGAACCAAAATCAGCATGGCCTGGGGTATCCACAATATTAATTTTTGTATCTTTGTAAAAGACTGATGTATTTTTTGCATAAATCGTAATGCCACGCTCCTGTTCGAGCGCGTTACTATCCATACTTACTTTGTCATCCTCACTCACCATACCAGTCTGACGCATGAGTCCATCAGTAAGAGTAGTTTTACCATGATCTACGTGAGCAATAATGGCGATATTTCTAATTTCCATATATATACTTATTGAAAAAATAAAATTCCCCAAAAGTAGGAGAATCTACAATGACGCGATTATATACTAAAATAAGGGGTTTGTCAAGGTAAACACATAAAAAACCACCTCGATACACAATGGGGTGGTTTTTACTATCAATTAGAATATTTTATCTACCTTTTCCATTTCTCCTACCAGAATTATTTCCATGTCCAACACCACCCCTCTCGATATCTCCATCTATAATTTCTAGATAACTTTCTGCACTTAAATATTTTTCAACATATTCATCACCATTATTTTCAATATTTTTTACAAAGGCACGTAAATGATTTCTAGACCCTCTTAATAAATTATTGTATACAAGTTCTATATCCTCATTATCATTTTGTTCAAGATATTTTTCCAAATCCAATATATCCACCTCTTCAACAATGGCCCCAATGATAAAAGCTTCTTTTAAACTTATATTACTTTGTTTAATAAGATCATCATACAACTTTTGTAAATCGGGATTATCAAATACACCAGTCTCTGCTTGCACTATAGGGTCCTCCAAACCATAGCGATCAATCAAAGTTTTTACTGCATCAGTATGAGTTTGTTCACTATTGGATATATTATCAAATATCTTTTGTCCCCATTCTTCATATAATGCATCATATATATCATGTGCAAGTTTTTCTTCTTCTCTCATAAAAAGTAATCCTGCCTTTTCTTCTTCTGATAGTAAATCTTTTTCTAATAAATCTAAATTGTTTTGCAACTCACCTTTATTAAATTGCGTATTCCCAGTGTCATCAACACTTAGAATACTTTTATAAACTTTGTCCACCTCTTGATTCCCTATTTGGTTTTGCTGCTGTGTACATCCTACCCCGACTAAAAGCGACATTGCAAATGCAATTGTCACTACAGATATATGCTTAGACATATAAAAATAATTTAAAAATACCTTTCATTAGTATACACGAAAAATGTATAATTATAAAACCACCGATGTACAGTCGATGGTTTTATTTTTTAAACTAGATATTATTGATCGAATTTATCGCACACTCCATCACCATTTGAATCTACGAAATTTCCACCACGATTTTCACCTTTCATACCAGCGTGTCGATTACCTTTTTTTCCAAATCCATTCATACCAAGCTCTTCTCTAATTAATTGTGCGCTATCTCTATCACCTGATTGCATTGCTTCGTGCATTTCAATAAATTTATTGAAATTGTCTGCAGTTACATTTTCTAGAACTCGAGGATTGTCACGTCCATCTTCAGCTGCATGAGTTCTTACTGATTCTGCCCATGTGTTGTAATCACCTGAATCCATAATTTCTTGCATTTCTGCTCGATGTTCTGGACTGGCTTTTTCACCTCTTTGACCCATTTCTCCTTCACCACGTTGACCTTGTGCTGCACTTGCTGACATAGCACCGACAACCAATACTGCCAACGCAGCCAGACTCCCGAGTGCAAAATATGCTGTTTTTTTCATATGTATATTATTTATGTAAATAAAGCATTCTAACTAACCATTTTTCCTCTTTGGCCTTCAGATTTCAAATGGTATAGTCACTCTATAATACGCATACTTTTATGTATTTCTTTCATTCCCTTAACTCTCTGCATCATACCTGGACCGCGACCTGGTAACATGTGTGGGCGCACCCCTTCAGCCTGAAATTTTTGACCTCCTAAATCTTCTCCAAATACCACGATCATCCTATCTGATAAAGATTCTAATTGCATATGAGGTGGAATATGAGCATTTTCTATATCAACTTCCCAATTTTTTTCCTCAAGATCAAGTAATAATATTTCTTTTTCTGAGATGTTTAAAACCTTTCCTATAAGAAGTCCTTCCTCAGGATGTTGAAAAAGTCTCTGTCGTGGTTCAGCCATACGATGATATAATGGAACATTTTGTACAAATGATTCTTCTACAATATTTCCAATACCTATTTTATATAATCCAAAACCTAATAAAAACGTACTTACAATATATACACCAATTATTATTGGCAAAGCGATTTTATATCCACCACGTACGTGACGAATTTCATAATACGTAATGACAATAAATAATATAAAAATAATAAACCAAAAATATGGAAGTATGTACGCAAGATTTGTAAATAATCCACTCGCACGCCCTGCAAGTGCCCACTCATGATTTGCAAATATAAACATCATTACAGAGACGGTAATAGCACCTATTATAATAGAAAAAATACCAGCAATCCAAAATGCATAGTTTTTTGCTAAGAATGCAAAACGAGACCTAGGGGTTTTTCCCTTAATCGTGTTTAATACATTTTTACCTATATCTTTTTTCATACGTTTTTAATTATGTCATCCTGAGCCAAAGGCGAAGGATCTTTTGTAGGAGAAAAACTTTTGGAGTACACTGTTTATTTTAGTAGTACGTTTGTTGGCTTAGAAAGATCCTTCACTGCGTTCAGGATGACAATTCACGAAACTTCTTTTTAGCCCGATTTATAAGTGTACCTACTGTACCCACTGGTTTCTTTAAAATATCAGAAATTTCATTGTAATCCTTTTCTTCTAAAAACTTTAGAACTAGAACTTCTCTGTATTTTTTATCAAGTTTACTCAAAACTCCGTTTATTTCATTTTGCAAATCTTTATGTTCGATTTCTTTTGAAATATCAAGCTTGTCTGCAATCTTCACCAAATCCTCAGTTTCAACATAATTTATTGGACGTACTTTTCTTTTTCGCATTTCACTCATTGTAGTGTTGTGAGTAATACGATAAGCCCATGATGAAAACTTTAATTTAATATTAAATCCATTAAGATTATAATAAATTTTAACAAACACTTCCTGCAAAACATCTTCAGCATCTTCATACCCTAAACCAGAGATACGCTTTATATATGCAAGTAGTTGTCTTTTGTACCTATCAATAATATGCACAAAATACTCTTGGTTTTCCAGAGTAAGAACTACGAGCTCATTATAGGTTTTTTCTGTGAAATCTGATTGCATATGTCCTATATAATACGCATGATACCACACTTTTCTTTCAAAATATAGAATAAGAAAGTATTTTATGATAGAATATACCTATTAAACAATAAGAAAAAATAAACAATATGCCTAAATTAAAAAAGAAGATCCATATCATTTTAACAGGTGGCACAATAGATTCTTATTATGACAGTACAAAAGATACAGTGGTTGCCAACAAAAAATCGATCATTCCAGAATATATCAAGAGATTACGCATTAAGGGAGTTAAATTTACACAAGTCTGTGCAAAAGATAGTCGTGATATTAGAGAAAATGATCTGAAAAAAGTTTTGAAATTAATTCAAAAAAGTAAAGATAAGCGAATAATTATTACACACGGAACATACACGATGCCTGATACGGGACGTTTTTTAAAATCTCATCTCTCTAATAATGATAAAGTTATTATATTAACAGGGGCTATGTTGCCATTAAAAGAATTTGCATCATCTGACGCTGGTTTTAATCTTGGGTATGCAATGGCACAAGCTGAACATTTAAAATCAGGTATATATGTTTGCATGCAAGGAGTTACATTCGCACCAGATGAGATAGCAAAAATGATATCTCAAGGAGAATTTATATCAATTCTTTCTAAAGAAAATATATCATAAATGAATATCAAACCCGGCATCTACCACCACTACAAAGGAAATGAATATCGCCTACACTGCGTAGGTAAACACAGTGAAACACTCGAAAAGTTTGTAATATATGAAACCTTATACAATAACCCTAAGAGTAAATTCTGGGTTCGGCCGATTGAGATGTTTGAAGATAAAGTTGAGTGGGAAGGAAAAATAGTTCCGCGTTTCAAATTTGTAAAGGATTAGGAAATAAAGAATAAGAGATACAAATAAAAAAAGACAATGCATTTAACATTGTCTTTTGTTTAAAAATTCTTATTCCTTAATTCTTAATTGTTAGTTGTTTTTAATTACCCAAACATCAACCACTCAGGTTTAAAGATAAGTAAGATTCCTAAAATAAATATAATCACTCCACCGGTAAGATTTGCATACTTAGCATACTTACCACCAATGGTCTTTGATTTTAGTGTGACCATAGCTATAGCAAATACAATCATATCGTCAAGTATGTAAAACAAGATGTATCCAAACATATAGATATATCTCTGCCACATTGGTATATCATTTAGAGCTAATACTTGAGTGAAGATTGCCGGAAAGCCTGCACTACATGCAAGTTCTACTAGATTTACTGAAAAACCAAGTAGAATAATTCCTGCAATTGACCACCACAAACTTTTTTTGTGAACAATATCTTTAATTTTTTCAAATGTCTTTTTTGTTCCTTCTTTACTTGAAACTTTGCACACAACTCCGTCAGATTTTCTACTTCTCCACCAATCACGAATATTTATACTTCCAACACCTATTGCCGTCCCACCAATAATCAAACGAATTATAGATACCATACCTATAAACATGATAAACTGTAACCACGCTGCCATGAAAATAAAATAAACAATTCCTGAAACTAAAATAAATATACTACCCAAAAGCCACATGCGTCGCTTGTCTTCCATACCAAGAAGAAGCGATATTAGGAAAAGTAGCGCCCACATTGCACAAGGATTGAATCCATCAAGAAGCCCAAGAACTATTGTCAAAATTGGTAATGAAAAAGATGTGGCATCAATACGACCAAGGACTGGAACCCTTATACACTCCTCACCATCTTCACATTGATCACCATTTTCTACCACATCACTATCAAGCACACCACCATACCTCAATCTATCTTCTATAATAGTCATGATTTCTTTACCCGTGGTTTTGTCTGAACCATATCCCTGCACAACTTTTCCATCAATTACTGCAACTGGAACTCCGCCACCTTGAAATTTATAATAATATTGATATTGTTTAAAGGTTTTTTGATTTTCTGCCTCACTCACTTCATACATTTTTAAATCAATATACTGACCATACTTTGGCATGATTTCTTTTTCTATGAATTCTATTTCATCACGACAATGTGGGCAAGTTTCTAGATGAAACAATGCGTATTCAAATTTATCCCCACTCGCAAGATTGAGCTCGTCTTCTGCATATGAGCTAGTAGGAAAAAAGGCAAATAAAGCCAAGGTAAGAACAAAAAAACCAAATAAAATCTTTTTCATACAAAATTAGTATTATTAAAACTAACAAAAATAGTATATCGCTTTTTTATAAAATAAACAAGACCACCGGAATACGGTGGTCTTGTGCGCTTTGTACTTATATTATTTTAATCCAAGTTCAGTAGCTGCTTTCTTATAACTATCTATATTCAAATTACTAGCGGCCGAGAGCTCAAATAGCTTATCGTGCATCTCTTTCCATTGACCTTGTTCCTTAGCACATTCGAAAGCTTCTGCTGCCTTTTGTGCATTTGGATGAAATGATAATGGAAAATGACGATAAGTAAATTTTATCTTATCACCATATTGATCAAGTACTTGTTCTACTGATGGAGTAAATCGTGCACAGAATGAACATTCAAAATCAGAAAATTCTACTAGTGAAACAGTTGCATTTTTGCCACCAATCCATTCAGCATTTGGTAAATCAGGCATGTCAACCTTTTGTAGATCACCAGAATCCATCCTCAATGCTTCATAGTCATCAATAAATGGTACCTCGCCTCGAAATAAATCATCAATTACGTCGCTCATAGCAGACGCAGGAAGTGCCCCACTCACAAGATATCCATTGATAAATGTTGCGGGAGTTCCTTGTACACCAATTGATGCACCTAGATTGAAATCTTGTTTTATTGCATCAGCATATTTACCATCATCAAGACACTGACTAAATTTCTTTGGACCTTCAGAATCAGATCCTGAGATAGATTTTACTCCTGATGTAGCCACCCCACCCTTGAGCACTATACCAAGTAAAATAAAAAAACCAATAGTACAAAGAACAAGTACACCCCCAATAAGTCCAACAAAGAAGGTCTGCTGCGGTGTAAGCAAATCCAAAATTCCCTTTTGGTTTGTATTGTTTTCTTCTGTCATAAAATATCTTTAAATTAAATAGTTTAAATTACGAGTAAAATTATATCATCTTTATAAAATCAACACAATGGCGTGGATAACTTTGGTTGTACACATTGACGAAATATTATATAATAGTATACCATATTAGTATAATTTAAATAATATAATTTATCCACACATATGACAGAACATCTACACCCTACAAGCTTCGTAGGTACACAGGTCCCAAATATGGTACTTGAAGCATTTCACAATAATGATACAGTCAAAATAAATCCTGCTGACTACAAAGGAAAGTGGTCTATTCTATTCTTTTATCCAGCAGACTTCACATTTGTCTGTCCAACTGAACTAGAAGAAATGGCAGAAATGTATGAAACATTTCAAAAACTTAATACTGAAATATTAAGTGTAAGTACTGATACTGTATTTGTACATAAAGCATGGTATGATAACTCAGAAGCCATTGGAAAAATTAAATTTCCTATGGTTGCTGACCCTACTGGTAAACTTTGCAAAGCACTTAGTACATATATTCCAGAAGAAGGTCTCTCTCTTCGTGCTACGTTTATTGTGGATCCAGAAGGAATTATAAAAGCATATGAAATGCATGACAATAGTATTGGTCGCAATGCAAAAGAACTCCTCCGAAAACTCCAAGCGGCTCAATTTGTAGCTGAACATGGTGATAAGGTATGTCCTGCGAGCTGGCAACCAGGTAGTGATGTGCTTGAACCAGGCCTTGATTTGGTAGGACGTTTATAATCCCGAACAAAGTGAGGGATCTTTCCTAAGAGGAATATATTATATTTTATTATTCATCTAATTGAAGCCGCGTGTGATAGGAAAGATTCCTCGTTACACTCGGAATAAAACATTTTATGGAACATACACTATACAAACTCCCCTATTCATTTGATGCACTCGAGCCATATATTGATGCGGCAACAATGGAAATCCATTATACAAAACATCATCAAGCCTATCTTGATAACTTCAAAAAAGTGGTAGAAAAATATCCTGAACTACAGGACAAATCTGCTGAGAATATTTTACAAAATCTAAAATCTCTAAATGTTGACGAGGCTGATAGAAAAGCTTTGCAAAATCACGGTGGTGGATTTGTAAATCACAATATCTATTGGTCAATTATGGGACCGGAAAAAGAAATTGATGAAACTCTTGTAAATGATATTGAAAAGACTTTTGACTCACTAGATTCTTACAAAGAACTTTTCAACCTAACCGCCACAAAGCAATTTGGTAGTGGATGGGCATGGCTAGTACGAGATGAAAATCAAGAATTAAAGGTATATTCACTCCCAAACCAAGATTCTCCACTCACACTAAGACATACCCCGATTCTTGCTCTTGATGTGTGGGAACATGCATATTATCTCAAATATCAAAATAAACGGGCTGAATATATAGAAAATTGGTGGAATGTAGTGAAAATAATTTAAACAAAAATCGCTCTACTTAGGCACTCTGACGCAAATCAGGGTGTTTTTTGTATTGACAAAATCAATATTTTACTATATTATTTTTTCAAGGCTTCGACTAACCACAGCCAACGAGGGAACCGCATGGCAAACATCCAGATCACCGTGAACGGAAACGTACGTGGTGCGCCACGAGTGCTCACCTTTGGGAAGGTCTCTCGAGACCACAAGAACGGCGGGG
>JABGUG010000033.1 GCA_018646705.1 Candidatus Parcubacteria bacterium | reverse complement strand
TTCCAATCTATTTTTTACATAACCTCGGGCTGGTCCTGTTAGTAAAACATGTATATCAAATTTTTGTGATAACTTTTCTATGACATCGCAAAAGACATCAGGACCTTTCTCCTCCTTTGGCTCAAGACCTTCTTTCCATCCATGCCCATCTTTTTGAAATGAGCCAATAATAACTTTATTTTTTGGTAAATGTAATTCTTCTTTAATTTCATCTTTTTGTTTTTCAGAAAAAACTTCAAAATTATCTAGCTTTATTCCTTCTGGGATTAAAACTACTTTTTTTGTATCAAAACCATGTTTAATTAAATCATCTTGCGTAGTACGGCATGATGTATGTACAAAATTTATCTTATTATTCAGTTCTGGAATAAAAGGAATTCTCTTATCATCAGGCAACACATGATACCAGCTTAAAACTGACTTATTTGAATCATTAAAATTAACGACCCTATCCCCTTTTACTAATGTAGCTATGCTTGAAAAATGTAAGACTTTATTTTTCAAAAAAATTGGTGAGTAGCTTATGTTTGATTTTATGGAATATTTTTTATTTATGTTGCTAATAAGTTCAAAACAAATTTCTTCTATAACCCAATTAATTGGTTCTGAAATAAAAATAAGCTTATTTCTATTAAATAAGTTATTTTTAAGAACTTCTATACCTTTTTGAATTTTTCTAAACATAATTAGCCCTTAAGCCTCTTCATGTCTGCATCAACCATTTCCTGAACCAAAGTTTCAAATGAAGTTGCTGGTTCCCACTGTAATTTTTCTTTTGCCTTTGCACTATTTCCACATAGTGTATGTGGTTCTAGTGGCCTATAAAATCGTTCATCCTCTACCACATACTGCTCCCAATTATCCACTCCTGCATGAGCAAAAGCAATGGTGAGTAGATCTTTTATGCTATGCGTCTCTCCTGTAGCAAGTACATAATCATCTGGTTTATCTTGCTGAAGCATTGCCCACATTGCTTGAACATAATCTTTTGCATGTCCCCAGTCTCTCGACGCTTCAATATTACCAAGTCTAAGCTCTTTTTGTTTTCCAAGAGAAATACGTGCAACACCATCAGTAATTTTGCGTGTTACATACTCCATACCGCGCAGAGGAGATTCATGATTATAGCAATATGCATTTGCAGCAAATATACCGTAAGCATCCCTATAAATATTTAGCAAATTATATGCAGCTAGCTTTGATACTCCATATGGATTACATGGATTACAAAGCGTAGACTCATCTTGAATTTTTGTATCTGGGCGACCAAACATCTCAGAACTTCCAGCTTGATACATACGTGTATGCTTCGAAACAGTTTTTATTGCTTCCAAAATATGTAATACACCAGTTGTATTCACATTTAAAGTTGTCTCTGCTGTCTTCCATGATTGTCCTATAAATGAAATTGCAGCAAAGTTATAACACTCATCTGGTTGTAAATCAGAAAATAATTGAACCAAATAAGAAGCATCGGTAATGTCTCCGCTGGAGATATTAATTTTGTCAGTTATCCCAAGATCATCTAATCGCCACATTCTTTCATGGGTAACTGATCTACCTACTCCATGAACTTCATAGCCTTTGTCCAACAATAATTGGGACATATATGCCGCGTCTTGACCACAAATTCCAAATATAAGTGCTTTTTTCATATTTATTATTTTTTATCTCTATGCTCTATATACCAAGCATATAGTTTTTCTATTCCTTCTTTTAGTTCAATTTTGTGTTTCCATCCAAGGTTATGCAACTTGCCAACATCCAACAACTTACGCGGTGTTCCATCGGGTTTATCTAAATCATTTTTTATTTCACCATCAAATCCTACAATTTCACAAATTAATGTAAGAAGATCTTTAATTGCAATATCATCTCCCATACCTATGTTAAATATGTCATTTTCAACATCGCTATTCATTAGAAACACACAGGCACTAGCGACATCATCTACATATAAAAACTCTCTTTTTGGTTTTCCAGTACCCCACATCACAATCTCCTTGTCACCATTTTCTTTCGCCTCAACTACCTTTTGTAACAAGGCTGGTAACACATGAGATGTTTTGGGGTCAAAATTGTCTCCGGGTCCATACAGATTACACGGCATGACTGAAATAGATTTGAAACCATATTGTTCATAATATGCCTTGCACATCTGAATTCCTGCGATCTTTGCAACGGCATATGCATCATTTGTTGGCTCTAAATGTCCTGTCATGAGATATTCTTCCTTGATTGGCTGCTCTGCAAATTTTGGATATATACAACTACTTCCTAAGAAGAATAACTTCTTCACTCCATTTGTATACGCATTATGTATGACATTTAATTCAATTATTGTATTGTCATAAAAATACTCGCCTTTTTGTTCTCTGTTGGCAAGTATTCCACCGACTTTTGCAGCAGCCAAAAAAACATACTCTGGTTTTTCAGTAGCAAAAAAATCTGCTGTGGCATTTTGGTCACGCAAATCAAGCTCTTTGCTCGTACGAAAAACAAAGTTTGTATAGCCATCTGATTGTAATTTTCTTACAATTGCAGAACCAACCATTCCGTTATGCCCTGCTACATATATTTTTGAGTCTTTATCCATAATATATTAAGTATACGCTATAAATATTTTTATTACTAATACTCTATATCATCTTTTGTTGAAAGGATGTCGACCTGACTAACGCCTTGTGTCATATCAAGTTGTTTCACAAAATCATCAATCTTGTGTTCGTCTTTAAACTTCAAACTAAATGTAAAATGCATAATTTTTCCGGCTTGCTTTGTGTGTACATTTAATAGTTGCTCTATATCAACAAATCTTTTGAAAATTGGTTTATATATATCGCTAGCACCGCCATTTGAATCAAGAGAAAAAGTGAGTATATAATCACTATGCTGTGTACTTCCGAAGTTGTATCTGTTCAATAAGAAAATAATGAGACAAATCAAAAATGTACTGATTATAGCTATGTCGTATCTTCCAATTCCACTTGCCATACCAACGGCTATCACAAAAAACATGAATGCCATGTCTCTTGGGTCTTTTACTGCTGTTCTAAAACGAATAAGACTCAATGCACCAAAAACACCAAAAGCTACCGCTACATTCCCACCTATTATAATCATAATGACACTAACAACTGTAGAAATTATGATAAGACTATTCAAAAATGTACGCGAATAAGAAACACTCCTGTGAGTATATTTATACACAAAAGCAATGAACAATGAGAGTGCAAAAGAAATCCCTATAGAAATAATGATATCAAATAAACCCATAGAACTTCCCTGTGAAAGACTTTGTAATAAGGTATCCATATATATAAACTTAAATAAATTATTTAAAAATCAAAAACTTTTTGTACACCAAAACAATATTTTGAGAATGATGACCTAGATAAACTATATTTTTTAAGTATGTTATAAAACCAACTTGGCAACATACCATCATACTTCACCTCCATAATAATATCACCACTTTTCTTATTAGTCTCTCCTTGAAAATTAATTTCACCATTCACTAAAACACTATCTATATCATAATCAAAAGTTACTCTAAATCTTTTCCTAACCTTATCTACAAAGGGGCATCGCTTATAAGATACGTTTAGCAACGGTCGCATACAATTACGTTTGTATGTCCACAAAAATTCCTTTAAAAAATCTCTATCTCCAACAGGAAATTGGTCTAGATTATATACTCCTTGGTCAAAAATATTCTGACAAGAACCATAAGGCATTACCACACGATCTTTGATAATAGTGTCTCCCTTCTTTCTCTTTATCTCAACGAATACCTTTGTGTCATCTGAAACATCACCTTCATACGTTCTTACCCTCATTTTTTTTCGAAAATCACAACCGGCCATTTTCTCGTGATATGATCCTAAACCACTATTATCCATATATACACTACGCACCATATAAAACGCATTCTGAGGGCCCCGATCTCTTGCCTCGGTACTTATATGATCATCCAACTCCATATATGTAGAAAGTTCACTTATTATCCTATGCATCATTTTTCTATCTATAATATACTTCCATTCAAAACGACGAAAATGCAATTTAATATTTTCTGATGTATCTAAATCTGCCATATAATAATTTTGTATGTGATTATTTTCTTACTTAATCTCTATAAAAAATCTCTATCTCACTAATGTTCAATATAGTATAATTTTCATCAAATATAGGCTCTGTATTGATATTTTCCCTGCATTCAGCACTATTTACTATATTTGATTCACAATCAATAATATCAGAAAAACTATCCTTTTTCAAGTCAATAATATTATCCCAAAACACATTATTATACAAGGCAGATTTACCACCTCCAAAGATTTCTTTCTTTTGGTACATTGAAACCCCTTCATCGTTATTAACTATTATATTATTTGATATTATTACTTCAGAGCTGTCTTTCACAGCAACGCCAATACTGCATTTCTGTAACATGTTTGAATCCAATAAAACGATTGATTTTTCACCAACACTCACACATTTATCACCAGATGAACTTATTTGATTATTCTTAATATCAATAAATGATCCGCTCAAATCTATACTATCATTACCATTATTTATAAAAATATTTTTTGAAATATAGCTATCTTTTTTTGCAAAATCAACATCTAAGGCATCAAATGCATTATAATGAAATATGTTATCTTCTACTTCTATTTTTGAGTATTTTGCATTTACAGCGTCGTCCCCACTTGCATCTCTAAATTCACACTTTTCAATATTAATATCTGAATGATAGGAAGACAACATACCGCTCAAAAAAATACCATTGATAGCTGATTGCCCACCACCATAAAATACACAATTTTTAAAAGTACTTTTTTCAGGCGCTGTAACAATACCAAATATTCCTCCGTCTAACACAACCTTAATAGACTTGTGCGTTAAACCTTCTGCATGTACAGGACTATATGATAAAAGTGAAACATCTTTTTTAAATGTTAGTGTAGTGTTTGGCTGTATAGTCAATATCGTCTCTTTTGGAATAATAACATTTTTGTCAAAAAAGAATGAACCAGGACCAATTGAAAGCTCACTGTCTCCATGTAATAAAAAAGATTTATGTCGAGATGAAAAACTAACCGCACTCATGTTTATATCTTTTAAATTTTCAAATTGTTTATTGTCTATATAGATAATTTGAGTATTTTTGTCTTTTGTTTTTTTACCTGTAACAGAATTCTTAGACTCTAGCATAACATGATCGAAATCACCTATGTCTCCAGAAATTTCAAGATAGTGCTCAGGTGATATACTTTTCAAAAAAGACAGTGCCCCAACCTCATCTTCAATAATTTCCCTATCAGAAAAAATTAATAATTCATCTTCAAAACCTACAGAACACACCAACTCTTCTTCATCGCACACAAAATCTCTCAATATGTGGCCACCGCTATTTGTTAAGATTATTCTTTTATTAGGAATAGATTGTTTATCTTTATAAAAAAATAAAATTCTTTCGATATTTACCGGGCTTATATAATTATTTGTTAATACAATAGTACTTTTTTTATCAGAAAAATCTACACGAACCTCTAAACCACCCTTCTCTATTTTATCCTCAATTTCATCACGCCAATTTTCAAAATTATCTTCAAAATTATCTATCATTCTAAAGGCTGATTTTGTACTTAGTGTTTTCAATGAATCTTTTGCTAAGGACGGTTTAATATCTTTTTTCAAATCCTTATAATACTCTCCCCCATCTTTCCATAAATCTTTATCTTTAATAAACCCATACAATGCCTTATTTCTTTCATACATAAATCTAGGGTTCTTCAGTATACGTGTCACCAGTTTATTATAAGATATCTCTTGCTCGCCAAAAATATACTCATCTCCCTCTGCATTAATATCCCATGGAAAAAACTCAAACAAGCCCTTCGTGTTATTAAAGTATAGTTTCACGTTATTACCACTATGCTGATGTGCGCTTCGCAAAATAACGGAGTGAGACTGCCATATAAAAAAGTTTTCTTTGTCGATAATAGAAAAAATATTATCCCAAAAATATTTATCATCAGGATGATTTGCTATCTGTTCCAAAGTAAACAAGTCTGTAGTTGTATCTCTTTCATCATGTGGATTCTTCGTATACTTTTGTGGTTCAACATAACTATCTTGCAAGGATCCAGCGTCTCCATAAAAATTTGTGTCTCCAGTCAAGCCTGCTTTTTCCACAGCCTCTTTTGACCAATGCTCAAGTTCAAAATATAGACCCTGCCTCTCATCATTTATAAATAAATCAATAAATCTATACTGAGGGGTAATCAAGCCCATTTTCTGTGCTATAAAATTACTATATGCCTCTTGTAAAAACCCCCTGTCTCTAGCAATAATAAAATCGACCCTTTGCTGTCCTTCAAATAATGTATCATCTGCAATAACTCCCCAAGATTTTTTATCATTTTGCCAATGAGTCTCACCACCACCCTTTACCTTCATAAGGATACTGTATTCCTTATCATCATAGTTCATTGTTCCTTTTATTTTTTTTCTCGAAGAAACCTGCGTTATATTTTCTGTAATTTTACTTAAGTCTCCTGACTCTGCATATAAATACACTTGTGGAATATCGCTATTCTTCATTCGTAATGCTGAATATTTTAAATTTGAAACTGAAAAAAACACTCGCTTCATTTTCTCATATCTTTCTATCCCTATTTTATCGATGAAATTTAGCTTGGCTTCTCTTGATAAAACAGTCTGCACTATAACTGGAGTAATAAAAAAAAATGATATTGTTATAATTAATACCAAAAAAGACAAGATCTTAAAACGTCTTTTATTCCAGTTGTTTTTCCACATAATATATCCTTACTTACGCTTCGCTTAACATAGCTATCTCAAAAAACTATTTTGCCAACCTATCATCCACCATAATCTTAACTAGATCCTTAAATCTTACTTTTGGTTCCCAGTCCAAGACCTTCTTTGCTTTTGACCCATCGCCAATAAGCAAATCAACTTCAGTTGGTCTGAAATATTTTGAATCGATCTCAATAATAGTCTTACCACTTTTCTTATCTCTTCCTTTCTCTTTGAGACCTTTTCCTGTCCATTCCAAATCGATATCTAACAATTTACAAGATTCTTCGACAAACTCTCTTGGGCTGTGTGTCTCGCCAGTAGCAATTACAAAGTCATCGGGCTTGTCTTGCTGAAGCATAAGCCAAATTGCCTCCATGTATTCTTTGGCATAACCCCAATCACGTTTTGAATCTAAATTTCCTAAAAATAAAGTCTCTTGTTTTCCTTCTTTTATATTGATAAGACCGTCCACAATCTTTTTAGTAACAAATGTACCACCACGCCTAGGAGATTCGTGATTAAAGAGAATCCCGTTGCATGCAAACATGTCATAGCTTTCACGATAATTTATTGTGGTCCAATATGCAAAAACCTTTGCACAACCATATGGGGAGCGTGGATAAAATGGCGTTGTTTCCTTTTGTGGAACTTCACGAACTTTACCAAACATTTCAGAACTAGAAGCTTGATAAAATTTTGTTTCAATGCCTGAATTCCTAATTGCCTCTAGCAAACGAAGTGTGCCTAACCCAACCACATCACCTGTATAAACTGGTGTGTCAAAACTTACACGAACATGACTCTGTGCTCCAAGATTATAGACTTCATCAGGTTTAACTTTTTTCAAAATACGCTCTATATTACTCGCGTCAGACAAATCTCCATAATGCAAAAACATTTTTACACCTTTTTCATGAGGATCTCGATAAATATGATCGATTCGATCAGTATTAAAACTACTAGAACGACGGATGATTCCGTGAACCTCGTAACCTTTTTCTAATAAGAGTTCGACCAAGTATGATCCATCTTGGCCAGTAATCCCTGTGATGAGTGCTTTTTTCATATTGTGCTTATTTTACGTAAAAATACTACCCCTGTCAAGGAGACGTAAGATGATTAATTAATGAATATTCTGTTGTAAAAACAGTATCAAGTGAATAATGTGATTCTATATGCTTACGTGCTTGCATACCAAACTTATCACAAATTTCTTCATTATTCAAAAGGGTTGTTATTGCTTTTTTAAAGGCAGTGCTATTTAACTCACATTTCAAACCGTGTTCTTCATTCTCAAAGGCTTCACGCGTTCCAAATGTATCAGAAGCCACCACAGGCAATCCACACGACATTGCCTCAAGTAATGTCTTTGGGCTCCCCCCCTCAAAACTTGTTGTAAGTACATACACCTGGTGTTCTTGCAGCATTTTAGGGAGTTTACTATTTTCTATACGATCTTCATGTACTTTTACATTCAAGCCATTCTCTTTTACAAAAGAAACTACATCTCCATACAAACTTCCTGCACCAACCATGGTAACACTAATATCTGGGATATCCTTTATACTTTCCAAAAAGAGAATTGGGTTTTTCTGATCTTCGTAACGTCCAATAAAAATAATACTTCTATTTTTTTTCTTAATTTCTGGATTTGTAACAAATATATTTGTGTCTATCCAGTTTGGCTGTAATACAAAAATTGAATCTTTTGTACGCTTATGTCTTTCTTGTAAATATCTTTTCTCTTCATCACTCGGAACGAGAATCTTATCTGCATACTTTGCAATGAGTATTTCATCAAATAATGTCATTACATATCGAAAAAAATGTTTTATAGAATTATACTTTTCTGACTTAAAAAAATATGTGGGTACATACCCACCTCGTGCATAGTACTTTTTCTTACTTAACCAATGCATTATTACAGCAGGTAAAGTACCTATAAACTGATGTGATTTTATAAGATCAAACTTTATACGTTTAACAAAAATCAAAAAAGGAAGAAAAAGGAAATAGATAAAACGAGGTAAATAAAATGTATTACAAAATACATTGACATCAACTTCTTTTGCTATTTCTAAATCTTGTTTCCTACCATAGGTTATAAATAATGTGTCGACTCCTTCCTCCTGTAATTTTTTATACAAAACAAGATCTCGCTCAAGCGTACCGGATTCTTTCCAGGTCTTTAGAGAAACCCCATATGTAAAAAATAACAGCAATCGCTTACGCTTCATATTCATTCTTACCAAATAATAATTTCATATAAAAAATTACATGCCACCACCAAAATCTCAAACTATTTTGTCTAAGTAATACTGATAAAAAAACTATCTTTACGTCTCCAATATTTGCCCAAACATAACTAAATCTGGCACGCAATCCTTTTTTCTTAAATAATTTAACCCATAGATAATATGTATAATTTACTTTCATCTCTACCCACTTCTTATCCTTTGGACGACCAGAATCAGCATGGTGGTGTTCGCATCTTATTTCAGGATCCACAAACAAAGATGTAGGATGCTTTTCAAAAATAGGATAAGAAAATAATTTATCTTCTCCAAGTGCATAACCCTTTAGATTTTCATCAAATGTAAATTCTTCAAAAACTATTTTTCGATAATTTCCAATGCCACTCAACCATTCACAATTGATTATTTTCTCCACACGACTTGCATACTGATTACGTCCTGATAATAATAACTTATTTTTAGTACTAGAATTATTTAGTAAAAATATTTTTGCTAGATAATTATACATTTTGTAAATAAATGAATTTCCACCAACCTTCTTCGTATGACCTTCTTCAAAATTAGTGATAACTCCCTGCACTCCCAAAGCTTCTGAATTCTTAGAAAAAAAATGTTCAATTTTTTCTACATAATCTTTGTCCAAAACAATATCATCATCCAAAAATCCAACAACATCTCCTGAACTTTTTTCTACTCCAAAGTTACGTGCCTTTGTGAGGGATTTAAAATCTACATGATAAACCTTTATTGGCAGAGTGTTGAAGTGTTGAAGTGTTGAAGTGTTGAAGTATCTATCACCTTGTTCAACAATAATGATCTCATCTGGTTTTTTTGTTTGAGTAAGAAAAGACTTTAGTAGTCTTTCTAAATCTTTTACTCTATCGAGTGTAGGTATAATAAAACTAATGTGCATATCTTTTCATTTTCATTTTTTGTGGCAAACAAAGCCAACCAATGCGTAAAATTATATGAAATAAACCAACTAATTTAGGGTAACTGTATTTCGTAATCCCCCACCATCTAGCATGAATTGCATCCCACTCTTGTCTTTTACTTGACCATGATAAGGAATTCTCCTCCACCCGCCAACCTACAAGATGTTTAGAAATATTTTCTACTCTATATTTAGAAGCTATGCGCAATATCAATTCATAATCCTGACTTGCCTTGAAACTTTCGTTATAAAAACCTTCTTTGTCTAATACATTTTTTCTTATAAACAGGCTACTATGGACAAATTGATTGTTGAACAAAAGTTTCTTTTTTATATCTACGTAATCTGTTGGTAAATTTTTTTCACCAATCTTTTTATCATTTTCATCTAAATACCATGCACTAGATCCACACAGTGCAATATCTTTTGTAGACTCCATTAATTTATATTGCATTTCCAGACGATCATTGGCACATACGTCATCAGCATCTAGTCTGGCAATATAATCTCCAAGACAATGACTCAAGCCCATATTAAGAGAACGAGTGAGTCCAATATTTTTTTCATTATGAATCACATGAATACGTGGATCGCTTTTTCTAAACTGTTCTATTATTTTATCAGTTCCGTCTGTTGACCCATCATTAACAATGACACATTCAAAATCTTTGAAAGATTGATCTAAAACACTCTTTATTGCACTGGCAATAAAACTTTCAGCATTGTATGCACTCATTAATATAGAAATTTTTGGATTCATATGAAATTGCATGTTCGCCAATAACGAATTTACGTAATAATATTATTTCGTACTCGTGACTCCAAGTAGTATTTGATCTACGATCTTCTTACCTTGCCCTGTAAAGACTACTCCTTTTTCACGTGCTTCATTTACTACATCTCTAGCTACATCTTTTTGACCGAGTGTATAGTGAAATGACGCAAGCCTCCACCAACCTTCTGCTATCTTATAGTTATTATCAACACTTGTTCGTAATATTTCTACAGCCTCTTGACCTTTTCCAAGCCTAAGCTTAATTTGCGCAAGTATATACTCTACTTGCTGTCGTTTTGGTGAAAATGCATGAGCGTCTTCTAGTAAGGCTTCTGCTTCAAAAAGTAAGGTAGCATTTTTAGTTGCGTCAGCTACAAATTGCACTAACTGAGATAATTGTATATGTACACGAATATCCATTGGATGCAATTCTATATTCTTCTTCAATTCACTATAAATCAATTCGTATGTATCTTTTACTGAATCAAAATCATCTTTTCTAATATGCTCTACAATCAATTGAGAACCCATCCTTCCAAAATCATTTCTAATGTCATCAATATGTGGTGTGGGAATTTCCACAGCATTATTAAAAAGTTTTACAGGATCCATACCACGTGAAAGATTTTGAATTGCATCAAAACTTCTCATGTTAGCGCGAGCCGGATTTATATTTGTTGTATATACAAACAATAGTATAAAAAACATAACTATACCCATAATAGGAAGTCCTACTTTTTTACCGGACCCGCCATCTTTTGTATCAGAAACATCGCTCATTGTGAGTGTGTGATTTACAAACGCAAGAAAAAAGAAAAAATAAAGATAGGATGTTGGATTTTCAAAAACAAATGCATTGTGTACAAAATGACCTACCAAAAATGCAGATGAAAAAATCACAATGTGAATTTGTTTACGACGATCTCTCCATAATAAATAAATAGGAATGAGAAACATACCAAAATAAAATGATATACCAAAAATACCTTGTACAGCCAGTGTATTAAATATTACACTATGTGCATTATCAAACCAGGTTTCATGAAACCCATGTTCGAGAAACTCAGATCTATAGTATTTATTAAATGCATAATAATAATTATTCGGTCCCCAACCAATTATAGGTTTTTCTTTCCACGCGTCAACAGCTATTTCCCACGCCATAAGACGTGTCTCAGCACTACCAGAACTTAAAGATATATTTACTAAACGACCCACAACTGGTGTCTTATTTATAAAAGCTGTATCACGATATACCCAAGAAATGCCTAAGACTAAAATGCCTGCAATTATCAAACCTATAAGATACTTACGAAGACGTGCATGATCCTTAAGCATCAAAATATAGCCTATCACTACAACCAACAAACCTGCCATAAGTCCCAAAAAAGTTCCTCTTGTTCCGCCTAAAAAAATTCCTGCGAAACCTAAGAATGCACCTAGAAAACTATACCACTGCCAAAAACTTTTTTTCTTTTCTTTTAGACCTAACAAAACCCCAATAAAAGACAAAAATAATCCATAACCACTCATATAAATGGCATTACCTAGTGTTGCAGAGACTCTCACAGCATTACGATTGAGCAGGGCCTCTGGATTAACAAATTTTTGCCATAATCCTATTAACATTACAATGCTTCCTGCAGTCAAAAATACACGCATAAGAAATCTCCAGTCCTTCCACTCTTTGAAAACTGAACTGAGAATAAAATAATACAATATATAATGAAAAACAGTAAAAAACCCAAGCATTCTTTCGTGATTATCCCACATACTCCTATACCAATCTGGACCAATAAATGTAGAAACACCAAAACTAACCAAAAACAAACCAACAACAATATTGACCGGATTTAATTTTAATTTGTATTTCTCCACATTAGTCACCAACAACAATATATATATTCCAAGCATCAATAAAATTAATGATCTCAAAACCACAATCTTTGGAACTATAAAAGGAAATATAAAATGTTTATACGGTACAAGAAGCGGAGTGAAGAAAGAAAGAATCGCTAAAAATTTTATTGTGTAAACTAAGTATTTTTCACGCATAATATTAATTATTGTTTTGTGATCTGTTTAAATATCTCTGCTTATGACTTTGTATTATAGAAGAAATAACGGCACGTTCTATTCCACTGTCAAGTAGTGAAATAATTTCTTCTGAATTTTTCTTAAGTTGATATTCATACAACTCTGCCAACTCTATATAAGTAGCCTGTTCACCAGGAGCAACCTCTATAGCACTCAGATAAAATCCTTCTACATCTTCATATCTTTTTAAATATTTAGACATAGCAGCAGCATTTTTCAAAAACAATGTATTTTTACCATCAGTTCTTTCTATCCCCTCCTTATACACTTCTAACGCGCGTTCGTAATGTCTATCATCCTTTGTCCTATCTCCCAGACTTTTCCATGCCATACCAAGAGTATTGAATGTTTCTACTCTTTCTGGATCTTCTGCCTGTTTACTTTCCCATTTCTCAATCTCATCTACAAAACTTTGTAATTCTGGATTATCTTGCACTAGTTGATCAAACTCAGTAATTAGTGCGCTTGTCTCTACTGAGTCGTTAACACTATCTTTGAAAAATAAAAAGTATACAAACGCAAACATTAGAATAACAACTAGAAGACTTACTAAACCAAAAATAAAATTTTTCTTCATACATTTATAAATTAATTATAAAAATTAAAATGAAATACCTTGTTGTTCTAAAAATATTTTAGCTTCCGTCTGCAGACTTGGATCTTTTTCAACCGCGCTATTAATGGATTCAATCATATTATTTGTGTCTCCTAAAACGGCGTACGTCGCAGCCAAGCGTGCATATAGAGATCCATTATTTATATCTTCACTTATAAGATTCTCGTACAACGGAATTATCTTATCATAATCCCCTTGTTTAGCATACAAATCTATCATAAATTCAATATTACCTGAATGTCTAAAACCAAACCCAGACCCCTTTTCTAATTCTATAATCCCATTATCAAGATCACCTGCCTCAACCAACATTAGACCATAAAACCAATGTACTTCAAAAGAAGTGGGGTACGTTAAAACAAGTTCATACAAAATACTCAAAGCCTCATTGATCTCACCTTCTAACAAATAATTTTTTGATAACAAAAATGATACACGCTGATTTAGTGGGCTTATACTTTGTGCCTTTATCATATATTCGTCAGATTTTTCCATATAAGAAAGATCTACATACTCGCCCATAAATGCATAAAACTCACCAAAAAATAAATTAATCCTAAATGAATCTGGAACACTATTTAGATAACTTAAAAATATATTAACTAAAGAATCTTCAACTTCTTGTAGGATATCCTTACTTAAAACCCTTTGTTCGCTTAATAAGGAAATATCTTGAACCAAAAATATACCCTGCTCCCATAAAAATGGAGTGGGCACATCTAAAACTGACTTAGCTTGCGTGACCCACAAATTTGCATCACCGACTACTGCAGCATCTCGTGCATTACCCATATATATAGACGCTCTGTACATATTTATATTTTGAAACAAAAAGATGGGTGTAATAATAAAAAAAATAATTAAAAATATTGGCGCACTTTTTTTATAAAAATATGTCTTGTCAGTCACTTCTTGCTCTTTTTTGGAAATATATTCAAACATTATATAAGCCATTAACACAAACCATAATTGATAAGAGTACGATGTTTCTATGCCAAAAAGATTTTGAACAAGATAGAATAGTATAGCTGTAATAATAATTAAATATATTATCTTTTGATTTTTACTGGAAGACTTTTTAATTAAACTAATTAAATATCCAAGTAAAGAAATTAAAATGGCTAAATAAAACACAGTGGTAACAATTCCACCAGTTGATAATAACTCCATTACATAATTATGTGGTTTGTCCCAGAGAGTCTCCTCAAGAGAAAATTCCAAAAAATCAGGATTATAATAAATATCAAAAATATTTTGGTAATTTTCTGGCCCCCACCCAAAAACAGGCCTATCCTTGAAACCCTCATATGCAATATCCCATGCCATCAAACGAGTCCTTCCTGTCCCGGTGTTGAGTGATATATCCAAAATCCTAGAAACTTTAGGTGCATTGTTGTAAAGTGTGTCTGAATATATATTGAAAAAATACAAACTTACTCCCAGACAAACCAAAACAATACCAATTGACAACATTATAGTTCTTATTTTTTTTGATTTCTCTATAAATAAATAGCCAAACCAAAATATAACAATAGAAAAAATAAGTGCTACTAAAACTCCCCTAACTTGTGTGGCCATTAATGTAGCAAGAAGAACTAATCCAGAAAAAAATAACAAACTCTTATATTTATTATCATTCTCTTGCATGGCAAGCAGGAAGGAAAAAAAAGTAGGAATAATAAGATATGCAGCAAAGAAGATCGGGTTAGTCACAAGTCCACTAAGCCTAGAACTCTCTATAATCACCCCATCAAAAACAGCCATGTATGGGCCAATCCATGCAACTAGTGAAGAAAGCACTCCAACTCCTACAATGGAATGTAATAAAATCTTCCAATATTTTTGTTTACCAAAGAATTGACGCAAAAGAACATAGAGACCAAAAAAATGCAGTAATGTAAACAGACCTTGCGCCCTAGATTGATATCCCCAAAAACTCCTCGTAAAATCCACCCCAAAAACTGACGCTATAAAAAGAGAAATGAAAAAACCAAGTATCAGCCAATCAAGCAGTCTAAAATGAAATAAACGCTTATGACTCTTCAAGAGATAATAAAACATTAGTATCAAAAGAATTTCAATACCAATCTGAAAAAGCACTGTTTTGCCAAAATGTGCTGGATACATTGTGCTCGACGTATACCACAAAGGAAAGGTCATGAGTATATACACGCCAAATCGTATGTATTTTGGTAATTTTTCTATCTTATATAATGCCATATAACTATGAAAGTATAGCAGATATTTGGTGCTTATTCAAGAAAAAATAATGCTAACAAATATTATCTTAAAAAACAAAAAACCCCTCAAATGAGGGGTTTTTCGATACGAACTAAGCCCGTACTATACTAGTCGAAAACGATTAGTATGTAAGAGTCTTAGCAGTAAGAGGCAATCCGTCAACTGAAGTAATGTCAGCCGCAGCTGTAGAACCATCGGTCCATTGTACATCACTTGCGTTTACGTTGAAAGATAATTTATCATCAGAACCTGCATCATTAGTATCAAGTTCTACGATAAGTGTTACAGAACCACCAGCAGAAATGCTAATGTCTGTAAAGCCTGCTTCAGAAATAACTGTGTCAGCTAAGTTCATGTGAGCAGTTCCCCAGTCGGTAGATGCAACTGAATTTGCTGTACTAACTGAATTCTTATAGATATCCAATGTACGTGCAGCAGTAGCAGAAACACCTGTGTTACCAATAGTAAGATTGAAGTTCTCAAGAGTTGCAGAATAACTTCCTACATTAGTTGAGTTACTTACAACGAATTTAGCAACGATAGAATCAGTTCCGCCAGTAGCAGATCCTGATGGACTATCTGCGGCAAATGCAACAGAAAGCAATGTCTTGTAAGTAATCATTTCATTACCTACTTGATCAGCATCAGTAGCAGCCCCAAGATAGAGGTCTACTCCTGTAATACTTGCTCCTGAGGAATTACCAGTAGCTGTAATAGGTTCACTTCCTGAACCAATATTGTATACCATTGCAGCATGGAATCTACCGTCAGCATCACCACCATTGTCAAATGTAGTTAGATCAGCTTTTATAGTGATCAATACATTTTTACTTCTAGGTACTGTGAGATCAAGACCACTGAAACTTGCATTCCAGTAAGTTCCTGTACTTACAGCTAGTGGAAGATTAACAGTTGGACCATATGCTTCGCCATCAATATACATTGTCAAATTCTGAAGTGTACCCTGTTCAGTATCAGTAGTAGATACAGAGACTACAAGATCAGTTACATTGATATCTTCAGCAGCATCAGCTTCAAGCTTGAATGTTCCAAGCTCTTGCTGTAATGAACCAAGTACCAATTGTGCTGCATTAGCAGTATCACCATCAACAGTAACTGTAAGGTTACCATTTGAAGCAATATATTGCTCTTGCATTGCAGTTTCACTGTTACTTGAGTTTGCACTTGAATTTGTCAATACACCTGTAGCTGTAATAGCATTTGTATTGTAGTTAAAAGGTGCGTAAGCAACATTACCTGCTTCAGTAGCACTACTCTTAATATCTGCATATACATCTACTACATACTGCTGACCTGATTCGATACGAATAGCAGTAGCAGGTGTAAATGAGTATGTACTTGCAGAAGAGTTCAAACTATTAATAGTTGAACCAATCTGAGTATCACCATTTTTAATCTTCAAATTCTGATAATTAGCAGATTGACCTGTAGTATTATCTGATAACTGAATTTGTGTTACATCTGCAGCCTCAGCAGATCCAGCAGTAATAGTAAATGAAGCAACTTGTACTTCTTTTGCATTTACTGTACCAGTTGGATTTGTAGAAGTCTTATCACCAAATGATGCATTCTCAGCAATAGAGACAACACCTGATTTTACTGTTAGCGTACGACCTGTCTCAGCAGTAGTGCTAAGAGCAGTCATAGTTGTTTGACCTTGTGCATTACTAGAACCAGCAACAAGATCCATAGCAAATGTAGCGTCTGCAGCAACAGTAGTATCATTAGTATCAGCAACAACCTTTAAGTTTGCAAGAGTACCTGCAGGAACTATAAATGTGTTACCAAATGTAAATGTAGTTGAATCTGTAGCAGCGTCATCACACAAAAGTGTGGTGTCAGTTGTACCGACCTGTGTACCATTCAAAAGAAGTTTCAAATTGTCTACATAGTCAGTAGCATCACTACCATTACAACTAACTACAAGGTTATCAACTTTTACATTTTCACCTGTAGCTTCGAATGTAAAGTTAGCAAACTCTACATTTGTACCGCCGTCAGGAATATTTCCTGTTGGTGATTCAGTAGCAAGACCTACGGTCAATGTACCACTGTCAACATTTGTTCCATCGCCTGTTTCAGGTTGGATAAGACTAAATGCTGTAGTTAATGCATCTTTTGCAACGCTTACAGGAACAAGATATTCCATATCATATGCAACAATATCTGAGATACGTTGGATACTGTATTTCATAGCACGTCCTGATCCGCCCATCATGTCACCACGAAGGACAACAACACGACTTTGACCAGCTGGGATAGCGATAGGATCGCTACCAAGATCAAAGATAACAGTATTGTTACTTGAAAGATCCATAGCACTACCAACTTGCACACCATTAGACTCAAGTCTAAGGTTTGCAACGTCAGTAACAGCAATAGTACCTACCATGGTAAGTTTGAGGTAACGAACTTCCATGTCTTGTGCGTCAGCAGTCATAGTCATTCTCCAGAACTCTTTGTTAGCTTCATCAGCTTTTACAGTAGCTGGGAATGTTGTATAACTTGTTAGATATACATGACCAAGATCAGCAACAGCAGTAGTTGTCATTACATTACCTGTAGCAGGGAATGAACCTGTAACAACACCACCGTCTACTACTACATGATCACTAGAAACAATACCAAATGCAATTTTCTTTCCAGAAAGCACAGAAGGATCACTACGTACCAAATCACCACGAAGAGTGATAGATTTAGTTGTGCCAGCAGGAACAGTGAAAAGTCCACTATTGTTGGTAAATGTAACTACCTTGCTGTTGAAACTGTTGTACTCAGCAAGTTTTGTATCACCATCATAGAGATACAAACTACCAAGATCAGTATCACTAGAAATGCCAGAACGAGTGAATTTAACTGTCTTAACTACAGCATCATCACTACCAGCTTTAAAGTTTACTGTGGTGAAAGAAATATTACCTTGTGGATATTCATTTGCTAAAGAATCAGATAGGATGTCACCAGCAGCTGGAGTATTTGCACTCAAACTAACCATAACATCACCACCTGTAGCAATTGGAGTATCAGGCATGTTACCAAGTTGTGTAGGATCTTCGAAGATACTTGTAACAGTTACTGTAGTAGCAGCAACAGCAAGACCACCAAGATCTGCAACTTCATAACCTTTAACACCACCGAAATCCATCATACCAGCAGCTTCGAGGCCAGTGACCTCATATAGCATACCGTCCATGACTTGATAAACAGTAGTTTCACCTGTCTTACGTACAATCATACCATCGTGTGGTACAGCTGAAGTAAGTTCGCCTTCAGCAGCTACATAGTTGCTCCAGTAATATGATGGGATATCACGTACAAGTACGCCCCAGTTATCACCGTAAAGAGCTGCAAGAGCTGATGGGCTTTCTACCTTCTGACGTTGATTGCCAGACAATACAACGTAGATTGAAGGAGATTCAACACGTTTGAGTAAGTAAGTACCAGGGCGATAACTTACGCCAGCTGGGGTTGCTTGCTCGTACATGTCAAAACATGTGTTTGCAATCTCAGTAACGTCACCGAAATCGAGATTCCAACTTTCAAATATTTCCTCACTTGGGAAATACATAGAGTCCATGTCAGCGGTAACCATATAAACGGCAGCGCCACCAGGAACTTTAAACAAATCTCCGGCTTCAAGCTCTACACAAGTTTCAGCGTAAGCAGTAGCAGGGACAAGAGCTGCAAGGCCCATGCTCCATACGATTGTTACTGCAACAACAGAAAATGTAAAGAGTTTTTTACCGAATTTAAATACATCTGTCATAAATAACCTTTGTCTTATTACGATGCGCATTCCGAGTTTAGAACTAGAACGTCAACGCAATAAGGCGGAATTAATAACCACTTTGACGCCTCTTGCGAGACCCGACCTTTTGGTCAAGTGGGATCTCCCGATAATAAACCGGGATGAGAGATATCCGACTGGCCACAGTCAGATATTGCCCTTGCCACGTGATCGTATAAACGATTTTACGTGGCGATACTGTATGGCATTTGACCTCTCAGAAAAATCTCCTGAGAGACCATGGCCGTACAGTATGTATATCACGTGATCGCGTAGACGATTTTACGTGACAGGGCGTGGACTTAATTAAATTAATGAATAAAATGAATAATCACTTATTTTATTACTCTTCAATATTTTCTACTTTTTGTGTCTCACCATCTCTCAAACCACTATTACTAATTTGTGGTAAAAACTCTTCAATAGTTTTGCCAACATCCTCAATCGCTTTTTCTACAGAATCATTAAGTTCTTGTGTTTTTTGGATTGCTTCGAGCAGATTTTCTTCTACGAGCACATCCACATCTTCCACATCTCCATCAAACGAATCAACAGCATCGTCGATCAACTGAACCACATTTTTTACTTTTTCACCTGATTCCATAAGGCCTTCATTTGCATCCCCTGCTTCTTCATTATCTTTATTATCGATTTCAGGAGTGCTTGTTGATAAAGAATCTTCTACAATTACTTCGATTTCAGAATTTTCAGAAGTGCTTGTTGATGTATCACCCTCAACCACCTCGTCTTCTACCACCATAATTGCAGTGGAAGTGACAAGCTCGTGTTCATTTATAATTCCTGATTCAACTCCTTCAGTCAATTCTTCTGCTTGAGTTTGAGCCTCTTCAACATCTTCTTTCAAATCCTCTACCACACCATCGATATGCTCTTTAATAACATTTTTTTCATCTTCAGATATTTCAAGCTGTGCTTCTGTTTTCTTTTGAACCACAGTTTCAACCATCTCAAGACTCTTTTTTGTTGATTCAGTTGCTGTTTTATTTATATCTTTTGCAAATTCACTATCTTCGGCCTCAACTTTATCTGCTGTTTCTTTTAAAGTTTTTGAAATTTCTTTTGTCTTTAGAGAAACGTCTTTCACCATTCCCGATGCTTTTTCAGGAGTTGAATTTTGCAAGCTCTCGTCTGCTGACGCAAGCTTCTTCTCAACATCTTCCACAGCCTTTTGTACCATTTTTTTCTTTTTTACTGGATCGATATTTTCTATATCTACCACTTGTTGCAATATTTTTGCTCTCTTGCTTGCAAATTCAAGATGGAGTGAAGCCTCTTCATTGTCTGGCGTAAAAGCAAGGCGGCCCTGCTCTACAACAGCACCAAATGCTTCTTTTGTTCCCCAGAACACATCTCCTGGTTCAGCATATGCGCTAGCAACCCAACCACCAGTCGTAAGCATAAGTGCAAGCACTGCTGTTGCAAGAGGTCGTGCCAAAGTGGCCATGTTTTGTGGTAAAAATACTTTTGCCTTACGTGTAAAACTAAGCCATGCATATTGCATATTTTCTGGAGTTTTCTGTTTCTTTTCTTTTTCAACAACAACAGTAGTATTAGAAATCTGATCAAAAAGTCTTTGTTTATTTTCCAAAACCCAAGAACGATCTGGATTTACCAGACCTGTCTTTTTTCGAACTTCTTTTAATTGTCGTTTGAGTTCTCTCATAAACGACTTGCCTCCTTAGAAAGTAATTCTTTTAAAATTTTCAATGCACGGTGAAGTGTCACACGAACATTTGTTTTTCTTTTTTCTAAAATTTCTGCTATCTCTGCGATACTCAACTCTTCTATGTATCTAAGTAAAATAATTTCTTGATATTCACGTTTCATTTTCTTAAGTACATGCATTATATTATCCACTTCATGTTTTACATCGATCTTTTCTATCAATTCACTATCTTCGCCTATATCTTCTAATGTTTCAATACCATACTCACGTCTTACACTTTTATGTCTGAAAAAGTCTACCAATGTGTTACGTGCTATGCGATATATAAGCCCACTGAAACTTTTTATTTCCAATTGCTTTTTATCCGCTATCAAATAATTCCAAGTCTTTAGAAAGACATCACTCGTTATATCCTCTGCCTCTTCTTTATTGGAAAGCTTTATAAATACAAATCGATATATTTTTTCTATATAAAGATCATAGAGTTCGCCGAAGGCCTCGTTATCTTTATTTTCTTGTACCTTGTGTACAAGTAATTTTTCACGATATTTGGCCTTCATAATAGAAGACGTAAGAAATAAAAAAGTGTTACACCTGTTCTAGTACACTAGTGGCTAGTAACTAGTAACTAGTAACTAGTTGTAGTAACAAGAAAAAGCCCGTAGTAGAACAATGATCCCTGTAACAAAAGGAATTTGGCATTAAGATACGGGTTTTTACTGTATGGCTTATATTTTAGTCATCGTATTTACTGTTTATAGTAGTCGTATGACGGCAAAAAGTATAACACAGAAATTTGCTATACACAAACAAATTATCCACCTATTGTTAGTTAGTAACTAGTAACTAGTAACTAGTTACTTGTAATGTGTGACTAGTATAATTTCTAACTAGCTACTAATTAAAAATTACAAGTTACTACTTTGTATAAACTACTATATACTTTTATATATAATTGTATAGATTAGCATATACTTCTCTATTTGTAAAGCCCTATAGACCTTATCTTTGTATACAATATTATATACAAATAAAGCATTACCTACATCTATTTTTAAATAAGATTAATAAAAACTTAGTAAATCACCAATACTTGACAAGTATAGTCCCATTTGTTAATATTACTCTATACAAAAATCACTATGGATAACATAATTCCACAACCCACTGGAGACCAAAAAGAGATTGTTCGTGTTTCTATATCAGAAGCAGCGCGTTTATTTGGGGTAAATCCACAAACTATCCGTAGAGCTATAAAAAACCAGGAAATTACTTATGTGGTAGTTGCTGGTAGATATAAGATAAATTTCGAGAGTTTAGTAAAATGGTCTCAAAAAAAGACAACTGTGAAGAATAAATCAGAAAAATTCGGTATTGGGCAGTATGTGGATAAGTGGAAAATAAAAAACACCTTATACTCTCCAAGTACAAAAAGTGTAAAGAAAGATACAAGGATTAAGGAATGATAAATAAAAACATAAACTACCAACGCAAGGTGGTTTTTTTATTGGATACATAGAGTTAGCAAGTAACTAGTTTACTAGTAAACTAGTTACTTGCTAACTTGTATTCTTATTCCTTAATCCTTACTTCTCATGTATAATATACACATATGAAATTTGTCGAAGAATACTTATCTAAGCATCATTTGTTACATGCCCCACACAAGTGGTTTTTTGCATTCATATCATCCCCTATTCATTATCTAGAGATGCACTACAAAAAGAAGTATCATTTGAAGTTCATGCATGCACGTAAACTTTTTATATTTGATGTTACCCTACTCTTTTCAATGATTATATTACTTGCAGGATCTTTGTCTTGGTTGATGTACGACCCAAGTGTAACAGACCTTGTGTATCTATCAGTACGCCCAACTCACGAACGAATCTTGAGTGGAGAATACACTACATATACCATTAACTATAGAAATGACAGTAACACGACTCTCAACTCACCTGTTTTGGATGTAATCTTGCCACAAAATTTTATAATAGACAGCGTAATACCGGAAGACTTGTTTGATTTTGATAATAACATATTTACCCTTAAAAATATAAAGCCTACCTATGGCGGACAATTTTCTATCTCGGGTTGGTTTTATGGAACCCCTGATATTGAAAACCCACTACTTGCAACTCTTTCCTACACTCAGGAAGGAAGAAAAAAACAAGAACAAAAGATAAGCCCTCATATTTCTATATTACGTGGTTCAGTACTAGAAATGAACATTGAACTTGCTGACAAAATAACAAATAATATTTCTCTGCCTATTACCCTTGATATCATAAATAATGGAGATATAGACCTAAATAATATTAAAATACCTCTCTTATTCCCTACTGGAGTAACATTATCAGACCCCAAAACACTCAAGGGTTTAGTAGAAGATAATTCATGGTATATAGAAAAACTCAAACCGGAAGAATCAACAAAACTAAATGGTATACTTCATGTAAACCTACCTTCAAAACAAGAAATACTTGAATTAAATATTACCCCAACAGTGGATATAAACAATCAAGCCATATCTCAAAAAACATCTTCTCATGAATTTAATATTGTATATCCTCATCTCGAAATTCAAACTTCATGGAATAATGAAATAGATTTTGCTAGACCAAATGAAATACCTGTTTTATCACTGCAAATACGCAATGACAGCAATGTATCTTTATCAAATCTAACTCTTGATATTCCATTACCTACGTCGATTATTAATACAACCAAGTTTATTAATCTAAATGGTGGTTCACTATCAAACAACGTGGTAACTATTTCACAAAAAAATATACCAGACTTATCCCAAATCAACCCAGGTGGATTAGTAAATTTATCATTACTTGTACCAATTAAGTACTCTCCTACCGGAGGTACGGATCTAGAATTATTTCTCTCACCAACCATTTCAGGTAATGTTCCTGGTCTTTCTAAAGCTTTGTATGAAACAAGCACAGACTCATCACGAATTGCAATTGGTACTCAGTTATTATTTAATACCGAGCTTAGATATTACACAAACGAAGGTGACCAACTTGGGCGAGGACCTCTTCCTCTACAAGTAGGAAAAGAAACAAAATATTGGGCCATGGCTCAGATAACTAATTCCACAAGTCGCGCAGATAATATTGTATTTTCTGCTAAGCTACCAAATTATGTATCTTGGACTGGAAAAACAAGCGTGACTCATGGAGCCCAAATCTCCTTTAATTCTGCAAATAGGCGTGTTTCTTGGTCACTTTCAAGTCTGCCAGAGCACACTACTGCTGGAGTATATTTTGAACTTGCGATAACCCCGATAAGCTCGCGGATAGGAACATCACCAATATTACTTGAAAATATAAGTATATCTGGGCAAGATGGCTACATTGGTGTACCTATAGCCCATTCATCAACCAACCTAGATACTTCTATACCCACTGACACTATTGGCAAGCAAAAAGGTGTTATCGTACATTAATCACAAAATACTATAAAAAAGCGCTAAAATTAGCGCTTTTTTTGTATTCAAAATACCTTATAAATACCTTGACAAATCAACAAATTTATGTTATACTTGTCTGTTATATTTAAATCATCCTTTTTGGCTAAATAAGGCCAAAACATCTTAATTTCAGCTATGAAGATCGCAATGATCGGACAAAAAGGAATGCCAGCCCACTACGGTGGCGTGGAACGACACGTACATGATCTTTCGGTACGTCTTGTTGAAATTGGTCATGAAGTGATTGCTTATAGTAGAAAATGGTATCCAGAAATATTAAAAAAGGATGTAAATGGAGTGAATATTGCATTCACCCCATCACTTCATACCAAACATTTGGATGCAATTACTCACACATTTACTTCGACTATACATGCACTCTTCCAAGATTATGATGTTATTCATTATCACGGTGTTGGACCTTCTCTACTTTCTTGGATCCCTCGCATTCTTAAACCACGTGCAAAAATTATAATTACATTCCATTCTATTGATCGTTATCATCAAAAATGGAATATGATCGCAAAATTTTTCTTGCGTCTTGGTGAACGTGCGGCATGTACTTTTGCACATGAAACAATTACAGTGTCTCAAAGTCTTCAAAAATATTGTGTAAATGAATTCGGAAAAGATACCGCATATATTCCAAATGGTGTATATATTCCTGAATATGAAATTGGGAACAACCTTATTGATAAATTTGGTCTTGAAAAAGATAATTATCTTGTAATGGTTTCACGTCTTGTACCTCACAAAGGTGCTCACTTGCTTATTGAAGCATTTCACAACTTGAAAGCTCATAATGCTGACGATCCAAAAATAAAAAATCTTAAACTTGCAATTGTTGGTGGCGAAGTATATACAAATGAATATGTAAAACAACTTCACCTTCAAGCAAGTAATGTAAATGATATTGTATTTACTGACTTTCAATCAGGTGATATGCTCGAACAACTCTACAAAAATGCACTTACACTTGTACACCCATCTCTCAACGAAGGGCTTCCTATTACAGTGCTTCAAGCTATGAGCTATAATAAGCCAGTTCTTGTATCAACTATTCCAGAACACTTGGAACTTATCAATAATCCACGAGCACTCTTTTATGAGAATGACGTAGACTCAATTGAAAGATGTATGGATGAATTCTTGAACACTTCAGCAGAACAGAGATCTGCTATGGGTAAAAAGAATTTAGAAACAATTGAAGAAGAATATGCTTGGAATATTATTGCACCACAAGTAGAAAAAGTGTATGCAGTACCTACAAAAAGACAAGCAAAAAGAACTGCGCGACTTAGTCAGTTGCCAGTGTAAAAGATAACGTAGATTAAAAAACCACTCTAGAAATAGAGTGGTTTTTATTTTCTAAAAAATTAAGACTTTAGAATGCGCCTTCACTCACTCCTACTATATCTTCCCTTCCATCAAAGTCCACATCAACTACACGTACATCTATTCCTGGATTTCCAAAACTTGAGTATGCGCTAAACTCTGGATATTTGAGCTTCCCTGTAATATCAAATATTTTTACAAGAGGTTTACCACCAACACCTTTTCCTGTGACAACCTCATCAATTCCATCCCCATCTACGTCTCCTGCTGCTACGTAGACTCCTCCAGTAAACCATGACTCAAATGCATCCCATTTGTATAATTGATCAAATCTATATGAAAAAACTGAGACCACTGGTCTGCCGCTGAGACTCCCTATAAATAATTGATTGCTATTTATTACAGGATCTGTGTCTCCAATAGCCATTGTATAACCTCCTGTATAACCTGTTCCAAATGGATAGAAATCTTTGCGCATCTTCCTACCATACCGTGTGTATACACGTATAGGCTCTGCATGGCCTTCTGTAGGGGCTACATATATTTCCATTTTTCTATCTCCATTGAGATCTCCTACAGCCAAAACAAGATTTCCAGTATAACGACCGCCGTATGGATATACTTTTAGATAAAGCTGACCGTCATCACGCCATGCCATTATTTTATTCCGACGAGCTACCACCAAATCACGTTTACCATTATTATCAATATCAATATGAGCAATCTGCACTCCACCTTTTTCTCCATCTTCAAATACAAAAAAACCATTACGTACACGCGATCCATCTGTGCGGAAAAAACGTAAAAAGGCACCGTTGGTAAATACCAAATCGTTTAATGTTTCAAACGTCTTGAGTAGTAGAAGTCCATCTTCTCCTGGTATAGAAACTTCTGAAACAATAGCCCCGTCATTTGTTTGTGAATCTTGTGACCCATGAATTTTTTCGTATTCACCACCCAAATCTATTGTTTGTTTATTATTTGTACTATTTACAATTGAAATACCATTTTCAAAATTACGACGCCATACATCTTCCTTATAAATGCTATGCGATTGTTTCGAGCTTGATTTTGAAATAGGGTTACCCAAATCAACATCATATTCATCATACCACCATGTCTGTCCATGGCTCTCATCTCCATAATCAAAAGAAGAATACACATCATCTTCCAACAGACTACTTGTAATACCAAATCTCATAGTCTTGTAATCACTACTGTTTCCGGTATTATTTGTATTACTATTAAAAATAAATAAGTTAGGTTTAATATTATCTTTTTTAATACGCACAAGATTATTCATAATAGTGGACCATGCACCATCGTTTTCCCACGGCGTAGGAAATGTCTCAAACATGCGCCCATTCACATATTTTTGAAAGTCTGCATGCGAACTACCATTAATTATAATATAATCTGTGTTCAAATTATCTTCAGAATACTTGAGTAAATATTGTGTTCGCTCACGCCATAGAGCATCAGCCTGATTTGCGCTATCTTTATTTCCATCACCATTCATATCTACATTCCCACCATTTGCCCACGAAATATTTTCTGAAACCATATCAAAAAATATACCATCAACATGGTCAAGAGATGTAATATAATTATTACAAAATTCTACCAAATATCTACTCCAACCATGATCCATGTTTGTATTATAAATTCCATTCCATGTTGAAATTTGTTTTCCACTACTATCACGAAGCCACCATGAATCTTGTACGTTCATGTTTTTAAACAATATGTCATTAGAAGAATATATGTAATTGTAACTCTGAGACGGCACATATGCCAAAATTATAATGTCTGGATTTTTTTTCCTTATTGCACTGACTACACTGCCGCGTGCAGCAATTTGAGTAGGAGTAAGTACTAGCACATCATATCGTGCCATATTAGAAATAAAACTACTATTATTCTGTAATACATCTAAATAATAATTTGCCAACATAGGAGCAGGCTTAGCAAAAACAGGCAATGCAAAAAATAGCATTGCAAGCGCTACTACAAAAAATGTATATTTATTTGGATATCCTTTCATAAGTACTAAGTATTTCATCTAGATATTTTTTTGGATTATGTTTTTCTTGTACTTCTTTGCGAAATTGTTTTCCAAGACTATTTATTTTTTCAAATGGTGCACCATACCATGTCTGCATCTTCTGAGCAAGGTCACCACTGTCACTTGGTTTGCATAATAATTCAGATGGTAATGATTCTGGTATAGCTCCTATTTCACTTCCTACAACAACTTTTCCAGCTAATTTTGCCTCTAAAATACTAAGCCCCAATACCTCATACCAAACAGATGGTGCTACGACTAATTGGGCATGAGATATAAGTTTATCAAGATCTTTGTCTTGTTTGAATCCTAGAAGCTCTACATTATTCAACTGCTCATCTCTGATTCTAGATTTTAAAATACTCTCCATAGGCCCTGTGCCCACAATCTTGATTAGTATATCTGGAATCTGTTTTGAAGCATCAAGTAACACATCAAGCCCTTTTTCTGCTGACAGTCTACCAAAAAATAATACATATCCGCCATCTTTCTCAGAAGAAGAAATATCTACTTCATCTACAGGATTTGCTACGGTAGATATATGTGCTTTATTGATACCATGTGCAATATGTTTTTCTCGTACAAATTCACTTGGTGCAATATATGCATCAATTACATCTGAATATTTTTTCCACTTACGCATACATGCTTCTAAGGTTGCCACAATGCTCTCTCCCATGTTTTCCATACAATTATTCAGTATACACTTATAATATTTTTTACCACAACATGTCTCATCTATTTTACCATGATGGAACATATTATAATTTGGGCTAATCATTTTGTAATCATGCAGTGTCATGACTGATGGTATATTTCTTTGTCGCACTACGTCCAGAAGAGAAAAAGAAAGCTGATGATAAATATTATGAAAATGAACTACATCTGGTTTAAAATCTATAAGTAACTTTTCAAATTTATTTTTTGCATCTTTGTTATATATTGATTTGCATGCCATGCGTAATTTGTTCAGGCCTTTTGCTCCTGAGTAACTAATGTGATCAATAAAATAATTGTTTTCTATTATATTTTCAGGATGCTTCAGACCAAAAATCTCTACTTTGTGACCAGCACTTTCGAGTAATTTTTTCGTTGCAAAGACAACTCTCTCTGAGCCTCCGCGCATATACCAATATTTATTTACAAGTACTATTTTCATACTTATTTACTTTTGACTAATTTCAAAAATTGCTTTGGTCCGCTGGTAAGCATCTCACCCAAAGATGGGCGAAACATGCAAGACAACAAACATCCATGCTTGCATTTCAAACTGTCTCTCACCACTTCTTTTCTTTTTTTACTATTTAAAAATTCTTTCAAACTTTGTTCTTTTAGATCAGAATATTCACCGTACTTACAAAATGAAACTTTGCCATTTGGCATAATACTTACATTATCCATACCTGCAAAACATGTTTGGTCTACTTTGCATTTTACAAAGTAACCATACATTGCTCGTATATGCTTTTCTTCATTTAAAATAATTTGTGGATGTTTCTTTTTTAATTCAATCATTTTGTCTATTACTTGTTTCAATTTTTCTTGCTGTTCTTTTTTTACCCACAATGAAAATTTTTCTTCTTTTTCGTCTGAATCCAACTTCTTATCATAATCATACACATCGTAGGGCTGTACAAATATTACTGAATTATTTTCAATAGCAAGTTTTAATACATCAATAATATAATCAAAATTACCACCTGACAATACTGTGTTGATCTTAAGTAAAATATTTGGAAACGAATTTTCTTTAAAAATTTTAAGGACATTTTCAATAGCACCATATGCTCCTGGCATACCACGAAGTTCATCGTGTTTATCCCCTATCGCATCAATTGATAAAGATATGTGTCCACCACCCATGTCATTATATTTTTGAATATAGTCCTTTGAAAGCAAAGCTCCATTAGTAACAAAATGAGTATAAAGACCTTTTTTGTTTGCGTATTCAAGAAGGTTAAACATCTTCTTATGATAAATAAGCGTCTCACCACCTGAAACACCAAATTCATAAATCCCCATACGAGATGCTTCATCAATAATACGTTTCATCTCATCCTCACCAATATAGTCCTTTGGATTCTCTTTTATGCCACATTCCCATTGCGGGCACATGATACATTTATAATTACATTTGTTTGTAAGCAAATAATATATTTTCATTGGACGTGGCATCCACTTTCCTGTACGCAAAAAAATCTCAGTCCGAATATGATTGATTATTTTTTTCAAAGCTAGAACACTATATTTTTTAAATCGTTTAACATTCATATTTATAAATCTCTCATTCCCCCAATTTTATTCTTAAATACCCAACACGCTACTTTGTGTGGATTTTTCTTTATTGCGCTACGAGCTGTACATATCATCCAAGCTGGTTGTCCAATTGTGCTAACTTTATTTCGTGCTTCATATGCACGCCACCCATACCAAAGGTCATCCCATGTATCATAATTCAAAATATTGCCCATTGGATAATTGTGAACAACGGAAGGATACACAACACCACGTGGATCAAGGTAAAAAAACTTTGTACCTGGATCATTATTTAATACTTGTTTTTTTTCAATACTAAATTTATAAAGTCCATGAGAAAAAAATGCTCTCACCCATTTCTTTGGGTGCCATGATTTTAATTCATGATTAATCACATGCAAATATTGTTTCTTAAGTTCTTTTAAATTTGGTTTATTACCATCATGTGTTGCTCCACCAAAATAATGTTCTGAACTTTGCGCAAAGGCATGTGTAAACTGAATTCCTCGCTTCTGTGTCTCATCATACACCTTACCAAAATCTTTTATATTTTGTGGCAAGATGGTGAACGCCATGCGAAGATTTGTCATACCAAGACCCTGAAGGCGCTCTATTGTCTCTGTAACCTTTTCCCAAGCATTTGGTATACGTCTGATCTCTTCGTGCATCTTACCATACCCGTCTACTGAAACAGCAACACCAATATCTGGTTTAATTTTTAGTATCTTTTTCATCTGACGCTCAATAAGTTCAGGCATAAATCCATTGGTAGAAATTACCATACGAGCCTTTGGTGCAGCCTTTTGAACTACCTTAATAATATCTGCAATATCTTTACGCAAAAATGGTTCACCTCCTGAAATATTTATATCACGCAGGTTTGATGGTAACTTACTATATTCTTCAACAGGTAACTCTGGAAAATCTTTAATCTTCCAAATATCACACATTACACAACGTGCATTACAATTGTATGTAATACCAAGCACGCAATCTACAGGTTGTTGAACTTTTTTAGACATAAAAATATTCACTAATAATATCCTGTTTTATCTTAATTATTCTGCATTTAAAATATTTCCTTTGTTCCTTTCATGATGCCACATAAGTGCTACAATTCCTACAATCGTCCAATAATAAAACATGAGTGATCTAAATTCATAATACGGGCCAAAAAATCCAATAGCCATCATACCAACCGTCAATCCTACAAGCCCTTCTGCAATTAATTTTTCAAATGAATTATCTGAATTTTTCCTCACATGGCACGACATTTTTATAATGGTTACAAAAAAACCTATCCACATTATCAAACCAAGAGTTCCTACTTCACCCCAAATACTTAACCAATTATTATCAATTTGACCATAAATATTTTGTATACCGAACGGTAAATGTAATCTGTCATAAACATCTGTATGTAATAATGCTGATGCAACTCCCCCACCATATTGTCCAGGACCTACACCAAAAAATGGATGCTGTGACACTACCATGCGTGGTGTATTTATAATAAAAAATATTCTTCCATATCCATCATAACTATCTCGCCAACCCTGAAAACTAAACGATTCAAACATACGCTCAGCCAAAGTCTGATTTGGTTTATCACTAATAGACAACACGTTTGTATTAATTATTGCAAATCCTACAAGATACACTACAACTATTGCGACAAAGAGACCCATCACTGCCATTACTCGTTTATCTCTTCTAAGGATAGCTCCTACTGTTACAAAACCCATAAATGCGGCTATCCAACTCGCACGAGACTGAGTAAGGTATAAAACAATAAGACCTAAAAATGCCATGAGAAAATATAGTATCTTTTCTTTCTCACGCTTAATTGAAAAAAGAAAAGGAAACATCATCAAAAGACCAATAACTACAAAACTTCCCAATCTATCATAGCGTCCCATAGTAGCAAATACACGACTTCCTTGTACCCAAAACTGATCAAGTCCTGCCAAAATTGCAGCGTTTCCTATAGTTACTGCTCTGGATGAAAATAAAAATCTATCTAGATAGCCTCCTGATAAATATTGGATTAGCCCAAAGAAAACCTCAAGACTTATCATTGCTGCGCCAAAAATTAAAATCTTTTTGAGCACATGCTTATCATATCCCATCCACAAAATCACAAAAAGCATGAATACAAATCTGAGTAAATGACGCATTCCAAGTGCCCATATCCATGTGCTATACCAATTGAGTACAAGTGATATTATACCTACAATCACAAAACCTATAATCCATTTATTGAGTGGCTGGCGAGGTAATATTCTACCCTTCTTTTTCAAAAAATATATAAAAGCCCCAACAACAAGCCCATACATAATAACTTCTGGAATATACTTCACATATGCAAAGTATCTAATAGGCGTATACATGAGTACAAGACTCTCAAGTGGAAACCACACAAGAAGACCATAAATAATCCATTCACTTTTTTTGATAGCAAATGTCAAAACAAGACCCAAGATAAATGCGCTGAGTAATAGGAAAAATCCAATAAAATTGTTTGGCAAATAAACAAGAATAGTTTCTAGCATAGTACGTATATAATATCATGATTAAGGCTATTTTTAAAGCCTTTTTATAAACAAAAACTCCCATTTTAGAGAGTTTTTTATATTACATAAAAATCTAGTTTTATGATGACAACCCAAGTTTCTGCTCTACAACAGTAATTCTGTCATCTAACCTAGTATACCCGCTTTTTAAAGCAGTTGTCTCATTATCAACAATTCCATAAAATTTCAAAAATCCATCAATCTTATTTAGGATCAAATCAAAACCTCTATTCATTTCTTTTTTTGTAGCAAATGTTTCTAATTTTTCTTCAATATTTATAACTTTTATCGCAACCACATCGAGTCTTTCATCTATGTTACCTATTCTTTCATCCACCCCATCGAACCTTTTATCCATTTTATCAAAACGTTTATCAATTTGTATAAAACGTTTATCAATTTGTATAAACTGTTTATCAGCCTGTATAAACTGTTTATCAACTTGTCCAGATCTTTTATCAAAAGAGACCTGTAATTTTTTGAGATCTTTTCCGACTGTGTTAACTTTAGCTAAAATTTTGTCTTGGCTCATATATACTTAGGTTAGAGACCCCACTTATTTAAGTCCCACATTGCAAGTATAAAATAGAAAAAACCCCTTGTCAATGTAAACAAAAAACCCCACTCGCACTACGCGGATGGGGTTCTTGTTACCTTTGACATTTTGAGTTTTTAACCCTCAGCATACTCATATACTTTTTCGTAATTTCGTACTGTTCGTACGTTCGTACATAAGTATGCAGTTGGGTTGGGATTCGGCGCGCAGTCGAATCCCGTCCCTCCTTTCCTCCTTTCCCAGCCGAAGCCGGGGTGTTGCGTCTCACTCCTACCTAGAAGTACTGCGCGTACTTGATGGTAGTCATAACGTGAGTTCTGTATCGACGCGATATATGGTGCCCGTTGGCGCCGCCGACCCGGTCCATGAGGGCCGGCCGACGCAAGGTAGCGAAGCTACCCGGCGACCGGGATG
>JABGUG010000021.1 GCA_018646705.1 Candidatus Parcubacteria bacterium | reverse complement strand
TTTTTAAAATTTTTTATATGGGACGAAGAGGAAGAGACGGTAACTATGGTCATCGTGCAGATATGATGCACGACCGACGCATCGGACGTTTAGATAATCAATCTGCTTCTGATATACCTGCTATGGAGGAAGGTTCAGCGGCAGTTGATTTAGAGGTAGAAGACCTCGCACCACCTAAATCAAGAAGAGGGACAAGAGAGGATTGGAAAAGAATGCGTGTTGAACAAGGTAAATCTCCTTATCCAGCAGGTGAACAGCCTAAACCTGGGGAAGTCATATATATTGATGATGATAGATTATCTGGTGGAGGAGTAGCAAAAAGTGTAGATCGGCGCCCTGGTAGACGATCAAAAAAGAAGAGGTAACTATATTGGTCTTTATAAAAATATATATTATTTCTAACTATTACTTATGTCAGTTTTTAAACCAGGAGGGACAGAACCAACAGAGGAGAGTTTACCACAACAAGATGTTTTAGATTTAATAAAAGGAAAAAATCAGAGGGTGGATCTGTAACTAGACAAGATGATTTGCAATTGGTGGTTGATACACTTGGTATTGATAGTCCAGAAGGTAAGGCAGTTGAAGCTTTTAAAGCTCAGGCGAGTTTTACGGCTGAGACGGTAAATAATGTGGCAGATGGTACTTTTAGGCTTTCATATAAAGATGGAGAAGGAAGTCTTGTAAGTGTAAATTTGGATCCCAATTTAATAAAATTTCCTGAAGACGTAACAATACCAAGAAAAAGGAACGGTAAAGTTGATCTCACCACAGAGTTTTTAAGGGGTCCCGTTCATAGCGCTCTAGAAGATGCTGGGATGGTAAAAGTTACACAAGGACACGGTGTTCTATTTCCTAGATTAGCTACAGAGAGGGTTTTAGGTATGGTAGAGGAAGCTAAGAAACAAAAAGACAGATCAGAAAATCCCCCTGTTGGTTTATAAAAAATACATATTATTCTTAACAATATAAAATATGGGAAATGAAGGAGAACCTTTATCTGGAGAAGAGTTAGAAAAAATAATTGGGTCAGAAACCGCAAAAGGAGAACAAGATGGGGATGCGCAAGTTATCGATTTAGTCGATGCCGCAAAGAGAATTGATGATGGAGAAATTTTAGATGGACCAGAAAGTGAAGAACTAGCCGCATAAAATTAAAAAACCGTTCCACTGTACATCGGAACGGTTTTTTAATACTTATTTCTTACTCCTTATTCCTTAGTTCTTTCTAATAATGATAACTTCTATTTTCCTTTATCATGAATCCTCGATAAAGTTGTTCGAGTAAAAATACGCGTATCATTTGATGAGGGAAAGTCATCTTGGAAAATGACCAGGATTTTTTCGCGATCTTTAATATTGAATCATGTAAGCCTAATGGTCCACCAATGATAATTGTTACATTATTAGACTGCTCCATTGTTTTTATTTCTTCTGTCATGTTTTCGGATGAGAATTGTTTACCTTCTTTGTCTAGTACGATAACATAGCTATCTTTGGAAATCGCTCCAATAATTTTTTCAGCTTCTTTTTCTTTGATCATTTCTACATTAGTTTTATCATCAAATTTTTCTTCCTTTAATTCTTTTATTTCAAGTTTGGTAAAATAAGAAAGACGTTTGAGATATTCTTTCTCAGCTTCTTTCCAGTAATCTTCTTTTAATTTTCCAACAGAAATAATAGTAATGCGAAGCATATTATTTTGTAGCTACAGGATTAAAATTGGTGTCTGTGTCAAGATGATCTACTTCTTCGCGTGTTTTCAAATATTTAACAACTTTGTATGTGAGTGGGAGTAAAACAATCTCAATAAGAATTTTGAAAATATAATTTGCAATCCAGATTGATAGAATGAGACTCCATGGAAGTACACCGGCAAACGCGACAACTAGAAAAATAGTGGTGTCGAGGAATTGACCGACTACGGTTGATGCAATTGCACGAAGCCATAGTTTTTTTCCTTTCATTTTTACTTTGAGTTTGGCGAGTATGTAACTGTTTGAAAATTCACCAATTAAGTATGCAATAAGACTTGCAAGAACTATCCTCCATACAATTCCGAGGATACTATCATATGATTCTTGTAATCCCCATGATGCATCAGCTGGTAATTTACCAATCACCCAAAACGTGACTACCATAAGTAAGTTCATAGCAAAACCAATCCAGATCACACGTCTGGCGCGTGCATAACCATATACTTCAGTTAATATATCACCGAATATATATGCAAGTGGAAAGAGAATCATTCCACCGTCAAACACAAATCCCCAGAGATTACTTATCTTCGCAGCGCTTGTTATGTTTGAGAGAATTAATACTGCTACAAAGGCGGCAGTAATGAGGTCTAGATACTTGAAATTTTTCATAGTTTTTATTAAATAAAAAAAGATGGTCATCTTGCCATCTATGTCACCTTGATGGGATGTTAAGTTGTGTGATTATTATAGCATGATTTTTTATTTTGTCCACTCCTTTTTCAGTTCTATGAATCTATCTTCTTTTATAGACTCTCGTATTTCTTTCATAAGATTTAACATGAAGTGAAGGTTGTGTATTGTAGCAAGTCGGTAGCCAAGCATTTCTTGAGCTTTGAATAAATGATGAATATATGCTCGAGAATGGTTTTGACATGTAAAACAAGTACACTTAGGGTCAATAGGATTTTTATTTTCACGATTCTCTGCATTCAAAATATTTATATACAGTTTTTTATTTACTTTTTTGTGTACGAAGAGTCGTCCATTACGTGCTACACGAGTCGGTGCGACACAATCAAACATGTCCACTCCACACTCTACTACGTCAAACAAGTCAGTAGGTGAAAATCCCACACCCATTGTGTAGTGGGGTTTATTTTCTGGAATAATAGGATTTACCCAATCGAGAATTTTTTTGGTCGCTTTCATGTTGTATCCAATTGATTCTCCACCAATAGCTATGCCATCAAAATCCATATCAGAAATTGCTTTTGCACTTTCTTGTCGTAATTCTTTATGTCCAGCACCCTGTATAATTCCAAATAGATAGTTCTTAGTTCGGAGTTCAGAGTTCTTAGTTTCTTTATTAAGTCGTTTGTGTTCTGTAATACAGCGCTGTGCCCAGTTGTGTGTTCGAGCCATTGCTTTTTTTGTATATTTTTCATCCGCGTCATCTGGTGTGCATTCATCAAATGCCATTATTATATCCGCACCAATCTTGTGTTGAATCTGAATTGCACTTTCTGGTGTGAATCGGTGAGTAGATCCATCAAGATGTGATTTAAATGTGACACCGTCATCGTCTATTTTTGTAAGACTTCCTTGCCCCTTTTCTTCTTTTTGTAACCCGAGTGAAAAAACTTGAAATCCACCGCTGTCAGTTAAAATCGGTCGGTCCCAATTCATGAATTTATGTAGTCCGCCAAACTTATCAATCAAATCTTCTCCAGGTCTTAAATGGAGGTGATAAGTATTAGCCAAAATAATAGAAGCATCAATATTTTCCAAATCTTGTTTATCAAGAGTCTTTACTGTTGCTTGTGTGCCAACTGGCATAAATACTGGTGTTTCAATGTCACCGTGGTCAGTATGAATAACCCCGGTTCGAGCCTGGGTCTTTTTGTCTTTGTGTATTATTTCAAAAAAATTCATATGTGCACAATATAGCCAATTTTGAGGAAAAAATCAAGGTATGGTAGAATTAAGGTCCTATGATAAATTTTAAAAAAGAATTAAATAAAGAGCAGTTACGAGTCGTTACTGAGGGTGATGGTCCTTGTTTAGTTTTGGCCGGAGCAGGGAGTGGAAAGACACGTGCTATTACGTACAGAGTTGCCTATCTACTCGAACATGGTGTGGATCCTCAAAACATACTTTTAGTCACATTTACAAACAAGGCAGCACGAGAGATGATGGACCGTGTACAGGAGCTTACTGGAGGAGAGACGAGACTTCCATGGTCTGGTACGTTTCATCATATTGGGTATAGGATTTTGAAAAAGTATGCACCTGTACTTGGATTTCAAAATAATTTTTCAGTTCTCGACAGCGAAGATTCTCGAGATTTGCTTAAAATTTGTATCAAAGGTGAGGGGATTGATCGCAAACAGCAGAGATTCCCATCTCCAAAAGTAGTGCAGTCAATTCTTAGCTATGCACGAAATGCAGAAATGACAATTCACGATGTGCTCGAGTTACAACATCAGAGTTGGCTACATCTCGAAGACGTACTTGTGAGTATTGCAGAAGAATATACCAAACGAAAAAAGGCATCCAATGTTATGGATTTTGATGATTTGCTAGTATATCTGCATTTGCTTTTGCTCAAATCAGAAGATGTAAGAAATAAATACGCAAAACAATTTCAGTATGTACTTGTTGACGAGTATCAAGATACTAATAAGGTTCAAGCATCAATTATTAATCTATGTGCGTCAATTAATAAAAATATTTTGGTGGTAGGGGATGATGCACAGAGTATTTATAGTTTTCGTGCAGCAGATATACAAAATATTTTGAGTTTTGAAGAAAGGTATAAACAAGCAAAGATATTTCGACTTGAAACAAACTATCGGTCTACACCAGAGATTTTAAATGTCGCAAATGAAGTGATTGCAAACAATACGAAGCAGTATGAAAAAGAATTGGCAAGTGTACTCGACACATTTACCAAACCAGAGGTTCATGCATTTACCGATGCAAGCGAAGAGGCGGAATTTATTTTAAATAGAATTTTGGAATTACGTGACGAAGGTGTTCCATTGAGTGAGATGGCGGTTTTGTTTCGCGCAGCATTTCATTCTCAGCAATTGGAAATGAGATTGGCAAAAGAAGGTGTTTCATATGATTACCGCGGAGGAGTACGTTTTTTTGAACGTGCACATGTGAAAGATGTTTTAGCGTACTTAAAAATTTTTAATAATAGACAAGATGCCATCGCGTGGAGTAGAGTTTTGAATATGCAGGTAGGTATAGGCCCTGTTGCCGCTGGGAAAATTGTTGAAGTAGTTGGAGGGGTTGGTCGCGACCAACCCGTACGGTCACAGGAATTGCGATCAATCGGTTCAGTATTATCTGCACGCGGGCAAGTTGGGTGGTCTGATTTTTTGCAAATTTGGGAAAGTATAGAAAATGTAGAAAATAAAATTCCAAGCGAATTGATACGTGCAATTATAGAATCAAAATATCAAGAATATTTGGAAAATGAATATCCAGATTATAGAGATAGATTGCAGGATCTTGAGCAGTTGGCAGTGTATGCCGAACGTTATATGTCATTAGAAGATCCTACAGATGCTGTAAGTAAATTTTTGGCAGAGGCGACACTCCAAGAAGGTTATAATGCAAAACAAGCTCAAGAAAATTCTGGAGATGACGATAAATTGATACTCTCCACTGTTCATCAAGCAAAAGGACTTGAATGGTCTGCAGTATTTGTACTAAATGTTTCAGCTGGGCAGTTTCCTAATGATAGAGCATCACACGGAGATGAATTAGAAGAAGAGCGACGACTCTTTTATGTTGCAATTACGCGTGCAAAAAAGTATTTATATCTTACCTATACTCTAGTTTCAAGTATTAGAAGTCTACTTCAGGGGCCTAGCCAGTTTATAGAAGAAATAGACGTGGATCTTGTGCATAAACATTCTTCTTCTGGAGATAGCAATGTATTTTTTGACCCATCTGATGATGAGGACGATGTAACTTATGAGCCTCTTGAAGACAATAAGCCTGTGAGGAGTTTTCTCAAGAGTATTGACGAATTGTAGATTTTGCGTTATACTCTCGCCAAATTAAGTCTAAATTTAATATATATGGAATTTACTGGAATCAAAGAAAAAACACTAGTAATTATCAAGCCAGATGCGATTCAGCGCGGTCTTGTCGGTGTTATTACTCAGAGGTTCGAAAATAAGGGATTGAAGCTCGCTGGTATGAAAATGATGGAACTTGGTGAAGAAGTCTTGAAAGAGCATTACGCTCATATTGCTGACAAACCTTTTTTTCCAGAAGTTTCGAATTTTATGCAGAGCACACCTGTGCTTGTGATGTGTTGGGAAGGGCTTGATGTGGTAAATACTGTTCGTAAAATTACTGGAATTACAAAAGCACGTGAAGCAGAAGCTGGATCTATCCGTGGTGACTTCGCAATGAGCGTGGCATGTAATGTAATCCATGCATCAGATAGTGTGGATACTGCAAAAACAGAAGTTTCACGATTCTTTGGAGATGATGATATTCATGAGTACGACAAGACTGAATATATGCATGTATATATTGATGAAGAGCGTGAATAAGAGCTGAATTCAATTTATTTTCAAAAAACCTGTGAGTTATTTCACAGGTTTTATTTTTTATGAGCACATGCTATTATATGAGAGATATTTAGTAATAATTATAATATGACAGAGAGATCTCGAGGAGGGGACCCAGAACAAATAGATTTATTTCCAACTCAAGAAACTGAGCGCACAAAAGAGACAGAGCCAACAGAAGTGGCTAGATTGCAGATTTTGCGTGCAAAAAGTATTGGTGAAATAAAAAAAGATTTAGAAGCTGGTGTAAAACCAGAGGATTTATTTTTTGTAAATAGTTTGTGGATTGAAAAATCACAAAAAAGTGAGACAGCAGGACGTATTATGCAGATTGGTGGAAAGCGCTCTGGAGATGAAAGTTTGGAACAGACTGCTATTAGAGAGATGCTTGAAGAGACACATTTAAGACCTACAAAAATAGATAGAATTGATCAAGATCAAAAATATACATTTGAACATAGTAAACGTGGGGACGTAACTAATGATGTCGCTTATTTTAATATACGTATATTGCCAAGTGATAGGGATACTCAATTAAATCCAGAAGAGGATAAAATAGAGCAGTTTCATAGATTGGATTTACCCGGAGTGGGTTCTTTGCTTGGTAAGAGAAAAGATGATGAGGATGAACAAGAATTAAAGGTTGTCGAGCATTTGCAGTGGTGGAGAGAGCCTGAGGATGGTTCTGTGAGAATTGATTTAGACCAAGAAGAAACATTAAGTGTGCAAGCAGAATTGATATACAGTATGCAAGAATCAGAGACTCAACAGAAAATAGATATACTTTATGAATTATTATTTAGACTAAAAAGTGAGATGGGTGACGAGGAGTACAAGAGCGTTTATGAAAAATTGCAATATTTTGAAAATAATATTCAATACTCTTCATACAAAGAAGATGGCGGATCTAGGCAGGTCTATAAAGATATAATATCTGAAGTGCAGAAATTTTATAGTTCTTTTGTTGCTCAATATGATATTTCTGGAGACGAATTATTAGATGCTGTTGATTTTGTTAATTTAAAAGAAGAAGTATATCATGGAGGGCAATCTGGAGCTAAAAAATATTTGCGTTTTATGGTTACTTTGTTTAATTCTCCAGAATGGACAAGGAAGCATTTTGATGAAGCAAGTATGGATATAGACATCAGTATGTTGGTCGGTGATATTGAAGATTTATTTTATAAAATGTATGAACTTTTATTGCCGGAAGATAAAGATAAAATAAAAAAATTGGAAATAGGTCCGGTTGAAATCCAGAATGGTCTTGATATTATCCATATATTACAATCATATGATGATCCCGAAATGGACAAAAAAATAGAACAAGTTTTTGTTAAGACATTTAAACTTGAAAATAGAAGTGTCTCTGAACTTTCAGGAGAAGTTAATACATTTATTTCTGGACTTGCAGAAAAATCATCTGTATTGGGCGGTGATAAATATCCAGTTCATTTTATAGAGCAACTTGATGAAATTGAGGATGCTTTAGTAGCTCAATTATTAGAGTTTGCAATTACGCCACAGTCTGGTTTAAAAGAAGAAATGTCTTGGAGAAATGTAGTTGAAGACAGGGCTAGGAAAATAAGTTTAGGAGGCGATGGTAATCTTGATCAATCAAAATTTGAAGAAGCAGTGCGTCAAGGTACAAAGGAAATGATTTTTGAGGCAAGGCGTAAATTAGTGTTAATTAAATTGTTTGACGATGCTTTTGAATACTATGATAAAGTGATATTGGATTATGAGGAAAATAATTCAGATGAAGTGTGGAGTGGTATTGTAAGTTCTGACATTCATAAAGCATATAAAGTTTTTGGTGTAGGTGGTAGTGAAGCAGTTCCTCGTGATTATGTTCTTGAATTATCAAGGCCCCAAAATGCAGAAATGCTACTCACAGAAACTCAATTAATCAAAGATGAAAATGGGGAGACTCAAGCTTTGGTTTCTGAAAGCACTAGAATAAAAACCATACAATCAATTGTGCGCAAATTTTTAATTAGAGGTATGGAAGAGTTTAGTGAAATACAAGATGTACATGGACGTGCATATACTTTGCAACCTATTTTTGAAAAAGAAAATAGTAGATCTGGTTTTATGCCTACAGAGTATGGTGATGATCATGATCGTGTTGATAAAAAATATAAGGGAGAAAGTGGATCTTATAAGGAATATCCAATTGTTAAAGATATGGTGGATAGGTTAGAATCTCAAGAGGGTGTAAGGATTATTAATTATAGACCAACTAACTTTGATAAAAAAGTATCAAGTGTTGGTCCTGGCGGAGGGGGCGAGGTTCGCTTTGCAAAATTTTATGCAGAATATACAAGCTCAGATGGTGTGGTAAGTCATGAAGAGATACAAATTTTTACTCCAGACGAAATGTGGGTTGATTCAGACGGAAAAAAAGGTCATGGTGGGGCATGGTACAAGGAACAAAAAGAACAAGATGACGATAGGTACGAGATACGACGTCTTTCAGACACAAGAGGATTGCGTTCGTTTATTGAGCTCATGTGGTCTGTACAAATATATGGTGATTTGGTACATACTATGTATAGTAAGGAGCATGGAAAAGATAAGGATGAATCGTAGTGTGATTTTTGTATATATTTGACAATAAATTATTTACATTTTATACTAATAATGATCCTGCTATTTACGCCGGCAGTACGTATACTATTCGACAATCATACTACAAAGGAAAGTCAATATTTGTATCGCCTGTGGGCGCTGCGTGAGACCATCCACCTAGATTTCTAGGAGTAGTATATAAGTGCTTGCCGTCGTCAGGATCAACAAAAAGTCTCTTGTTAAAAGGGACTTTTTGTTTTATTATATATAAGTATTAATTTTATTTATTTTTAAAAAATAATATATGCGGAAAATACTTTTTTTACTTTTCGGGCTTATGATAATTGGTGTAGGTTGTTCATCTACACAACCAGAAGAACCACAAGGAGAAGACTTGGCAGGTGTTGAAGATCTCGCGGCAATATATTGTGAAGAGCATGGTGGGGAGATAAAGATTGCAGAAAATGAGTATGATTCAACCTCATATTGTACGTTCCCAGACGGAACAGTGTGTGAAGAGGGGGAATATTTTCGTGGTGAGTGTGGGCCTAATCAAGAATCTAAATCACCAGATATAACACAAGAAACTATGATGAAATTTACAAGCACAGAATTTGAAAATGAAGGCGCTATACCTGCAAAGTATAGTTGCGATGGATCAGATATTAATCCTTCACTTAATATTTCCGATGCACCAGAAGGTACAAAAAGTTTGGCACTGGTTGTAGATGATCCTGACGCACCAGGTGGTACATGGGTACACTGGGTTGTATGGAATATTGATCCGGCAATTGGAACTATTGCAGAGAATTCCAAACCAGGTATTGAAGGCTTGACCAGTTTTGGTACAGCAGGGTGGGGAGGTCCGTGTCCGCCATCTGGAACGCACCGATATTATTTTAAGTTATATGCACTTGACGCGGAACTTGATCTTTCTAGTGATACATCATCCTCAGATCTTGAAAAAGAAATGGAAGGACATATTTTAGAAGAAACAAAACTCATGGGCACCTACGGTGTTTAAAAGATAAACAAACAAAAAACCGCTTCGATATTACATCGTAGCGGTTTTAATTTAAGCAGTCATTTTTTCAATCTTCTTGGCAATTGTTCGTCTGCACTTGGTACATACGAGTTTATCATCAAGTTTTTGAAGGTTAGGTTTTTGACGACGAAGTGTTTTTACTTTTGAATGGCTTCGGTTTGCTGCTTTTTGAGAACCTTTAGCACATATATCACATTTTGGCATATCATTGTTGTTAATTGAATGTTTTAGCTTGTTATCTAACGTCCGATAGTGTACAATATTTATATTATTTTGTCAACATCAAAAGCTCGAAAGGCTTAAAATGCTAGAAAACAGTGTTTTAAGAATGTTAAGCCTTTTAAGCCTTTTAAGCCTTTGTGCTATGGAATTAATCTCATTTATATTTTTTCTCATCGTCATCATACCTTCAGCAATAATGCATGAGTATGCTCATGGATGGATGGCAGACCAGCTTGGAGATCCTACTGCTCGTTATGCAGGTAGATTGACACTTGATCCAAAGGCTCATGTAGATAAATTTGGGACTATTTTACTTCCACTATTTATGCTTTTGTGGGGATTTGTGACAGGTAGTTATTTTCTATTTGCCTATGCCAAACCAGTGCCTTATAATCCATATAATTTGAAAAATCAAAAATGGGGTCCAGCGCTTGTGGCAATTGCAGGCCCAGCATCAAATTTAATTATAGCCCTTGTGTTTGGTACTATCATTAGGTTTATGCCAATTACTTCTCAATTTATGGCCAATCTTTTGGGACTTTTATATGTTGTCGTATATGCAAATGTGCTTTTGGCCGTATTTAATATGGTGCCTGTTCCACCACTTGATGGATCAAAGGTTTTGTACGCAGTTTTGCCAGATTCTATGTGGCAGGTCAAGAAGTTTTTAGAGCAGTATAGCATGTTTATTTTGATCTTTTTTATTTTCTTTTTATTCCAATATATCGCACCAATAATTGTGTATTTTACCAGTTTGTTTACTGGGAATGGCGGTTTTTTCTAAGAGTATCAAACAAATCAAAAAACCACGAGAAATCGTGGTTTTTATAATCCCCTTGACATAAATATAAAAATAATATATAGTATCGGCGCTCTCAGGTGAGAGCTTTAAACGTAGTATTTCTGCCTTCCTGGCAGAGAGAAGATGTTCCTCCATAGAGGGCAGACGTTGAACATACTGAATTTCAGATATTTTCACGTCCTTCTCGGACGTTTTTTATTTATAAGGGCTAGAAAAGCCTCCTAAGCATATTTTCATTTATGCCAACAATGAATCAGATATTGCGAAAAGGTAGAAAGAGCAAAAAATCTAAGTCTCCTTCTCCTGCAATGCAATTCACGTATGACAGTCTCCACAGAAAGAAGACTGAATTACGTCGCGGGGCACCATTCAAACGTGGTGTGTGTACCAAAGTGTATACTGCAACCCCAAAGAAACCTAACTCAGCTTTGCGTAAAGTTGCAAAGGTCCGTCTTTCAAATGGATCTGAGATCATCGCCTATATTCCAGGTGAAGGTCACAACTTGCAAGAACACTCTATCGTACTTATTCGCGGTGGTCGTGTAAAAGATTTGCCAGGTGTTCGTTATCACATCGTACGTGGTGTATATGATACACAAGGCGTAGAAGGTCGTAGAAGAAGTCGCTCTATTTACGGAACCAAGAAACCAAAAAATTAATTTAATTAAAAGAATTATTTATGCCTAGAGGAAAACGAGCACCAAAGCGCGTGATTACTCCAGATCCAGTATACCAAAGTGAACTTCTTACTAAGTTTATTAACTTTGTTATGTTGGATGGGAAAAAATCAACAGCGCAGCGAGCAGTATATGGTGCACTTGAAATACTTGCAGAAAAGAAAAAAGGAGACGCATTAAAAACATTTGAAGCTGCAATCGAAGCAGTACGTCCTCAAGTAGAGGTACGTTCTCGTCGTGTTGGTGGTGCAAACTACCAGGTACCTATGCCAGTTTCAGGTTATAGACAAAACACACTTGCTTTTCGCTGGATTATAGCAGCGACAAGAGCACGAAAAGGTAACTCTATGAAAGAAAAACTTTCAGGAGAGCTTCTTGATATTTTAGAAGGTGTTGGCGGGTCTATGAAGAAAAAAGAAGACGTACACCGAATGGCAGACGCTAATAAAGCATTTGCTCACTTCGCACGTTTTAGACGATAAATTCGCATATCAACAAATTTTACCTAAACATTTTTAACAAACTAATTATATGGGAAGAGATTATCCCCTAGATAAGATACGAAACATTGGTATCATGGCTCACATTGATGCTGGTAAAACAACTTTTACTGAGCGTATCTTATTTTATACTGGTAAAAAACACAAAATTGGTGAAACACATGATGGTGCTGCTGACATGGATTGGATGGAACAAGAAAAAGAGCGTGGTATTACAATTACTTCCGCTGCAACAACTTGTTTTTGGAAAGATCACCGTATTAATATTATTGATACTCCAGGACATGTAGATTTTACTGTAGAGGTAGAACGTTCACTTCGTGTTCTTGATGGTGCTATTGCAGTATTTGATGGATCACAAGGTGTAGAGCCACAGTCAGAAACAGTATGGAGACAGGCTGATAAATACAAAGTACCTCGTATTTGTTTTATAAATAAAATGGATAAAATGGGTGCAGATTTTTATATGAGTTTGCAATCTGTGAAAGATAGATTATCTCCAAATGCTGTTGCTATCCAACTTCCTATTGGAGCAGAAGGTGACTTTTCTGCTGTGATAGATATTATTACTCGCAAGGCATACAAGTTTGAGGGGGAGCATGGTATTGATATGGTTGAAATTGATGTTCCAGAAGATATGAAAGATAAAGTAGAGGAATATCGTGGAGCTCTTCTTGAAAAGGTTGCAGAAGCAAGTGATGAGCTCATGAATAAATATCTTGAAGGTGGAGATTTGAGTGAAGAAGAAATTGAAAAAGGTATTCGTGTACTTGTTCTCAAAGATGAAATATATCCAGTTATGTGTGGTACTGCCTTACAAGATATTGGTGTGCAACCTGCACTTGATAAAGTTATTTCATACCTTCCATCTCCACTTGACGTACCAGTTCTTGAAGGAACTGATCCAGATGATGAAGAAAAAAAGATTGAAGTAAAGGCAAACGATGACGAGCCTTTTACTGCTCTCGCATTTAAGATTGCTACAGATCCATTTGTTGGAAAACTTGCTTTTTTCCGTATTTATTCTGGTTCTGTAAAAGCTGGTAGTTATATATTAAATTCAAACACAGGAAAGAGAGAGCGTATAGGTCGAATTGTTCGACTCCATGCAAATTCTCGTGAAGAAGTAGACGAAGTGTTTGCCGGTGAAATTGCTGCCGCTATTGGTCTTAAAGCTACAACAACTGGTAATACACTTTGTGCTGAAGATCGCCCAGTAGTGTTAGAACAAATTACATTTCCAGAGCCTGTTATTTCAGTTGCTATTGAGCCAAATACAAAACAAGATGCAGAAAAGATGAGTTTGGCACTCCAAAAACTTGCAGAAGAAGATCCAACTTTCAGAGTTCATACTGATGATGAAACTCTCCAGACTATTATTTCTGGTATGGGTGAGCTACATCTTGATATTCTAGTTGATCGTATGAAACGTGAGTTTGGTGTAGAGGCACAAGTTGGTGCACCTCAGGTTGCATACAAAGAAACTATTAGGCAAACTGCTGAAGCTGAAGGTAAATATGTTAAACAATCTGGTGGTCGTGGTCAGTTTGGTCATTGTTGGCTTAAACTTGAACCCATGGAACAGGGCGCTGGATTTGAATTTATTGATGAAATTAAAGGTGGTTCAATTCCAAAAGAATATATACCAGCTATTCAAAAAGGTGTAAAAGAAACAATGGACAAAGGTGTGGTTGCTGGGTATCCTATGCAGGATGTGAAAGTAACTGTTTACGATGGTTCATATCATGAAGTTGATTCTTCTGAAATTGCGTTTAAAATGGCAGGTAGTATGGCATTTACTTCTGGATCAAAGAAAGCTAATGCTGTTGTGCTTGAACCTATCATGAAGGTAGAAGTTGTAACACCAGAAGATTATATGGGAGATGTTATTGGTGATCTTAGTTCTAAACGTGGTCAAGTCGAAGAAATGACTGACCGCGGTCCTTCAAAGGTTGTTCGTGCTATGGTACCTCTCTCAAGCATGTTTGGTTATGCCACGAGTCTTCGTAGTATGACACAAGGGCGTGCGACTTATGCTATGGAATTTGAGAAATACTCAGAATGTCCAAAGAGTGTTGAGCAAGAGATTATTGATGGGAAGAAATAAGTAGATATACACTTAAAAACCACCCGTTCTAAGGGTGGTTTTTTTATTGTTAATTAACAATTTTACCCTTTTTTCTTATTGCAAAAGATGATATAATTTAAATATATACAATATGTTGACAACATCATAAACTAAATATGGTTTTTGTGTTTTTATGAATAGGGTGTTTTCTAAATTACAAAAAAATAGTATTACTTATAAGGCAATTATTATAGTTTGTCTTTCATTGTGGTTTTCTATAGGGATGTTTTTTATTGCAAATTATTTGTTTGCTTTTTCATGGAGTGGGAGCACTATAGAAGACGGGGTACGTGAATATAACAGCACTGATTATACTGTTGGGTTAGGTATGTCAGTTGTTATGGATGGAGCCGACGGTTCTGGCCAGATGTATTTTTCATATTTGAATGACAATTTAGATGCAGTTCATTTTATATATTACAACATGGCTCCAGGGACTTATATACTTTCTGAGGCCGAGATGGTGGAAGATCAAAACTCTTCATACACTCGTTCAGGTGTTAGTATCGCTCTTAGCGGAAGTACACCAGTAATTGCTTTTGAGGGTAATTTTAACGCAGGGACTGGAACCAGTACGCTTTTTTACGCTATAAGAAATGGTGCAGGAGCAGGTAATGCAGATGACAATAGTTGGAATTATTACAGTGTTACGGATGCTTATGCGGTAAGAGATTTGAAATTAGATATTACAGGTTCTACTTATGGTATTACTTTTTATGATCTAGACGCAGGAGCAGCAATGTACGCAACGTGCAATACCACATGTAGTGACTCAGGTAATTGGACGATAGAAACAGTTGACAATTCCGCAGCTTTGGTGGGAAGATTTCCTTCGTTAGTTTTCAATAGTAGCGCAGTACCTATTATTTCTTATATTGATGCAACTAACGCTGACATGAAATATGCTATTCGAGATGGTGGTGGTAATGGAAGCGATTGTACTGACACTGATTGGAGTTGTTATGTAATAGATTCAGCAAATATTTTGTATCATGGAACAGCCGTAGCAATAGACAGCGCAGACAATGTAGGTATTGTTTATTTGGATTCTTCTCGTTTTTTGAAACTTGCATACAACGATGGAGGGAATAGTGGTTGTACTGGAGACGAAACAGGAACATTTACGTGTGAAATAATTTCTGCTGCCACAAGTCAGTATCCAAGTTTGAAATTTAACTATAATAAACCAACAGTTTCTTGGTATGATATAGGTGCTTCAGATTTGAAATATAGTTCCAAATATAATAGTACATGGAATACAGAAACTCCGATTTCAACTGGTGACGTTGGTTCCTGGTCGTCTATTGATGTTATAGAGTCAAATGTAGGTATAGGATATTTTGACGAAACTTTAAACGAAGCAATGTTTTATCGTTCCTTTGTAAATTCAGGAAGACCTTCGGGATTATTTAATTCAGCAGTACAACGTACTGACGGTACAGGTATTGTAGATATTAGTCTTGAGGTAGATGATGATGAGGATGATGATGAAATTAGTTTTACTGTAGATTATGGAGCTGGAAGTTGTGCGTCTGGTGATCCTACTCTTGATGAGACTGATGGTAATGCCTCAGCTGATGCTGGTGATCCAAAAGTAGAAAATGATGATACATACCAGGTTGGTAATTCTAGTGGTTGGGTACTTAGTTCTTCTGGATCAAACACAGTAGTGTTTGATTGGTTAAGTAATACAGATGTACCAACTGCAGATGGAACTTATTGTGTTAGGGCATGGATGTATGATGGAAATGATGAAATGACAGGTCCTGGAGCAGAAGCATATACCCCTCCGAGTGTGAATTTTACTCTTGATAATACAGATCCAACAGTTCCAGACTCACTTACAGTAAATACTACATCGACTACATCTGTCATTTTAAATTTAACTACCTCTACTGATACAAATTTCTATGAGTATAAAATTTACTATGCGACATCTACACCAGTCGTTACTTCGAGTCTTTCACTAACTTCTTCAACATTTTCATATTTTACTTCCAGTACGTGGGAAGGGAATACGACTACAAGTTTGTCTGGTCTTGCGACCAATACATTGCATTATGCAAAATTGTGGGCATATGATGACTATGGAAATTCAACATCTAGTGCATCAGAACTTTCTTTTTACACGCTTACGCCAGACCCAACCAATCTATCCACAACATCTTTAGCTCAAACAACGGCTGATTTTTCAGTTGATTCATTTACTAATGATGACGTCGGCAGTTCCGGGTATTATTTTGATCTTACATTGACTGTTGGGGGATTTGCGGTTTCTAATTCTGGTTGGATTTCAACGAGCACATGGTCAGCATCTAGTCTTACAGCAGATACTGGATATACTATTGCAGTAAATTATCGTAATGCTGATGGCTCTTTAGCCACGACCTCAACCCTTGCATTTACTACTTTAGCGACAGATGAGGAAGATGACCCGCCTGCTGGTGGCGGTGGTGGAGGTGGAGATTTTCCTACAGGAAAGATCTTTATTAACAAAAATGATCTCTATACAAATTCACAAGATGTAACATTATATTTTAGTGATGTGTTTGCGGATGAATATACTATTTCATTAGTCGAAAATTTTGATGATCCAAACGCAGTGTTTTCTCCGGTAGTAGAAACTAAACTTTACACACTGTCAGAAGGTGACGGAGAAAAATACGTGTATGTGAAATTTAAAAATAGACGAGGTGTGACCACGGTGAATGATTTAATTATACTCGATACTATCGCACCAGATATTCCGAGTGTAGATTTGATAGATACAGGAGTTGAAGAAGGTAAATTAATAAGACATCCTTCTTTGTCTGGGACTGCTGAGTCAAATAGTCAAATAATTATTACAAAAGTAAGAGAAGGTGAACAGGCTTTCGCTGGTCTATGGTTAGCAGTCGCGACAACTCACTATGCGTCTGTTGATGAAAATGGAGAATGGTCATTTTTGTTTGAATCATTTTTAGAACAGGGTACATACAGTTTACTTGTTAGGGCAGAAGATGAGGCTGGTAATATAAGTGGGGACACTCCTGTGGTAAAACTTATAATTGAGGGGGAGGACCCTCCTCCAGAAGAAAATCCAGAAGAAGATGATCCGCTTCCAGAAGAAGATCCTCAGGAAGAACCACCAGAAGAGGATAATCCACCACAAGATCCACCAGGTGAAGAAGGTCCTGGAGAAGGGCAACCACAAAATCCAACAGGGTCATCAGGCGGTAATGAAGATGTGGATGAGAGTCCTATTATAAATACAGAAACAGAACCCATTGCAGAAACTGTATATGAGGTGCCAGAAATCAAAATTGAATTACCCAAAGTTACCGAACAGGTTGCAGAATCATTAACAAATGTGAAAGATGTAGTTATAAATATTATTGATAATGAGCGAGTAGAAGAGATAAATGAAAAAATAGTTGCACCACTTGTGTTGACTGCGGCAGTAGCTAACGTGGCAACTGCAGGTTTTGGTGCTACGCAAGCAATTGCTTTTGCACGTAGTTTTTTTGGTCAAATATTTTTAGTATTTCGTAGGAAAAAAAGAAAAAAGTGGGGTATTATTTATAATGGATACACCAAACATCCTCTTGATTTGGCAATGGTTCGTTTAGTAGATGCAGCAACGGGAAAAGTTATTCAATCTCAAGTTACCGACAGTCAAGGTAGATATTTTTTCACTGCTATTTCAGGTGAATATCGTCTCGAAGTAAGTAAACAAGGTTTTGAAGGATTTTGTGAACATCTCAAGAGTGTGGATGAAGATTCTCGTTATGCACATTTGTATCACGGCCAAAATTTTAATGTTTCTGATGAAAAAAATGATATTAATTACAATATTCCTTTTGAACCAATTGGAGCAGACAAACCAACAGTTCAAATTATTCGAGACAAAGCCAAAACATCAATTCGTTTTGCAATTAGTATTATAGGTCTCATTGCAAGTATCATATCTTTAATTATCAGTCCTGCATGGTGGGTCGCGCTACTTATTTTGGTACATATATTTTTCTATATGCTTTTTTATAGAGTTGGATATAAGAAGCTTCCTGACTCTTTTGGTAAAATCATTTCAAGCGTAAGTAAAAAGTCTCTTGGTAAGGTGGTTGTTCGTGTATTTGATACTGCATACAATAAACTGGTAGATACCACAGTGAGTGATAGAAAGGGTAGATACGCAGTACTCCTTGGTCCAAGTACGTATTACGCGACGTATGAAAAACCATCATATAAGTCAAAGAAAAGTCCAAATTTAGATTTTACAAGCGAACATACTCAGGGTCAGGGTGGGCTGCTTATGAGGGATGAGTCAATGGATATTTTGAGTAAATAATAAAGTTATAAAAGATAAAAAAGATATATAATTTTGTATCTTTTTTTTGTGTATAAATAAGTACTTTTTTACTTAGAAAAATGATATACTGTCTCCATGTCTAAATTGAAAAAAATATTTAAAAAACAAATTAAATCTTTGTTAAAATTTTGTAATATACGTATTACAGAATTTGACTTAAAAGAGCATCATTGGCCTATTATAATCAGCGCTTCTTTGAGCATTGCGTTTTTTATTTTGGTGTCTTATTTTGTCACGGTATCGGCATACAACGCGAGTGATATAATTGGACAAACAGATAGCGAAGGTATAATAAGTTATACCACTAATTTTCCAAACAATTCATCTCCAAGTAATGATGGTTTTAGTAGCCCATTTCATACAGAAATTGACGAAATAAATAATCGCTTGTTCATTTCAGATTATAACAATAATAGGGTTTTAGTATTTAATTTGGACGACAATCATGATCTATTAGATTATACGGCTGATTATGTTTTTGGTCAGACTGATTTCACGAGTTTTGAAAGTGGATTATCTACATCTACTATGGATAGCCCTCTTGGGTTAGAATATGATTCAGTAAGTAGTACTCTATTTGTTTCAGATAGTGCTAATAACAGAGTACTTGTGTTTGATTTGAATGGTGGATTGGAACAAGGTGGAGGTGGTATGAATGCTTCATATGTATTAGGACAATCTGATTTTGCGACTAGTTCATCCAATGTTACTACAAGTACTTTTAATAATCCTGGTGGATTGTCACATAGTACATCTACGAATAAACTCTATGTGGCTGATCGTGCAAATAATAGAGTTCTTATTTTTGATACAGCAGAGATCACTAATGGTGAGGACGCGGTTGATATTTTGGGTCAGACAAATTTCACAAATAATTCTTCTGCCAACACTGCTGAGGGTTTTTATTTTCTAACGAGTTTATTAGTTGTTAATAATGAAATTTTTGTTACAGATGGTTTAAATCATCGAGTGCTTGGTTTTGAATTAGATAGTAGCGGACTACCAGTCGATAATACTGCAGATAGCGTCTTGGGTCAAACAAATTTTACCAATAATTCAGCTTCTGTAAGTACGAGTACGATAAATCTTCCCTATGATTTGGCATACGACAGTACGAGTAGTACGTTATTTGTTGTTGACGCAAATAATGCTAGGGTTCTCTTGTTTGATTTGTCAGATGGGGTTACTAATGGTGAGGATGCGATACGTATATTAGGCCAAGAAAGCTTTGATGTGAGCTTTACTTATCAGAATAATGTTAATAATATTACGGTTACATCTGATACTTTGGCGTTGACGACTGGAATAACATACAGTACAACAAATAATAAATTATTTGTTGTAGATTATAATAATAATAGAGTAGTTGTTTTTGATACATCTGAAGTAGAAAATGGAGAAGACGCAGTTGATGTTTTGGGCCAGACAGACGCAAGCGGTCTACCTGTGTTTACTACTAATTATGCAAACAATAGTGGTACAAACAACACAGGATTGTATGCTCCAAGAGGGGCGGTATTGGATGCGGTAGGTAATAGATTATTTATTGCTGATAATTATAATTTTAGAGTTCTTGTTTTTAATCTAGATGGAAACCATGAGTTATTAGATTACGAAGCAGATTATGTTTTGGGTCAGGCAGATTTTAGTAGTCATCTCGCTACCACTACAAGGAGTGGTATGGAGTATGGGAGAGATATAGATTTTGATTCAGATAATAATTATTTATATGTAGTAGATAGTTTTAATAATCGTATTGTGGTGTATGATGTTGCGACAATAGACGAGGGTGGTGAAGATGCTATATATGTTTTAGGTCAAGATGATTTTACTTCAAGTGTTGCTGCTACTACACAAAATGGTATGGATACACCGCGCGGTGTGTATTATGAGTCAGTGAATGATTATTTATATGTAGGTGATTATGGAAATAATCGTATATTGGTATTTGATTTGAGTGGTGGTTTGGAAGTAGGAAGTGCTGGTATGGATGCAAATTTTGTCATAGGCCAAACAGATTTTGTGAGCAAGGTAAGTGCACGTACTGCTACTGGATTAGGTCGACCTATTGATATTTTATATGCTTCTTCCACAGAAAAATTATTTGTTTCTGATTATGGCAATCACAGAGTGTTAGTCTATGACTTATCAGATGGTCTGGCTACTACCACAGAGACTGCGATCAACGTACTTGGCTCTTCGAGTCTTACTGCCTTTGAATATACAGCAAGTATAAACACTATGTATAATCCCTTGGGTATGGCCTTTGGTCCAACAATTAATACTTTGTTTATAGGCGATGATGCTAATTCTAGAATATTGTTATATGATATTGCAGAAATTATTGATGGTGAAGACGCTATAGCTGTTATTGGACAAGATGATTTTGTCTCAGATACGTCGAGTGCTCCGACACAAGATAGTATGTCGACATATCACGGATCAATTGATTTTGATAATGAAAATAATAGATTGTATGTTACAGATGCTAATTATCATAGATTATTGATGTATGATTTTATAGAAGTAGAATCTGGTAGTCTTATTGCAGGAGAAGTAGGGACTGCGTATAGTCAAACAATAATTTCTAATGACCAAGGTACACTAACTAGTGAAGTGACATCTGGCAGTTTACCACCGGGCTTATCACTTAGTGGAGATACTATTAGTGGTACACCTACTGCACTAGGGAACTATACTTTTACAGTTTTTGCTACAGACACTTTTGCTAATACTGGATATTTTTATGATGAGCAAGAAATGACAATTGAAATATCTCAGCCCTTGTCTCAATGGTCATATCGTAAAAAAATAACTATTGATGCTGATCAGGTAGATGCTGATCTAACTGACTTTCCAGTATTAGTTAGTTTTTCTGCTGATTCTAATTTAGCTACGAACGCCACTAGTACTGGGGCAGATATTATATTTGTTCCTTCAAGTGTTTCTTGGGCCAGTGATACGGCGGGGGATAGATATGATTATGAAATAGAAAGTTTTTCTTCTTCAACTGGTGCAATTGTTGCTTGGGTAAAAATCCCAACATTATCATCATCAGTTGATACAGATATTTATTTATACTATGGGAATTCTGATGCTTCTTCTGGTTTGGAAAGTACGGATACTTGGAATAGTAATTATGTCATGGTCCATCATCTAGAAGAGACAACAGGAACATCTACGGATTCTACGAGTAACAGTAATGATGGTACCGCTATTAATGGGGTTGGGAGAACAGTTAGTGGTAAGATTGGTGACTCTGATAGTTTTGACGGCATAGATGATGAAATTTCTTTGGGTGCTGGTAATAACATGTCTGTTTATAATAGTGACTATACTTATTCTACTTGGCTGAAAACAGCCAGTACTAGTCAAGAGTGGCAAATAACTTATACGCCAGACACTTCTTCCTATGCCGGTTTTCATATCAATGTTCATGGTGGTGGTAAAATTTATTATTATACTTATATTGACGGAGATGATGGTGATTTACAAACCATTTATGAGAATCCATTGGATGAAAATACCTGGTATTATCTTACAGTGACAAGAGATGGGACCACTGGTGAGACAATTGCATATGTAAACGATAGTGTTATTGGTAGTTTTACAGCAGTAGGTACATCTGGTTTAGTTGATGACGGACCTCGTTCTATAAGTAGCGAAGAACATCCTTTTAATGGTTCTATAGATGAAACAAGGTTATCAACGGCGGTAAATTCACCAGACTGGATTTCTACAGAATATAATAACCAAAACAATCCAGAAGATTTTTATACTATCTCAGTAGAACAAGACCAGACTGGTACAAGTTTAAGTGATTGGTCATACAGAAAAAAGATTACCATTGACGCAGACCAGGTAGATGCTGATCTGTCTGACTTTCCAGTACTGGTTAGTTTTTCTGCTGATGCCAATCTATCTAGTCAAGCTCAAAGTGATGGTGATGATATTATATTTGCACCATCTTCCGCAGTATGGGCGTCAGGTGATACAAATTCCAGGTATGCTCATGAAATAGAATTATATACTTCAGCAACAGGAGAAATTGTGGCTTGGGTAAAGATTCCCGAATTGTCATCTAGTGTTGATACAGATATTTACATGTACTATGGAAATAGCTCTAATTCTGATTTATCTAGCGGAAACGTTTGGGATGAGAATTATGTTTTGGTGCAACATCTAGAAGAGACATCAGGCTCTATCACAGATTCTACTGACTTTAGCTTGGATGGGACAGCTTACAATTTTAATGGTAATAGTTCTTCTACTTTAGACGCTGCAGGTAAAATTGGTGGTGGCGATTTGTTTGACGGTAGTGATGATTATATAGATTTTGGTAATAACTCCAATTTTGATTTGGCATCAATTAATTATACGATGTCTGTTTGGGCAAGACTTGGTAATGTTGAAAATCCCACAGCCATTTTTTTTGACAAATGGCTCTCGTATTCTTTTATGTATGTTTTGCCTGTAGACAGAGTTCAGTGGGCGTATAAAAAAACGTTAGGAACTGTAGCTCTCCATGATCAGCCAACAGAAACGAGTGATGGAGAATGGCATTTGTTGTCCGGTTCTTTTGATAATGGTACTGTATATTTATCCATTGATGGTGAAGTGGTAACAAGTACTTTGTCCAATGATTATCCACTAAAAAATTATTCAGAATATGATTTGTGGCTAGGGGGGCGTCATCAAGGAAGTGGTAATAAATATATTGGATATTTGGATGAAGCTAGAATTTCTCATATAAATAGATCTTCTTCTTGGTTTTCTACTGAGTACTCGAATCAAAACAATCCAGTAGATTTCTATAATCTATCACCAGAATTAGAAACAAGTGGCACAGACTTGTCTAATTGGAATTATCGTAAAAAAATCACAGTTGATTCAAGTTATGTGGCAGGGGATTTGGTAGATTTTCCAGTGCATATAGATTTATCTTCAGATACTGATTTTGTATCAAAGGCTAATTCTGATGGATCTGACATTATGATAGTTCCAGCTAGTGTGGACTGGACATCTGGCACAACAAATGATCGACACATGTTTGAGATTGTTTCATACTCTTCAAGTACTGGAGCGCTTGAAGCTTATGTTAATATTTTTGCCTTATCAGATTCTGCTGATACTGAATTTTATATATACTATAACAACACTAGTCAAACTACTTCACTTGAAGATATTAGTGCGCAAAATGGTTCATCAGCAGCGGTTCAATCTGAATCTATTTGGACTTCAACTGTTAGTAATAATGATAATGAGGAACTAGATTTTAGTATACTTTCAGAGGAAGAATTTTATGATCAAAGTAGTTACCATTTAGAAATCACTGGTAATAGTACTCAGATTCCTGCAAATTCACAAATTATTACTTTGACTGTACAAGATGGTAGCGATAGTTCTGCCGCGTTGTTCGATGGAGAAAAAACGGTAGTATTTTCCGGTGCTAATAGTGATGGCAGTGGAAATCAGCCTACGTGTAGTGACAAAGATAATAATGACATTGGATTTGGGTCTAATACTACAATAACGTTTACTAATGGAGTTGGAGTTTGTGTATTAAAATTATATAGAGAAGAAAATATCAGTGTTGACGCTGTTACTGGTTTACTTAACACAAGTGTTAGTTCTTTCTATGACTTAGGTATAAATGTTACTACTAATTCAGGTGGATCTTCTGCTGGTGGTGTTATACAAGATAAATCTTTTAAAATAAATGATGGATCTTCGCTAATTTCATCTAGATTTGTCACGCTATATATGAGTCCAGGCAGCGGTGTGAAAAGTATGGCTATTTCAAATGATGAAAGTTTTGAAGGAATTAATGTAGAAAATTATAAAGAAGAAATAAATTGGACATTGGCTGGTGAAGATGGTTTGAATAAGGTTTTTGTTAAGTTTTGGTATGAAGATGGGTCTACTTCTGGAATTTTATCAGCTTCTGTAATTCTAGATATTAGACCTACAATTTCAAGTCCTGTTGAAGGCGAAGAAATTTTAGAAACTCCATTCATTGTAAAAGGAACTTCTGAAGTAAATACTAAAGTAGAAATTACAATTGGTGGAACTACTTATAGTGTTTGGACAAATGACGAAGGTGTATTCAGCGTAGACATCCTAGATCAATTAATAGATGATGAATATGAAATTACTGTCGTGCAGATATATGAGGATGGTTTCAGAGGGAAAGAATCTATAAGAAAAATAAAATTTGGCAAAGAATCAAAATATGTAGAACAAGAAGATGTGGACGAATATATTGAAATAGGTGATGAACAAGTAATAACAACCCCAGGTCAAGAGGTTGGAGATTTTGTAGAAGTAACCCCATCTGACGAAGTATCCGATGTCTTGATAGAGTCTCCGACTGAGGAGGATATGGTAGAAGAATTGAAAGAGGTTGAAAAGAAAGAAGCATTTTTATTAGTAATGAAACAAGGTTCTGTTGGATATTACAAAGAGCAAGTAAACGGTATAGAAACAGTAGGTGGTGAGTCTGTGGAAATATTACTCAGACCAAAACAAGAAGTGCATAGTGTAGTAGGTAGATTGTATGAAATTTCTGCAGATGTGGAAAAAGTAAGTCTATTGCAAAGGATAAAAAATTGGTTTACAGAGACAGTATATGCTCAAGGTGATGATGGTCTTAAAAAATGGGTAGACGCTTATGTATTTGAGTATGATGAACTATACAATGTATACAGAACAGATGTAACCCCCCCAAATAATAATGGAAATGAATATCAGCTTGTGATCAGTATAAATAACGAAGATGGCACTAGGGTGGATCTAAAAAAGAATATAATCACTGTTTATAAAGGACATATTCAATCTAAGGGTCACAGTGTTGCTTACTCTAGAATAGAAATATTTAGGCAAAATGATGATACAAAAGAGTATCAAAAATGGGATGCCAGTTTATACGGAAGTGAAAACCCAATCTTTACTGATGAGAACGGAAAATATGCAATGAAACTGCCTCCTGGTGCATACTATTTCAATATTGCAGCTCCTGGCTATGAAAACTATCAGAGTAAAATCTATTTACTTTCAGAACCAACAGTATTAAATGATGAGGTGAGTATGGAAAGAAGCCCATATTCATGGTGGTTTAGATTTTGGGAGTGGGTAAAGAGAGTGGTTTAGGTAATTAGGTATTAGATATTTAGGTTATCAGTAAATAAAAATCCTTCGTATTTCACGAAGGATTTTTTTATAAATTATGAACTTTGAACTTAAAAACCTAATAACCACAATCTAAACCGCCTAAAACCTAATGTGTCAGTCGGTCCAAGAAAATTATAAAGGTATTGTTTTTCTTTTTCCCACTTTTCATTGTTCTTACTGAAACTTTTACTGGAATCATTTCTTCGTCATCTTTTTTCCACATCAGTTGTTTTTCTTCACAAGTCTTTGACATGTGTGTTAATTCTACTTTTGGTTTTGCCCTCATGATACTTAGATGCTCTGTTAAGTTACTACCTAGTCCATCGATGGGGAAATGTATATCTGCTGAAGGATTTGTACTTAATATATTTAGGTCTGAATCAACTATTAAAATACCAATAGGAAGTTCATTAATAATCTTCTCTTGATAAGTCATGTCTATATTTGTTTTATTGCTAGCTCGAAAAAGAACAGTTCGAGCAGAAGAGGAAACAAAAACAGCAAATACAAAAAGTATGGCGTAAAGAGAGCCATACAATAAGATGATTGCAGGAGGTTGGTAGAGTAAGCTTATGTCTGAGTAAAGTAGAATGTTTGAATAAGGAATAGCCCTTGCACTTGTAGCACCATATACACCAACAAAACCAAGTAGAGCGATAATAACCTGTAATAATCCAAGACGATATTTATACAGTTGAGCACTTATTATAATAAGAATCGCATAAAAAATAATAAAAGGACTTTCCAAAATTCCAGTAGACCACACTAGGGCAGAATTTAAAATATTGAGACCTACAAACATGAATGCTGGGCCAGAAGGAATTTTATCAGAAGAATGTAAAAGGAGTGTAAGATAACTGAGGGCTATTAATATTGCCATCAAAATAAGAATATACAGAGTGGCCTGTATATGTAAATTTGTATCTTTTCCTAAAAATGATAGAAGAACAAAAAAACACAAAACAACGCCAATACTAAAAAGATGGATTATCTTTAATCTTTTCTTTATATGTGTTTGTTGAAGACTTCCTGACATAAAATAGTATGGTAATATTATAACATAGAACCCATTGAATAAAAAACAATAAATGCACGGGAGTGCTACATATTTGTGGTTTTATGCTCAATGAGTTAAAGAATCAAAAATTCTTTTTTATTAGATTGTAAGCATAATCTGACGTGAGTCCCACAGTACTAAAATTCATAAGTTCTCCAGCATAATATGTATTATGTTGTCCTTGTATTGCTTCGAGTTTGTCATAAAATCCAGATTTAAATATATCTGATGATACATGAGGAAAATATTTCCAATGTTTTATTATATGTACACGTTGCACAGTGCCGTTCATTGAGCCCACAAAGTCACTGATATATTTGGTAATTATATCATTGTTCATATTATCTCCAGATGCTAATACATAAAATGTATAAGTGTCACTATCATAGTGTCGATGATACCAGAATACTGGGTGTCCAGCACGAGATGGAGAAAAGTTGTCCGGTACATATCCCGTCATTTTTGGAAATCCTGAAAGTTCACAAGCAACTGTACGATAATCAACATGTTTTATTTTATTAAATAATTTTTGTTCATCAGGTGTTCCATCTATAAAGGATAATAGTTCATCCAGTGGTGAGGTGACAATAAGTTTATCATATATCATTGTCTTTATATTGCCAGTCTCTTGATTCCGTATTGTGATAGATACATTGGTATCTCTAACAACACTTTCTATGATGCTTCCATACATCACATCAAAATCTTGTGCTACCTTAGTCCAGAGTTGTTCAGTACCATCTGGAAAAAAATACATACGTTGTTTGATAAAAGACATCATCGTATTCCATGAGTAATATTTTAGTACATATGCTGCAGGTACATCAGAAAAATATCCATAACCAAACCCAGTATGTGACAATTCTAGTTCACTTGCCAGTGCTTCAAATTTATATTTCTTTGCAAATTGTGCAAATGGTATTGATAATTCCTCATGGTCAATATTAGAAAATCCTGGTTTTGTGAGATGCGAATATTTTTTATGAACTGCTCGGTAATTTATTAATACTTGTTTGGTCAGTTTAAGTGTTTCTCTTACGGATCTTTTTTTACGCGCCAAATTATCTTTTCCACGCACTACCATGCTTTTTCCAAACTCAACTCTCTTTAATTTAATATCATATTTTTTGACGAGTTGCATTACTGTTGCATCGCTTTCTGCAATCATCCCTGCACCAAGCTCGTAGTTTTTTCCATCAATATTAACTGTTGAGCATTTTCCTCCGGCACGAGTCTCACGTTCGAGTATTACAATATTTTCATAGCCTTGATCATGCAATGAAGATGCAGCTGTCAATCCTGCAGCACCAGCACCAATAATAACAAAACGTGTGTTCTTTTTATCTTTCATATTTATTTTTTTATGGATTTTTGAATTTTCCATAACATATTCTTTTTTAATATGGCTGTCGCACAAAGTACCCCACCCATCACACCACCAGAAATACTCGCAATCATCGCATCCTGACCAGCCAAATACAAATTCTTTACCGGAGTGATAGGTTTTAAAAATTTTTGTCGAAAACGCTTTGGTGTGAGTGCTGCTCCATATATCTCACCATGTGGATGTCCTGAAAAATGTTTGGTAGACAATGGAGACGACACTTCATAATAATCTACCTTGCCTTTGAGCTGTGGTGCAATTCTATATAGTTGTTCAAACATTTGCTCTGCAAATTTTTCTTTTAGTTTTTCATATTCTTCCCCACGTTTTTTCCATGAGGTGTTTTCCCATTTTGCAAACCATGTGTCTGGTAAGAGAATAATAACCTCTGCCATGGTACGGCCAGGATATTTTTCTTCTGATTCAGGATCTTTTGCCGATGGAAATGATGCGAATGCAACGGGTAGTTGTGAATCAAAATCTGTATATCGATCTTGATTCAGTTTATGATTATATTCATCAGGAAATATCCAATAATTACATTTTGGAAGTTTCAAGTTTTTTGAAGATTCCTTGATCCCAACATATAATCCCATGTGAGCAAGAGATGGGGTTAATTGTTCCAATTTTTTTTCTAGATCATGTTGTTCTTTTACCTCTTGAGACAGCAGTTTTCCATAGGTATTTACCACACCCGCACTACTGACGATTGTCTTGGCATTCAAGACTGTTCCATCAGCCATTTCTACTCCAATTGCCGTATTATTTTTTACGATGATCTGTTTTACAGATGCTTGCATGACGACTTCACCACCAGCTTTTTTGATTACAGGAATTACCGTTTCTGCAAATCGTGGCGCACCACCGACTGGGTATCCAGCACCTTCCATATAGTGATTTGCGAGTACTGCGTGCATATAAAAACTACTTTGTGCTGGTTGCAAACCATAATCACCATATTGTGCCGTGAGTACACCGATCAATTGTTCATTGTCTGTGATTCCTTTCAACACACCCAGTGTGGTTTGGTCTGAAAATTTTAATACCTTGCGACGTAGAAAATCACCAAATATAGTTGCCAAAAATTCTGGCATGACTTTTTCTATATAATATCCAGGACCCACCTTGTTTACCTCATCCAATAGTTGAAAGTAAGAATCAATTGATGAAATATCTTTTTCATCAGGAAAATATTCTTTTAGTTTTGCTTTTAGATTATTTCTACCACGAGGAAATTCATATTCTTTGTCTCCAAACACTGCGCGATCATAAATATTATCGAGGGGTTCCCATTCGAGCTTTTCATCGCTAATATAACGAAATGCCTTGTTCAAAAGTGTTCCTTCAATATGCACTTGTCCTACATAATGTAACCCCACATCCCACATATATCCTTTTCTCTGGAATGCGTGTGTATAACCTCCTATAATATAATGTTGTTCAAGAACGAGTACTAGCTTTCCTTCTTTTGCCAGTACTGCAGCAACACTTAGGCCACCAGTACCCGAACCTATCACAATAGCGTCAAATGTCTTTTCTCCTTGCTCCTGTTCTTTTTTGAATGATGTATAAGATTTTGTAACCTCACTATTTTCCAGGTCTTCTTCCATAGGATTTTAATTAGATTAGTGCCAATATTTATATTAATTTAACCAATATTTTCATCCAGAAGTATATCATAAAAACCACTTTTTTGAAGTAAAGCAGGGTAAATGTTGATTTTTTGTTAAGTTTGATATACTATCTGTATTATAAAACTATATTAATATTACTATGAAATTTAATGTGCTCACAATTTTTCCATCTATGATTGAATCGTATTCCAGCGAATCGATTTTATCTCGCGGACAAAAAGCAGGAGCGATAGAGATTAGAACGGTGAATCCTCGTGACTTCACAGAGGATAAGCATAAGCAAGTTGATGATACACCATATGGTGGTGGCCCTGGTATGGTTATGAAGCCAGAGCCAATTTACAAGGCACTCAAGTCAATTGATGCAATTCCTTTTGGGAAAGTAGATGGACTTACAAAAATAAAAAAAGTTTTTAATGGAAGTTTAAAAAGAAAAAAAAGAACAATAATGCTTTCCCCACGTGGAAGACAGTTTGATCAACGTGTTGCGGAAGAGTGGAGTAAGCTTGATGAGATTACATTTGTATGTGGACGGTATGAAGGAATAGATCAGCGCGTGGTGGATCGTATGGTAGATGAAGAAGTTTCAGTTGGTCCCTATGTCCTTGCGGGCGGGGAACTGGGAAGCCTTATTATGATTGAAGCAGTATCTCGATTGATCCCGGGTGTCTTGGGTAATGCAGAGTCGCTCGAAGAAGAAACATTCTCACTCGAAGGTTCTGAATACCCACAGTATACAAAGCCTTCGGATTTCAAAGGCTGGAAAGTTCCAGATATTTTACTGTCAGGAGATCATAAAAAGATAGAGGAATGGCGGAAGAGTGAAACAAAAAAGTAAAGACACGATTTACAGAGTCTAAATAAAAAACACCTGAGGCCGGGTGTTTTTTTGAAGGTTTTTAATCTTTGAATTTAAGAAAATAAGTTTTTAGGTTTGAATGTAACCCCTACCTAACCCTTCTTAAAAAAGGAGAAAAACAAGTCTTTATTTAAGATAGATCCTTCGCTACGCTCAGGATGACAGCTTTGCGTCACTTATCCCCATCCTGTGGTTAAATTAGCCCTTGACAGTAGGGGGAAGATACGTTATTCTATGCAAGCAATCAATTACAACTGAAACCTTTCTCAAGTCCCTAACGGGAAACTAAGAAAAGAGTGACTCAACCGCAACTTGAATACACACTGTGTTCAAAGGGCGATCAGGTTTCTCTTTTTTCTTTTGTGAAAAATAGAGAGATAAGTTCATTACAATTTAAGCAACTAAAATGGTAAGGTTTACCATGAACTTCGGTTCATAGTAAAAACAATTCACATTATAAATGTGACAAGAATCAAAAACCAAGTCTATTCCAGGATTATACAAATTTATATTTTCTGTCGTGAGATAGAAAAACATCAAACTTTTTTGAGAGTTTGATCCTGGCTCAGGATGAACGTTGGCGGCGTGTCTAAGGCATGCAAGTCGAGCGACGTACCTACCTTCGGGTAGATTACGAGCGGCAGACGGGAGAGTAACACATTGGTAACCTACCTCCGAGACGGGAATAGCTACGGGAAACCGTAGATAACGCCCGATAGTCATGAGGGGACTTAAAGTCATTCTCATGTAAATAATTTATTGCTCGGAGAGGGGCCTATGTCTGATTAGTTTGTTGGTGAGGTAATGGCTCACCAAGACTATGATCAGTACCGGGCGTGAGAGCGTGACCCGGCTCACTGGGACTGAGACACTGCCCAGACTCCTACGGGAGGCTGCAGTCAAGAATATTCCACAATGCACGAAAGTGTGATGGAGCGACGCCGCGTGCAGGAAGACGCCCTTCGGGGTGTAAACTGCTTTTCTTAGGGAAGAATTAGTGACGGTACCTAAGGAATAAGAGGTTGCTAACTCTGTGCCAGCAGCAGCGGTAATACAGAGACCTCAAACGTTATCCGGATTCATTGGGCGTAAAGC
>JABGUG010000009.1 GCA_018646705.1 Candidatus Parcubacteria bacterium | reverse complement strand
TGTTGTCGTATTTACATTGAAATAATTTTTACGCTAGGTTTTTTTAAAAAGTCTAGCGTATAAAGTTATTTCTATATACTAAAAAGGTACCAGAAACTAGTAATTAGTAACCCGTAACTAGATAATTACTAATTACTCCACTAGTTACTACTTACTAGTCCCTAATTACAAATTTATGTCACAAGAAACACACACACCAGAACCAGTACTCTATGATGAGGCAGATGATACGTCGGAAACTCATATTGAGGTTGATTCTCATGGTGTAGCTACAGCAGACGAAGGTCTTGCTGCTTCACTTGGGTTGAACGTTCAATTATTCGCATTCCAACTTTTAAACTTTGCAATTGTTGCGGCAATTGTATGGTTTATGATTTTGAAACCCCTAACAAGCAAGCTTGAGGAGCGAAAGAATCTCATTGATGAAAGTCTTGATAAGGCAAAAGAAGTTGAAACAAACTTAGCAAGAAGCGAAAAAACATATGAAGAAAAGCTTGATGAGGCAAAAGTGGAAGCAAACAAAGTAATTGAAAAAGCACATGCTGAAAGTAAGACATTGGGAGAAAATATGAAGATGGAAGCTAAAAATGAAGTAGAAAAACTTGTAGAGCACACAAAGAAGAGTATTGCTGCAGAAAAAGTAAGTATGCTCGAAAGTGTTCGTGCAGAAGCATCTGACTTAATTGTTGCTGCACTTGAAAAAATCTTGAATGAAAAAGTAGATGATAAGAGTGATAAGAAGATTATTGAAGACGCATTAGCAAAATTAGATAAATAGATATGGCAAAGACTAGTAACAAACAATATGCAGAAGCACTATATGAAGTAACACAAGATCTTAAAGGTTCTGATTTAAGTGATGCTATAAAAACATTTGTTGAAATTCTTGTTCGTGATCACAAGCTGAAACAGGGATATAATATTATTGCAGAATTTGAACGCACTGTAAAAAAAGCTAGTGGAGTTGTAGAACTTGAAATAACTTCTGCAAGAGAGCTTGATAAAAAAATAGTAGAAGAAATAAAACAAACTTTTGGTAAAAATGTTGAAGCAGTTACACAAGTAGACGAAAGCATTATCGGCGGTATAAAAGTAAAACTTGAAGACAAAATCTTGGACGGAAGTGTAAAAACTCAACTTAAATCTTTAAAACAACAATTATCTAACTAATAATATTTATATGTCTACAAATGCAATCGTTGAAGAATTGAAAAAGAATATCAGCGCGTTTGAAAAAACCGTTGAAGTGGAGGAAGTCGGTACTGTTATCGAAGTTGGTGATGGTATTGCTCGTATGAATGGATTAATTAAATGTCAGGCACAAGAGATGCTTGAATTTCCTGGCGGAGTCATGGGTGTGGCTTTGAATTTGGAAGAAGAGACTGTTGGTGCCATGATCTTGGGAGAATTTAGAGGGATTAAAGAAGGTGACACAGTGAAACGTACTGGTCGAATTCTCTCTGTACCTGTTGGTGAACAAATGGTTGGACGAGTAGTAAACGCACTCGGTCAAGAGATTGATGGAAAAGGTGATATTGCTACTAAAGATTTTTATCCAGTAGAAAAGATTGCTCCTGGTGTTATGACACGTGAACCAGTACACGAACCTGTTCAGACTGGTATCAAATCTATTGATGCTATGGTACCTATTGGTCGTGGACAACGTGAACTTATTATTGGTGATAGACAAACTGGTAAAACTGCTATTGCAGTTGATGCAATTATCAATCAAAAAGGCCAAAACATGAAATGTGTCTATGTGGCTGTTGGTCAAAAAGAATCCAAAGTTGCTCGTATCGTAGCAAAACTTGAAGAATCTGGTGCTATGGAATATACAACTGTTGTTGTTGCAGGAGCTAGTGATCCGGCATCTATGTCATTTATTGCTCCATATGCTGGAGTTGCTATTGCAGAATATTTTGCAGACAAAGGTGAGGATGTACTTGTTGTTTATGATGATTTGACTAAACAAGCATGGGCATATCGTGAAATTTCACTATTGCTTCGTCGTCCACCAGGTCGTGAAGCTTATCCGGGTGACGTATTTTATCTTCACTCACGTCTTCTTGAACGTGCGTGTAACCTTAACAAAGAAAACGGTGGGGGTTCTATTACAGCACTTCCTATTATTGAAACTCAAGCAGGTGATTTAACAGCTTATATTCCTACAAACGTTATTTCTATTACTGATGGTCAGATTTTCCTTGAAACTGATCTTTTCTACAAAGGTATTCGTCCAGCAGTAAGTGTTGGTTTCTCAGTATCACGTGTAGGTGGTGCAGCTCAGATCAAACCTATGAAAAAGGTTGCAGGTAAGATCAAACTTGCTATGGCACAGTTTCGTGAACTTGAAGCGTTTGCTCAATTTGCAAGTGATCTCGATGCTGATACCAAGAAACAAATTGATCTTGGTTATCGTATTACAGAACTTATGAAACAACCTCAATATTCACCAATGAGTGTAGAGGATCAAGTTGCAGTAATTTTTGCAGTAAATAATAGTGTATTTGATGATGTAGAAGTAAAAGATGTTGCAGAAACAGAAGTAAAATTAATTGAATTCATGAACAAAACAAAACGTGCACTACTTGATAAAATAAAAGTAGGGGAATGGGATGACAAAATCGAGGCTGATTTGAAGAGTGCATGTAATGAGTTTAAAAAATAATTGACATACTGATTTCCAGATAATTCAGATCTACGGATAAAAATCCGGATAAATCTGTAAATCTGGATTATCTGTATATCAGAATCTAATTTTATGGGTGTAAATACCAAAGCAATAAAATCTAGAATCAAATCCGTTGGTAATACAAAGAAAATCACCAAAGCAATGGAAATGGTTGCTGCTGCAAAAATGAGAAAAGCAGTTGATGCAGCACTCGGTACGCGTACATATGCAACGCTTGCTTGGGATTTGCTTGTTAATCTTTCAAAAGGACAAAAAGAAAATCTTCCACTACTGGAAACACGTAAAGTAAAAAAGCTTCTCGTCATTCTTGTTACTTCAAACAGAGGTTTGTGTGGAAGTTTCAACAGTAATATTTTGAGAAAAACCGCTGAACAATTGAAATACCCAAAAAACATCAGTATTCAGCGTGTTGACGGACAAGAGATAGAAGCGAGTGAAGAAATTGAAATAGATGTGATAGGCATAGGAAAAAAGGGTGCTGATTTTGCCAAGAAACAAGGTTATAATTTGATTGCATCATATAGTGATTTTTCTGACACACCATCGCTTGATGATATTATGCCAATTTCAAAAATGGCGATTGCTGAATATGAAAAGAAAAATTATGACAAAGTAGTTGTTGCATATACTGATTTCCAGTCTGCAATTGCACAAATTGCAAAATTAAGACAAGTATTACCCGTATCAGAACATGATCTTGAAAAAATGTTGGACGAGTTAGGAGAAAATTCTGAACTAGGAACTAAGAACTCCGAACTATCTACTGATGACTATTTATTTGAGCCAAGTTCAACAGAAGTATTAAAAACTATTTTGCCACGATTGGTAGAAACTCAAGTTTACCAAGCAATTTTAGAAAGTGGCGCAAGTGAGCATAGTGCACGTATGATGGCAATGAGAAATGCAAGTGATGCAGCTGAAGACATGATAAAAGAACTAAACCTAACATTCAATAAGGCACGCCAAGCTAGTATTACGCAAGAGATTGCAGAAATTGCTGGTGGAGCTGCAGCGTTAGAATAATTTTAATAATAACATTTTTAAAAAATTATATATGTCACAAAATGTAGGAACAGTCAGCCAGATCATTGGCGTGGTCGCTGATGTAGAATTCAAGGAGAATGAGTTACCAGAAATTTTTAATGCACTTGAAACCAAGTTGCCTGATGGTAGAACATTGGTTTTGGAAGTTCAGCAACACTTGGGGGCAAATACAGTTCGTACCATTGCAATGAGTACAACTGACGGACTTGAGCGTGGTTCAGAAGTAGTTGATACAGGAGAACCAATCTCAGTTCCTGTTGGACCAGAAACTCTTGGACGAATGTACAATGTTACTGGTGAAGAAATTGATGGAAAAGAACATGTAAAAACAAAGAAAAAATATCCTATTCACCGTCCAGCTCCAAGTTTCAAAGAACAGTCAACTGAATCAGAAGTTCTCGAAACTGGTATCAAAGTAATTGACCTCTTTTGTCCATTTTTGAAAGGTGGAAAAGTTGGTTTGTTTGGTGGTGCTGGTGTGGGTAAAACAGTTGTGATTCAAGAGCTTATTCGTAATATTGCATCAGAACATGGTGGTTTTTCTATGTTTGCTGGTGTAGGTGAGCGTACTCGTGAGGGTAATGATTTGTATAGAGAGATGGAAGAGTCTGGGGTTTTGGATAAAACTGCACTTGTATTTGGTCAAATGAACGAACCTCCTGGAGCTCGTGCTCGTGTTGCTCTTACTGCTCTTGCTATGGCAGAATATTTCCGTGATGAAGAAGGAAAAGATCTTCTACTTTTCGTAGATAATATTTTCCGTTTTACACAAGCAGGTTCAGAAGTTTCTGCACTTCTTGGTCGCATGCCTTCAGCTGTAGGTTATCAGCCAACTTTGGCAACAGAGATGGGTGCCTTACAAGAACGTATTACATCAACTGATAAAGGTTCTATTACTTCAGTTCAAGCAGTATATGTACCGGCTGACGATCTTACTGATCCAGCCCCTGCTACAACCTTTGCTCATCTTGATTCTACTGTTGTGCTCAATCGTTCATTGGCAGAACTTGGTATTTATCCTGCAGTAGATCCATTGGATTCTAGTTCTACAATCCTTGATCCAAATGTTGTAGGTGAAGAACATTATAAGGTTGCTCGTGAAGTTCAACAAATCTTACAGAAATATAAAGATTTACAAGATATAATTGCAATTCTTGGTATGGAAGAACTTAGTGACGAAGATAAGACAACTGTTTCTCGTGCACGTAAGATTCAAAAATTCTTAAGTCAACCTTTCCATGTAGCAGAAGTATTTACTGGAAGTCCTGGTGTATATGTAAAAGTTGCTGACACTGTCCGTGCCTTCCGTGAAATTCTTGATGGTAAGCATGATGACAAACCAGAACAAGCATTCTACATGAAAGGTGGAATTGAAGAAGTAACAGCTTAATTATATATGAGCGATAATACGCTAAAATTTAAAATAGCTACACCAGAAAGTGTTGTTTATGAAGACGAGGTAAAACAAGTCTCTATTCCAACGACGACTGGTGAAATCACGGTACTTCCAAACCACATTCCTTTGGTTTCTGTACTGCAAGCTGGTGAATTAAAGATTGTTGATAAAGATGGTGAACACGTTCTTGCGTTGTCTGGTGGTTTTTTAGAAATACGTGGAAACAATGAAATTGTTATTTTGGCTGATCACGCAGAACGAGCTGGAGATATTGACCTTGATGCTGCAGAAGAAGCTCGAAAACGTGCTGAGGAAGAAATGGAAAAAGCAAAGACAGAAGAAAATGTTGATTTTGCGAAATTACAAGCAGTAATTGATAGAGAAATGAATAGAATTAGAGTAGGCAATAAGTATAAAAAGGTGAAATAGCTAACAAGAATAGAAGCAAAATTTTAAAAAACTCCTTGACATTAAGGGGTTTTTTGTATAGTATCTTTATTAAGAAACACCTGAGATGCAGGAGGATTGTCTCATGAGAAAGCGACGCATTTCAACGGTCCAGGACCTTCGGAGGGTTAGGAGATGAGAATCAAGACAGTGCTCGAAAACCTGGAGTTCGGCGATTCCTTCTTTCTGACCGAGTTTCCCGATGAGTGGGAGGTTGAGTACCGCAAGACAGACCCTCTTAAGAACTCGGGAAGGTTCAACACTTGCGCCGTGGATGGTGCAGGTAAGGTGGTTGGACGCACTTCATACTCGGACTCAAAAGAAGTGTGGACCGAAGCCGCCTGACCATGTCTTATTGTCCCACCCAGCGAAAGGGTGGGAGCTGTCGATGGTGTTCAGAAAAACACTCATCAGACTTGATTTGCCTCGATTGTTATAGAGATAAATCAAGGGGTTGGTGAGTGTTTTTTGTTTTATGCTCCATATCATGTATCTCTTTTTTATCCCCAAATTCCATTGAAAAAAAGACTAAAATACTGTATAATATCGCCGCCCCTAAAAAGGGTGACTTTTATTAATTTGTTATTGTAACTGAGTTGTAGACGAGCGGAGGAATCCCTTTCTTTGCAAAGATATTGTAAAAAAGGGTATTCCTCGACTTTACTTAATTCTGTTAAAAATGACCTAAGCATAAATAGTATGCAAAAAATAAAGACAATTCTACTGGTTGCAGTAGAAACGGCTGTTGCAGCGGTTGCGTTGCATTATCTTCGTGGGGCATTGCTTCATAGCCATCATCATGAGATCAATACGATCTTACCAATCTTACTAGATATTGCATTTCTCGCAGTATTTGCAAGTTTTGGTGGGCGTCTTGCACGTGTGTTTGGTATTGCACCAATGGCAGGAAAGATCATCATGGGTATTATCGCAGGTCCAGCGCTTTTAGGAGTAGTTATGCCTGATGCAATGGGTGTAGAAATAGCACGTCTTGCCGGTGTATTATTTATCTTATTTGAAGCTGGTCTTCACTTTGATCTTGAACTTCTCAAGAAGAATATCGGTATTGCAACACTCGTTGCATTTGGTGGAGTACTCGTACCACTTGTATCATTTGCGGCTCTTGGACATTATGTAATTGGTATGGAATGGCTTCCAGCTATCTTCCTTGGAGGTATCTTTACCGCAACATCTGTCGGTCTTTCAGTCGAAGCATTAAAAGCTGCCGGAAAGCTTGAAAGTAACATGGGGAATAGAATCATCGGAGCTGCAGTTATTGATGATATTTTAGGGGTACTAGTATTGACTGTCCTCGCAAAATTGTCTGCTGCAGGATCTGCAGTAGGTGCACATGGTGAAGCAGTAGGACTCGATGTTATGAGTCTTATCTGGCTTGGTGTTGCAGTTATTGCATTCTTTGGTGGAGCATATATCATGTGGAGTATGGGACTCGCTGACAAGATCGCAAAATACCTTGACAAACACTATAAAGATACCACTGGTCCTTACACTCGTTTCTTCTTTGGCTCGCTAATCCTTGGTGGTACAATTGCAGCAGTAGTTGGTCTTGAACCAGTACTTGGTGCATTTGGTATAGGTGTTGTACTATCAAAAGTTGATAATGAAATTAAACATAGTACGTGGGAAAAGATTGAGGGTTATATTCATATTTTTGTTGGTGGTTTCTTGGTATCAATTGGTACCATGCTTACCAAAGAAGCATTGCTTTCTCCAAAAGCTTGGGGATGGGCACTCGTATTTACAATCCTTGGTCTAGCAGGTAAATATGTTGTCAAATATTTCTTCAAAGATAGAAAAGAAGGTCATCAAGTTGCACTTGCAATGGCTATTCGCGGAGAAGTGGGACTCGTATTCGTTGCCGTAGCTATTGCAAATAATGTTCTTTCTCCAGATATGGCAGCAGCTGCCTTACTTGCCGTCATAATAGTTACGGTAGTGGGTGCTATTCTATTTGAAAAAGCAGTAATGAAAGAGACTGGTAAAAAACCAGAAGCGATTGGCGAAGGGATGTAAAAAGATATAAATTTAAAATATAAAACCGTCCAACAGGGCGGTTTTATAGATAACTGTAACGTTTTTGCCTTATTTTACGTCTTCTTATGTAGACCCGCTTGTCTCAAGTGGGCTTTATACTTAAATCCAGGTCTATGCTGAGTAGCGTATGTCAGGGTAAAGAGTATACTTGCCGCGGCGGGTATCTCGACATGAGTAAAAAGTTTAAAAGTTCATAAAGTCCAAAAGTATCTAAAAAAATAATTTGGAGAAAAAACTTTATAAACTTTCTACTTTATAGACTTTTAACTAAATTCATGAAATATCACACAAAATTAACATACAAAATTTTTTGGCAACATGTTTTGAAATATAAACTGGCGTTGTTTTTCATTGTGGCTCCTATTATGTTTGCGAGCTCTTTTGCTATAACTGTACCATTGTTTTATAAAAAATTCTTTGATATTTTGGTTATTAACGGACCTCGTGGAGAATTGGTTTCAATTTTGGGTATAATTATTCTAGTATACATGTGTGAGTGGGTAATGTGGCGTATTGCTAGATTTGTAAATAGTTATTTTCAAACACGTATTATGGCTGACCTCTCAGTCACATGTTTTAGCTATCTGCAAAAGCATTCAGCAAAATTTTTTGGAGATAATTTTGTAGGTTCACTTGTAAAAAGAGTGAACCGTTTTTATAGAGCCTTTGAAGGGATTGCTGACGCATTCACATGGGATTTATTGCCAATTTTGGTAGAAGTTTCCCTAATAATCTTTGTGTTATCTACACGTAGTTTTAAACTTGGTCTAATTTTGATTGTTTGGATTTGTTTTTACTATCTTATAAATTTGGCCTTTAGTAAGTACAAACTTAAATATGATGTGGAAAGAAGTAAGATGGATAGTAAAGTCACGGGAATTTTGGCTGATACAATCACAAACCATACAAATGTAAAGCTTTTTGTTGGGTTTGATAGAGAAAAAAAGTATTTTTCAGATGAAACAAACAAATTGAACAGATTACGTAGATTTACATGGGACTTAGCTACTGGATTTGAAGGTATACAAGCATTTTTCATGATCTTTTTGGAAGTGGGAATATTTTATGTTGCAATTTCACTTTGGAAAGACGGAATCTTGACTATTGGTGACTTCGTACTTATCCAAGCATATCTTCTACGTGTATTTATGAAACTATGGGATGTTGGACGTATTATACGCAGATTTTATGAACACCTAGCTGATGCAGAAGAAATGACAGAAATTCTAGATGAGCCCCATGGAATTACAGATACTAAAACTGCCAAACCACTAGAAGTAACAAAAGGTGAAATAACATTCAAAGATGTGAACTTTGCTTATAATCAAACACGTCGTGTTATTCATAAGCTCAACACGACTATTAAAGCACATCAAAAAATTGCCCTAGTGGGTCCTTCTGGAGCAGGAAAAACAACTGTGGTAAAGCTATTACTTCGTCAAAATGATGTAACAAGTGGTAAAATCATGATTGATGGACAGCGCATTTCTGCAGTAACACTAGAAAGTCTATGGAAAAATATAAGTCTTGTACCACAAGATCCTATTCTTTTTCATAGAACTCTCATAGAGAATATTAGATATGGTAAGCCAGATGCGACTGATGAAGAAGTGATAGAAGCTGCAAAGAAGGCTCACTGTCATGAATTTATTTCAGATTTTCCAGATCAGTATGAAACATATGTTGGTGAACGAGGAGTTAAACTTTCAGGAGGAGAACGCCAGAGAGTTGCTATTGCACGAGCAATTTTACGCAACGCGCCAATTCTAATACTTGATGAAGCAACTTCGAGTCTTGATTCTCAGTCAGAATTATTTATCCAAGACGCATTAGATACACTGATGAAAGGAAAGACCGTAATCGTAATTGCTCATAGACTTTCTACTATTATGCGCATGGATAGAATCATTGTTATTGACGAAGGAAAAGTAATAGAAGATGGAAAACACGAAGAATTGATATCTAAAAAAGATGGAATCTACAAGAAGTTGTGGAAATTGCAGGCTGGTGGTTTTCTAGACTAACTGCTATACTATATACACTTACTTTTAAGCATACAAATCTATGCAATGTGAGAAATGTAGTGTAGAACTCAATGACGAAAATCGTTGTTGTGATGGTGGCACATGTTGTAAATCCTGTGTACCAAATTGTGATAGTGAAGAGTGCGGTCCAGAATGTAAAGATTCTGGATGTTGTGGAGAATAGAAACTAAGCGTCCCTTTTTAGGGGCGCTTTATTACTTTTAAAAGTTAATTTATGCATAAATCATCTATAGTATTTTTTTTGAGTTTTACTGTTTTGTTATTTATAGGACAAAGCTGCACAACCCCAAAACCAGAAACCCCTACAGCAGTGGATAGTCCATCTACTATCTCAATTTCTTCATTTGAAGAGTGTATTGCAGCTGGAAATCCTGTAATGGAGAGTTATCCTAGACAATGTAGAACTGACAAAGGTATTCTCTTTACTGAAATATTAGAAGAAAATTTGGTAGAGCCTATTATCCTAGCCCCAACAGATGGCTCTGTTGATGGTGTAACACATACTGGACCAGAAGATACCGTAATAATAGAAGAACCAACAGTTTCTACACCTCCAATCGTTCAACCACTTCCTGAACCAGAACCGCAAGACAGTCCAGAAGCAATAGTAGAAACCGTTGTTCATGAGAATCCAGATTATGATGTTGTTGAACCACAAGATAGTATGGAAGTAGATATAGATAACGTGAATTGGGGAGATGGTGATACAACTTATGATGAGACATCTTATGAAGATACGTCTGCAGACCCAAATGCATGTTCACCAGAAGGTGCAGTAGATGTTACTGCAGGAAACACTTATTATTGTTTGGATGGTATTTGGACACACGAAGATTACGTTTACTAATTTTAGTAATTAAAATATGCATAAATATATATACAGTATAGCGATATCCTTGACATTACTCATAGTGATTGGTGCAAGTTGTGAAATGGAACAACCTATTCCTGTAGAAAGAATTCCTGATACAGCATCCTCTACAGAAACAGCACTAGAGGATTCTGTTGAAATATTACCTGCATATGAATGTGATGAAGATGAGGATTGTTCTGGAAAAATGACTGTGTGTGAAAATAATAGATGCATATTTTTAACAGAAATTCAGGCTGGTAGCCAAGCATGTAGTTATTATGTGGATGGCGTACAGCAGAATTGGGGATGTGGACCAGACCAATGGTGTGGTACATCCAGCGGTGAATGTCTTGATAATCCACAGTGTGAAACAGCCCCAGACTGTGGAGAAGGGCAAGTTTGTACAAATGGCTATTGCCTTGGAGGACAAAATGGTTCTTTACCTGAAAATTCACCATGTACAAATAATGCACAGTGTATCTCTGGTAAAGTATGTGTAGATGGAGGTTGTACACCCGCAGAAGAAGTTTTGCTTCCAGAAATCCCTTCTGAAAATTCACCATGCGCATCACAAGATCAATGTATTAAAGGTAAGATGTGTGTGGATGGAGAATGTATACCAGAACCACTTCCACCATCTGGAGTAGTTTGTGAATCAAATGGATTAACATGGGAATGTGATTCTGGAGGGGAATGTGGGGATAAGGGTGGCAAATGTTTTTATGCAGATGAGTGTCGAGAAGAATCCGATTGTGGCTCACAACAATATTGTATGCATGGCTATTGCATGGATAAATATAAGTTCACAGGTGCAAGTTGCCAAACATATAGTGACTGCGGTGGGATTGATAATTTTGTTTGTATAAATGGTCAGTGCGCTGAGTCTGCTGCTGGAAAGAAAAAATGCGAAAATGATATACAAATATGGTCATGTGACAATGACAACTATCGTTGTGGTTCTACACTTGGGGAATGTATAAAGCATAGTTGTTCATCAAACACGGATTGTAAGTCAGGATGGACATGCTATCAAGGTGGATGTATGCAAGACCCAAATGAATGCAGTTCACATTTAGAGTGCTTAAATGATGATGCTACATGTCAAGATGGTTATTGTACCTGGCCAGGAGAAAATGATATAACCTGTAACAATTCTTACGGTGATAGATGGTATTGTCCCAATATTCAAACATGTAGTGATATTGATGGAGAATGCCTTAATACACAATCAATCAATCAAGCGTGCAGTTACTATGTGAATGGTGTACAGCAAAACTGGGGATGCAGAGGTGACCAATGGTGTGGAACTTCTGAAGATGAATGTTTTAATGAACCATTTTGTGAATTAGCAGAAGACTGTGAGACAGGGAATGTGTGTATTAATGGATATTGTGGACCTTCTCAATAATTTAATTTAAACAGAGATGAAACAAAGAATAGTGAATTTCACTAAAATTTTTGTGGCACTTATACTTGTCTCTGTTTTTTATTTTGTTTGGTTTTATCAAACACTTTCTCTTAATTTCTCAGTAAGATCATTTGTGTATGTAGTTCTAATGAGTTTGCTCATTGGTTCTCTTACACAAATAACAAAACATATTTTGTGGAAGATTAGTCTCGCTTTGATTTTAGCAATGATATCCATCTACCAACTTATAAATTATGCGTATATAAAATTTTTCAAAACACTTGCACCACATGAGCTTGCAAGTGGCGGCGATATTGAAACATACTTGTCAACAATAAAAGAATTCTATCCGTCTATACCAATGAGCATCTACATTGCAACATTATTATTTTTTATAATAAATGTTTTTATTATTTTTAAATTTACAAATAAGAAATCATGTGGTACATATTTTTGCGGTCAAGAAATTGAAAAACGAAAAAACAACTTTTCTATAGCACAGTCGTTTATCGGAATTTTTTTGTGCACTCTTGTTATATCAGGAGGAACCCTAACCACACGATATTACAATGATAATCCACGAGAAGGTTGGTGGGAAAATAATTATTTTGTTTCAGACTATGGTGTATATGGAAATATTTTCAAAGGAATAAATAACATTTTTGAAGAAAATGTTCAAGAAATAGAAACTGCGCATGCATTCGAAGAATTAATTTATGAAAATGTCGATGTAGAACCGACGACCGAAGAAAAGAAAAGTGTGTCTGAAAAAGAAGAATCCAACCTAGAAACACCATTTGATTATATAAATACATATTATGATGCATTAAGGCACGATGATGGATTCCGTGTAGAACAAAGATCCGTTCCTGTCCTTAGTGCAAAGCCAAATATCATTGTATATCAGCTGGAGTCAGTAAGTTCGTGGGCAATAAATCACACGCCTTCGCCAATGCCGCATTTCAAAGAACTTATAAAGGGGAATATGAATGTTGGAAGGTTCTTTGCCAATGCATGTCACACTATAGATGCTGAATATGCAACATTATGCAGTGCGTTACCTGATACAAAATCTCCCATACCAGATATTGGATCTGAAAATGATTATGATTGCCTACCTTCAATTTTAAAAGATAATTTTGAATATGATACTGCAGTATTTCACTCAAACACTTCAAAATTTTGGAATAGGGATGTATTAGATCCAAAATGGGGTTTTGAAAATTTATTTTTTCTTCCTCACTATCCATCATTTAAATATGATGACCTAAGAGTGGTAGAAGATGCAATTTCTTATATTGCAAGTAGCATATCGCCTGTATTTGCACAGATTATAGGCGTTACATCTCATACCCCACACAATCAGTTAGATTTAGAACATGTTGCCAAAATAAGTAATCTTAAACCAACATTTTTTACCGAAGATATTGATCAAGACATTCTCGAATACTCAACCCTCAAGGAGGAGGAGATGAGGTACTACTTTAGCTATCTTATGATGGTAGATAACGCAATTGAAGGATTATTCAGGGAGCTAGAGAGACACAATTTGATCGATAATACTATAGTAGTGATTTCAAATGATCACAGGCTTTATGGATTTAAACAAGAAAATAAAATAGATAATTTTTATGGATACAACCAACTTCCATTCATGATGTATATCCCAGGAATGGAGTCTGTTACTATGAAAGATATCGCGACTCATATGGATATAGCCCCAACATTATTAAATATTTTGGAAGGTGAATCATACGAACGACCAGAACATTTTGTTGGCCATAGTCTTTTTTCAGAGGATCATCCGAATTATGCTATCTCAGTTTGTCATAATCAAATAAATTTTGTTACACCAAATCATGTCATTGTGGGAAATTCTGAACATGAAAAATATCTTAGACTTCATGCAGAAGAAAACATGTCACAAAGACAAATAGATAATATTGGGAGGACCTTGCAAACATTGGTGAATATGAATGGGGGAATGATACGACAAAATAATATACATAAAGTCTATTAGTTAATTGATCACAGTTGTTAAATTGTAATATATATTTACTTTGAAAAAGCTTTCATATAATTATGAGAGCTTTTTCTTTATATTACAAACCAAATATGATACCATATGGGTAACTAATTTGTTTCTACTGGCTTATGTATAAACTCAATAAATCACAAAAAGAAGCGGTTGAATATAACGATGGACCTCTTCTTATTGTTGCGGGAGCTGGTACAGGAAAAACGACTGTGGTAACCCAAAAAATAACCCATTTAATTGATTTTGAAAAGGTAAGACCAGAAGAGATACTTGCCCTTACGTTTACGGACAAGGCGGCAGCTGAAATGCAAGAACGTGTAGATGAAATGCTTGAGATAGGATACGTAGATCTTCAAATTTCCACTTTCCATGCCTTTTGCCAAAGACTTTTGGAAGAGTACGGTGTAGATTTGGGATTACCACCACATTTCAAACTCCTTTCTCAGACCGATGCTTGGCTTCTCATGCGAGAAAATATTTATGATTTTAATTTGGATTATTATCGCCCAATGGGAAATCCAACCGGACAAATTCACACACTACTTTCACATTTTTCAAAAGCAAAAGATGAACTGATTACTTCTGAGGAGTATTTAGATTATGTAGAAGGATTAAAATTAGATAAAGACGAGGCAGAAATTCAAGAAAAAAGTAGGCAAACCGAAATTGCAAACGCATATCACAAATATAATCAATTACTCCTAGATAATCAAGCTCTGGATTTTGGAGATCTTATTTTTTACTGTGTAAAATTATTACAAGAACGACCAAATATTTTGAAACAGTTGCAAGAAAGATTTAAATATATTTTGGTCGATGAATTCCAAGATGTTAATTGGGCACAATATCAATTAATTCGATTGTTAACTGGTGATAATTCAAAACTGACTGTAGTAGGGGATGATGATCAATCAATTTACGCATTTCGCGGATCAAACGTCTCAATTATCATGCGATTCAAAGAAGATTATAAAAATGCAAAAGAAATTGTACTTACGGAAAATTATAGGTCGGGACAAGAGATTCTCGATCTTGCATACAAAAGTATTTTGAACAATAATCCCGAAAGATTAGAAGAAAAACTTGGGTTAAATAAAAAACTTGAGTCTAAAATTAAGACTAAGGGAAAAGTAGAACATTTACACTACTCGACATTGGATCAAGAGGTACAGGGTGTGGTGAAAAAAATCAGTGAGATCCGTGAAAAAGAATCTGTAGATTGGGATGACTTTGCAATTCTTGTACGTGCAAATAGCCATGTAGAACCGTTTTTAAATACCTTGGAATCTTCTGATATACCATATGAATACTTAGCATCTTCAGGGCTATACAGACTACCAGTTGTACTTGATGGCATTAATTTTTTAAAAATTTTGGAACACATCCATGATGATAGGGCATGGTACAGACTATTACGCATGCCATTTTTGAAATTTACAGAAAATGATATACAAAAGATAACCGCAAGTGCAAAAAAGAAATCAATAAGTTATTATGAAGTACTAAAACGGTCTAAAGAATTTTATATTTCACCTGAGGGAAACACGATTGCGAAAAATCTAATTGCATGGATACACGATGGAATGAAACGTGTGCGATTTGAAAAACCAACCGCAGTACTCTATGGATTTATGGAAAGTAGTGGCTATTTTGCTTATCTAACACATGAAGAAAATCAGGGAAATAGAGAAGTGATTAGACAAATCTATCATCTAAAACAGTTATTTGATCTTATTGCCAATTACGAACGTGCAATTCCAGGAGCCCATGTAGCAGGATTTGTAGATCATTATAATTATATTATTGAATCAGGTGACGGAGGAAAAATGTATCAACCAACCGACACGCCTGACTCTGTAAATATTATTACAATTCATGGAGCAAAAGGCTTGGAATACAAATATGTCTTTATTGTGAATTGTGTAGAAGAAAGATTTCCTACGCGTAGACGCGGAGGTGATATAGAATTGCCAGATGAGCTTGTAAAAGAACCCTTGCCAGAATCAAATGATGTACATTATGCAGAAGAGAGACGCCTATTCTATGTGGCAGCAACTCGCGCAAAAGAACATCTCTTTTTTAGTAGCGCAGATGATTATGGTGGTGTTAGGAAGAAAAAAATTAGTCGTTTTTTGGATGAATTAGGGTTTGAGACAGAAGCTAATGAATCAAAAAAGGAAAATATTGAATATGGAATAAAGAATATAGAAAAAAATAAAGAAACAATTGATGGTGAATTTGAATATATTACTCCATCAAAATTTTCATTCTCCCAGCTTAATTCATACCAACGTTGTCCATACCAATACAAGCTTGCGCATATTTTAAAAATTCCTATGAAAGGAAGTGCTGCTTTTAGTTTTGGAAATACAATCCATAATACATTGCAAGCATTTTATGAGCGTGTTCAGGAACTTAATAATGTTAAACAAGCTTCACTCTTTGGAATGCCAACAGAAAAACCAAATGAAACCAAATCAAACGGTGTTAAGGTTCCAAAGATTGAAGAACTTTTTGAAATGTATGAGGACAAATGGATAGGAGATTGGTATAAGAGTAAAAAACAACGCGAAAGTTATTATAAAAAAGGTAAAGATATCCTCAAACTTTTTTATGCGTCACAAGAAGACAATTGGACAGTACCAGTAAGTCTAGAGGGATTCTTTAAAATAAAAGTAGGGGACTATCTTATCAATGGTCGTATTGATCGTATAGACATACAAGAAGATGGCACTCTTGAGATTATTGACTACAAAACAGGAAAAGGCAAAGAAAAACTTTCAACTGACGATAAACAACAGCTCTTGATCTATCAAATAGCTGCACAAACTCTACCAGAATATAGGAATATTGGTGAGGTAGGAAAATTGACATTTTATTATGTTAATAATGATTTGAAAACGTCCTTTGTTGGTAAAGACAAAGACATGGAAAAATTACAAGAAAAGTTACTTGGTGTAATGAAAAATATTCACGATGGAAAGTTTACGGCGACACCTGGAAAGCATGTGTGTAAATATTGTGATTTCAAAGAGATTTGTGAATTTAGACAATTGTAAAAGCCTCAATTTTTTAGGCTACTAATTTTTATAAGATGATTTTACTCTGGACAATAATGATAGTGTTTTCATTTGTATACATATGCATTGTCTTCTATATTGGATATTCTTTGTATGCAATGATCAGTGGCGCCCCTTTTGTACCAACAAGCCACAAAAAGGTAAAGAGAATGCTTGATTTAGTAGATCTAAAAAAACATGAAAAATTTATAGACTTAGGATCGGGAGACGGGAGACTTGTTTTTGCGGCAGCTCAAAAATGTGATCATGCAACTGGAGTAGAAATTAGTCCGATGCTACATATTATAAGTAAATTAAAAAAAATAAAAAATAAAATTAAAAATGCCACACTTATTCGTGATACACTTTGGAACATTGATTTGAAAGAATATGACGTGGTTTCCATTTATTTTATTCCTCATAGAATGAAGAAGCTAAAGAAAAAAATAAAACGTGAGATGAAGCCGGGGAGTCGTATAGTTTCGCATGCGTTTACGTTTCCAGACTGGCAAGATGTTGCAAAAGATGATACTATATACATATACAAAGTTTAGTTAATTTTATTATGCCATTCACACCACTTGGAGATGCACTCCATGATAAATTGGACAAAGATAGTCCACTACAAAAACAGTTAGAAGAAACTGACATTGTTGAAATTGCACAAGGAGTGTTTGAAGAGATGTTTGGCAAAGAAATAGCACCACAAGCAAAACCTTTGTTTTTAAAAAATCGCACACTTACTGTAAGTTGTTCTAGTTCTACCATAGCACAAGAAATAAGGCTCAACCAAGCGGAACTTGTAGAAAAGATGAATGAAAAATTAGGCAAAAAAGAAGTAGATCGGATACGATATTTAGCTTAAAGCTAAAACTTGTCAAAAACCCTTAAAAGCGGTAAAATAAGATAGCTTGATAAGAGCTATTTTTATATTAATTTCGAACATAGTGAGAAATCTCTCTTAAGATAGATTTTCTATAACTTGCCATCCTACGTATAAAAGGGGTACCAGGTAAAAAAGATCTCTCACCACTCACTACCGTTCGGATTCGAGATAAATTTTTATGACCCTTCGTCAGTACATACTTACTATGATCTTCGCGACATTCCTTTGCTGGGTGTCTTGGGTATTTGTAATTATGAATATTGATCCATACCAGACCACTTCTCTAGGGTTTGTATTTTTCTATGTAAGCTTATTTTTAGCACTTCTTGGTACGATCTCTCTTCTTACATTTTTGTCATACAAGCTTTTTGCTTCACGAGATCTTCCACTATTTCGTTATGTTCAGATTAGTTTCAAACAATCACTTTTTGCCACAGCTTTTCTTGTAGTTTTCTTATATCTACAAGGTAGAGGATATTTAAATATTTGGAACGCACTAATCTTATTTACAATTTTTATACTAATTATTTCATTCACACTTTCAATTAAACATAAAAATACCACAACCCCTAACTTAGACTTATGAGACAAACACAACTATTCACAAAAACAAGAAAAGAAGCTCCAAGTGATGAGGTTTCAAAAAATGCTGAACTTCTAATTCGAGCTGGTTTTATTCATAAGGAATTACCGGGTGTTTATGCATATTTACCATTAGGTCTTCGTGTTATTGAAAATATCAAACAAGTTATACGAGAAGAACTAGATACAGTTGGGTGTCAAGAATTAATAATGACAGCTTTACAAAGTAAGGAAAAATGGGAAGCATCAAACCGATGGTCTGATGAAGTAGTGGATAATTGGTTTAAAACAAAGCTTAAGAATGACACTGAACTAGGATTAGCTTTTACACACGAGGAACCTATTGCTGACATAATGAAACAGTATGTTTCTTCGTATAAAGATTTACCATTTTTTGCATATCAATTTCAAACAAAATTCCGAAATGAATTACGTGCAAAATCAGGAATAATGCGTGGTCGTGAATTTAACATGAAAGACCTCTATTCTTTTCACACAACAAAAGAAAAACATCTTGAGTTTTATGAACTTATGAAAGATGTTTACATGAAAATATTTACTCGATTGGGTCTTGGAGATAAAACTTATCTAACCATGTCAAATGGTCAACCTTTTTCAAAATATTCTTTTGAGTTTCAAACATTATCTGAAGCTGGTGAGGATATAATCATGTATGACAAAGAGAAAAAGATAGCAATAAATAAACAAGATTATTCAGAAGAAATGTTTGAAGATTTTGGATTCAAGAAAGAAGACTTTAATTTTGAAGAAGGAAAGTCAATTGAAATAGGTGATATATATACACTGGGTACAAAGTATTCTGAAGCTTTAGATCTCACATATACTGATGAGGATGGTAAAAATATACCTGTATTTATGGGATCATATGGTATTGGTATCACACGAGTTATGGGTACTATAGTTGAGGTATATAATGATGAAAATGGAATTATTTGGCCAGAGTCTGTAGCACCATATCAAGTGCACCTTGTGTCACTATGTCGTGAAGAGGGTGATATCAAAAAAGCTGATGAGATTTATGAAAAATTAACAGCACAAGGTGTTGAAGTCTTATACGATGATCGAGCAGATGTTCGTCCTGGTCAAAAGTTTGCAGATAGCGATCTCATAGGTATCCCAAAGAGAATTATTGTAAGTCCAAAGACACTAGAACAAAATAGTCTTGAAGTTAAAATGCGAAATGAGGAGGAATCTAATTTAGTTAAAATTGATGAGCTCTAATTATGTTTAAAAATCTATTCAAAAAACTTGGTAAAGACGTTGCGATTGATCTAGGGACAGCAAATACGCTTGTATATACGCCGGAAAAGGGGATTGTGATAGATGAACCGTCTGTAGTGGCTATAAACACCAAAACAGAGCAAATTTTGGCTGTAGGAGGCGAAGCAAAGCAGATGCTTGGTAAAACTCCACCGCATATTCAGGTTACACGCCCACTTACTGAGGGTGTTATTTCTGATTATGAAGTTACAGAAAAAATGCTTAAATATTTTATTGATAAGGTGCATCAAGAAGGATTTTCTCTTGCTTCACGTCCGCGTGTAGTTATTGTGGTTCCACTTGACGTAACTGAAGTAGAAATAAAAGCAGTAGAGGATGCAACACTTTCAGCTGGAGCACGAGAAGTATTTGTTGTACAAGAACCTATGGCAGCAGCAATTGGTGCTAGACTTCCTATTCGTGAAGCTGTTGGAAACATGGTGGTAGATATTGGTGGAGGAAATACAGAAATTGCAGTTATCTCACTTAGTGGTGTGGTGACATGGAAATCAACACCTATTGCGGGTGATGAAATGAATAGAAATATCATACAATATGCACGTGAAGTATTTAGTCTTCTTGTTGGTGAGACACATGCAGAAGAAATAAAGAAAAAAGTTGGTTCGGCAATAGCAGGTAATGAACCTATAGAATTTCCTATGAAGGGTCGTGACGTGGTAACCGGACTTCCAAAAGAAGTTACTATTTCTGATGAACATATTCGCGAAGCTATTGATCGAAGTGTAAAAACAATTGTAGATTATGTAAAAATGACACTTGAAATTACTCCTCCAGAGCTAACTGCTGATATTCATGAACGTGGTTTACTTCTCGTAGGAGGTGGAGCTCTTCTAAAAGGGCTTGACACAGTTATATCACAAGCTGCTGAGATTCCTGTTCGTGTGATTGATGACCCTCTTACTGCTGTAGTACGTGGTGCAGGAATATTACTAGAAGAAGATGAACTTTTGAAAGAAGTAGTCCTTCCTTCGGCACGTAATGAAAAATAACATTTAGTATTTTTCTACATGACCTCAAAGAAAAAAACATTTGTTGCAATTTTGGTAATTATTATATTTACCATTTTTTTACACTCTATTGGATGGCTAAAACCTTTAGAAAATAGTTTTTCCTCACTTTTACATCTCGGATCAAAGCCTTTTAGTTCTTTTGATACTTTTTTGGATTCACGAAAGGTAGGTAAACTTGATAAAGGAATTCTTGTAAATAATTTGAAAGAACTTAATAAAGAATTAGAAAATAATCTTGTTGATAAAACACAGCTCGAATTACTAAAAAATGAAAATGAGAAATTAAGAAATCAACTTCAATTTTTTTCTTCTGGAAAATATAACCATATAGGTGCGGAAGTCATTGGGAGAACAGTAGACCCGCTTGGTACAACCATTATAATAGACAAAGGCGAAGCAGATGGAATATTTCAAAACAATCCAGTTATTATAGGCAAAGGAATACTTATTGGTAAAATTATATCAATTGAAAAACATAGTGCCATAGTGAGACTCATCAATGATAACACCAGTAGGGTTGGCGCAATGGTACTCAATGGAGATAAAAGTATTGGACTGGTTGAGGGAGGTTACGGACTCAGCGTACATATGAATTTCATTCCACAAAACGAAATTGTAGCACCCGGAGATACCATCGTAACATCTGGCCTCACAGAAGGTATTCCACGTGGTCTTGTAATAGGTGCGGTAGAAATAATAGAAAAACAACCTCATGAGCCATTTCAGCAAGCTGTCTTAAATCCCACAGCAGACCTATCTCATTTGAGTGTTATTAGTGTTATTACACACATAAGTAATGACGTAGAACCATATGAAGAGAATACTTGATAGCATACTTATTTTTATATTTGCAATGATTCTTACTATGGCCCACATAGGCCTTTTTAATATACTCCCTTCACCACTACATAATATAAATATAGTTTTTATAGTACTTATATTGCTTATTGTATTTAATGGATCTGGAAAAATAGTATGGCTATCTTTTATGCTTCATTTTTTCATGGATATATATAGTATTTCATCATTTGGTGTTTACCTAGTGTCAGGAACACTTTCTATATTATTTCTTTATTGGTTACACAAAGAATTTTTTACAAACCAATCTCTACTATCTGTATTTGCCATGACGATCACAGGACTCGTGATATTTCGTATTCTATATATTATATTAATATCATTTGGGGCAGATCTACTAATGTCTGATTTACTCACAAAATTTGCATGGGAATTACTATTTACTATAATTAGTACTATAATATGTTATTTTTTAATAACGACATTCTCAAAAAAGTTTACCTCATCTTTTGTTTAAGGAAATAAAATTATAAAATCAAAATTAATTTAATAAACATACACCCCCTCCAGCTCCCCCTACGAGGGGGAGCGTATTGAAAAACAGTTTAGATAGTTCCTCCCCTAATAGGGGAGGAAAGGAGGGGTTTAATACTATAGATATAAAGTAAGGTTATTAGAAAACAAAAATATTAATAGCTATGTATGAAGATTTAGATCCATTTGTTGTAAGACCAAAGGATCACAATAATAAACTTGGTGGAAGATATAAACTCTCGTGGGTAGAGGACTCTTTGACTATGGGCAGTGCTCACCAGAGAGAAGAGGTGGTAGACTCCGGTAGTTCTCATATAGGAAGTAGTTTTACTACAAAAAAACTTTTTTATTTTCTTATCTTTATAACATTAAGTTTTGTTTTTATAGTATCTCGACTTTTGTATTTGCAAATTTTACAAGGTGATGAATACCGTGCTCGTGCAGAAGGAAATAGACAGCGTATAATTCCTATTCCATCAGAACGTGGCCTTGTCTTTGATAGGAATAATGTTCAACTCACACAAAATATACCAAACTTTTCACTTACAGTAATACCTCAGGATTTACCTCGTAACAATAAAGAATTAAATCAAGTTATTGTAACTCTTGCAGATATTACGAACAAGAGTGTAGAAGACATCTCAGACATTATACAAAAATACAGACACTATCAACGTGAATCTATCGTTGTAAATGAAGATATTCCATATGAAACTGCTTTAAAAATTCAAATAGCATCAACTGAATTACCAGGAATTCACATACAGCGAGGAAGCAAGAGACTCTACATACATAATGGATTAAAAACTGTCTCGAGTACAGAATTATTTGGAAAAAAACAAGAATCTAGCTATGCAAGTATTTCACATATTTTAGGTTATGTGGGAAAACTTTCTCCTGAGGATTTAGAAACATATTATGAAGTAGGATATTTACCATCTGATTCTATAGGAAAAATTGGTGTAGAAAAAACATATGAACAATTCCTACGCGGAATATATGGAAAAAAACGTATTGAAGTAAATGCTCGAGGTAAAGAACAACAAATACTTGCAGAAGAAGATCCAAAATCAGGAGCACATGTTGTTTTATCTATTGATAATGAAATACAAAAACAACTTGAGTTTTTTATAAAAAAAGGAATACAAAAAATCGATAGAAAGCGTGCTACAGGAGTAGCTATAAATCCACAAAATGGAGAAATACTCGCTTTGGTGAGCCTACCTAGCTTTGATAATAATGATTTTTCCGGCGGTATTGATGGAGAAACATATACTTCTTATATCCAAAATGAAAATCATCCACTTTTCAACAGATCTATTGCCGGTACATATCCATCTGGTTCAGTTATAAAACCAGCTATTGCCTCAGCAGCCCTTCAGGAAGGTGTTATTACGGCAAAAAAAACATTTAATAGTGTTGGTGGTATTGCTGTGGGACAGTGGTTTTTCCCAGATTGGAAAGCAGGCGGTCATGGAACCACAGATGTACGAGAATCAATAGCATGGTCAGTAAATACCTTTTATTATTATATTGGTGGTGGTTATGGAGATTTTGTTGGTCTAGGTGTAAAGCGAATTACGGATTATTTGAAAAAATATGGACTCAGTGAAAAACTTGGTATAGATCTTCCATCTGAAGCAAAAGGATTTTTACCTTCTCCTGAATGGAAGCAAGATAAAAAAGGAGAGAGATGGTACGTAGGAGACACATATAATCTTTCTATTGGACAGGGTGATTTACTAATCACACCATTACAAATGACAGCTGTAACAGCAGCTATATCAAATGGAGGCATACTTTATAAGCCACATGTAGTTCAAAAAATGGTAGATCCTGATACAGGGGAAGAAACTTTTATAGAACCAGAAGTACTCAATAGTGATTTTATAAATCAAAATCATTTAGAAACAATTAAACTCGGAATGTATGATTGTGTAGACCATGGGTCTTGTTGGGATTTGCGTCGTCTACCTTTCAAGTCCGGTGGAAAAACAGGTACAGCCCAATGGAGTAGTAACAAGGATACACATGCATGGTTTACTGCATTTGCTCCATATGATAATCCAGAAATCTCTCTAACCATCCTTGTGGAGGAGGGTGGAGAGGGTGGTTGGGTTTCAGAGCCTATTGCTGCTGAATTTCTTGAATGGTGGGCAAAATACAAGACACAAAATTAATGTGGATAACCTCATTGATCTTTTTACTAAGCATGTTATACTAATTTTAGTCGCAAACAAGCGACCACTTTTTTTTACTAAGTTAAGCCAAATATGATTGATGAACAGGCACAATATATGTCTCAGGACAAACTTGATGAACTTGAGAAAGAATATGGTTATTTGAAATCTGAAAAAATACCAGCAATCGCAAAAAGAATTGATGAGGCCCGACAATTAGGTGATTTATCTGAAAATGCAGAATATCACTCAGCTCGAGATGAGATGGCTTGGGCCCAAAGTAGGGTTAAGGAAGTTCAACGCCTTGTTGATCGTGCAGAAGTGATCACAAATACTGGTAGTAAAACTGTCCAAATTGGCTCTACAATTCGTGTAAAATCAAACAAAATAGAAAAAGAATATACAATCGTAGGTGCCCAAGAAGCAGATCCTTTGGCAGGTAAGATATCTAATGAATCACCCCTAGGAAGTGCTTTTTTAGGCAAAAATAAGGGAGATAAAGTACAGATAAGTCTGCCAGCAGGAGTGCAAGATTACAAAATTTTGGAAGTAAAATAAGCCAATTTTTATAAACAATACCCCCTACATGGGGGTATTTGTATTTTCCTCACAATTTTGATACAATTATCCTATATTTAAGCATAATTTCTTTGTTTTTTGTATGACTAAACAACCTGAATTAAACATAAATGACGAACGCGAAATTCGTCTAAAAAAACTGACTGATTTGCAAGAATCTGGAATTAATCCATATCCAGCTCACACTGAAAATAATCACACTGTCTCGCAAGCTTTGGAGATGAAAGAAGGACAGAGTGTACAAATAGCAGGACGCATCATGACCAAAAGAGAGATGGGCAAACTCACATTTTGTCATCTTCAAGATGAGTCAGATAAGATGCAAATAGCTTTCAAACAAGATGATCTAGGAAATGAAAATTATAAACTCTTTATCAAAAAAATTGATATTGGAGATTTGATACTAGTGGATGGTGAAAGATTTCAAACACACAAAGGTGAAGAGTCTGTCCTTGTAAAAAAATGGACACTTCTTTCAAAAGCAATTCTTCCTTTGCCTGATAAATTTCATGGTATTCAAGATGAAGAACTTAGACTCAGAAAACGTTATCTAGATTTACTTTTAAATCCAGATATTCGTGAAATGTTTTATAAAAAAGCAAAATTTTGGGATGTTACGAGAAGTTTCATGAAAGAAAAAGGATTTTTCGAAGTAGAAACACCCTATCTAGAAACAACAACAGGTGGAGCAGAAGCAACACCATTTGCTACACATCACAATGATTTTGATCTTGATGTTTACTTACGTATTTCAGTTGGGGAGCTTTGGCAAAAACGTCTTATGGCAGCAGGATTTGAAAAAACATTTGAAATTGGCAAAGTGTTTCGTAACGAAGGATCTAGTCCTGATCATTTGCAAGAGTTTACCAATATGGAATTTTATTGGGCATATGCGAATTACAATGATGGAATGGCGTTAACTCAAGAACTGTATCAAAAAATTGCTAAGGCAGTATTTGGTAAAACAAAATTCAAAACAAAAGAATATGAATATGATCTTGCAGGTGAATGGCCTCATATTGATTATGTAAAAGAGATCAAGAAACAAACAGAGATTGATATTACCAAAGCTACTGAAGATCAAATGAAAAAGAAACTTGAAAAGTTAAAAGTAAAATACGAAGGTGACAATAGAGAACGTCTTATTGATACACTTTGGAAATATTGTAGACGCAATATTGCAGGCCCTGCGTTTCTTATCAATCATCCAAAACTTATTTCGCCACTTGCAAAAGCACGTCCTGAAGATTTGGAAACTACTGAGCGTTTTCAAGTTATTATTGCAGGAAGTGAAGTAGGAAATGGTTATTCAGAGCTCAATGATCCAGTTGATCAACGTGAGCGTTTTGAATTACAACAAAAACTTATTGAAAGAGGGGATGATGAAGCAATGATGCCTGACTTTGAATTTGTAGAAATGCTAGAACATGGTATGCCTCCAACATGTGGTTTTGGTTTTGGTGAAAGACTTTTTGCATTTATGATGGACAAGCCAATTCGTGAATGTGTATTGTTTCCACTCATGAAACCCGACTTCGCTAAAGCTTCGTCGGATAAACCAGAACATCACCAGGGTACCTCAACGCCAAAACCCAAAAGCACAACTTCTAAAGAAATAAATTATAAACTTCCAATCTCAAGAAAGGAAGCTTTTGAGTTTGTAAAAGAATATACAAAAAAAGAAGCAAACCTCAATCACTATCTCGAGTCTGAGGCAGTGATGCGTGGACTTGCAAAACATTTGAAGAAAGATGAAGAATACTGGGGCATGCTTGGACTTCTCCACGATATTGATTGGGAAATTACTGAAAATGATTCTACTACTCATCTCACAAAAGCACCAACTATTTTGAAAGAAAAGGGATTTGATAATGACTTCATTAACATTGTTCTATCTCACGGATATGGTTTTGACTGTGCAGGAATGAAAGACATGAAACGCTCAGAAGAACTCGAACATGCTTTGGCTTGTAGTGAAACAGTGACTGGACTTATTTATTCCACATCACTCATGCGTCCAAACAAAATTATGGATTTGGAAACAAAGTCAGTCAAAAAGAAAATGAAAGATAAAAAATTTGCTGCAAATGTTGATAGAGATGTAATAAAAGAATGTGAAAAATTGGGATTAACACTTGATGAATTTTTAGATATTGCAATTAACTCAATGAAAGAAATTGCAAGCGATATAGGACTTGCTTAATATTTGGTATGAAAAAAGTAATGATCTTTGGTACATTTGATATTATTCATATGGGTCATATCCATATGTTTAAAGAAGCTCTTGAACATGGAGATCATCTTGTGGCTATAATAGCTAGAGACTGTAATGTTGAACGCGTAAAAGGAGTGGGGTTGTTGCATTCTGAAGAAGAACGCCTAGAATTTCTAAAGCACATCGATATTATAAATACAGTTTGTCTTGGAAATAAAGAAAATCCTTATAGTATTATAGAAGAACATAAACCAGATGTTATTGCACTTGGATATGATCAAAAAGAATACGTTGACAAGCTTTCCGACTTTTTAACTACCAAAAATATAGAAGCCAAAATAGTACGGCTCAAACCTTACCTGGAAAATAAATATAAATCTGGAAAAATCAGAAAATATATTGAACGAATTGTATAATATGGAACATTTCGTCATTCTGAGGAGGGACGACGAAGAATCTTTCTTAAACTAAATATTTTTAATTCAACAATTACAGATCAAAAAAATTCGTAGTGGGAGAGATCCTTCACTACGTTCAGGATGACAACGACTTTATGCAAAAAATACTTATAGCCACGTCTAACAAAGGAAAGTTTAGTGAGATGAAAACATTCCTAAATGATTTACCATTTGAATTTATTTCTCTTGAGGATGTTGCAAAAAATTTAGAAGAGCCTGTTGAAGATGAACCGACTATAGAAGGGAACGCCATACTCAAAGCAAAATATTATGCAGAAAAAACGGGGTATGTTTCAGTTGCTGATGATGGTGGTTTATTTATTGACGCACTAAATGGATGGCCTGGAGTAAAGACTGCACGAGTAGGGAATACTGACGAGGAACGCCGTGCAGGTGTAATTGAAAAAATAAAAGATCTAGAGGAAGACAAACGTAATGCATCATTTCGTCTTGCTCTTGCACTCTATGATCCACAAACAAAGAGTCAGTTTTTATGTGTTGGAGAACGCAAAGGAATAGTTTTGGAAAAAGGAAAACAAGGACCAAATACTTGGGGATATAATGAATTATTTTATCTTGAAGATTTAAAAAAAACATACGGTGAATTGACACCTGAAGAAAAAAACGCAACAAGCCATCGTGGAAAAGCGCTCACAAAAATAAAATATTTTTTACAAAATAATTATTGTGCAAAACATATTGTTGTAGCATTGCCAATGATTATAAAAGACGGAAAACTACTTATCACAAAACGCAATGATCCACATAGACCTGAATTCCATGAAAAATGGGAATTCCCTGGTGGAATAGTTGACTTTGGGGAAACAGGAGAAACTACTGCAGTAAAAGAAGCAAAGGAGGAAGCTGATCTAGATGTAGAAGTTGTTAAACAAATTGCAAATATATGTATAAAAGATCACACCTTCCCAAGTTTCAGTTATCAAGTTTATTTGGTTCCTTACGCTTGTAAACTTCTTGGTGGAGATGGAAATTTTAACAAATCAGAAGTGTTGGATATGAAATGGATTGAACTCGATAAACACAGAGATCTTGATTTCTTAGAAGGTGATAATGATTTTCTTGATGAGATAATGGACGAGTTAAAAGAAATTATAAAAATAAATAATTTGTAAATCACATTGTCATTCCGAGCGACGACGAAACGAAGTGAAGTTGGAGTCGAGGAATCCCTTTCTTAAAACTAATTTTTCTTAAGAAAGGGATTCCTCCACTTCGCCACTCCTAACGTCGTGACTTTGGTCGGAATGACAACCATAAAAAACATATGCTAGATATCAAATATATACGCGATAACATAGATATTGTAAAAGAGAATTGTAAAAATAGAAATGTTAATGTAAATATTGGTAGACTTCTGGAGCTTGATGAAGAACGTCGTGATTTTAAGCAACAGATAGAGGCTCTCCGTGCTGAAAGAAATGAAAAAAGCAAAGGTAAGCCAAGTGATGAAGAAATCACACACATGCGTGAAGTAGGGGATAAAATAAAGCATTTTGAAGAACGACAAAATGAAATTGAAACTGAATACAATGATCTTCTTTTACAAATCCCAAATGCAACTCATCCAGATAGTCCTATTGGGGGAGAAGAAGACTTTGTTGTAATTAGTGAGCACGGAAAAATACCTGACTTTGGTTTTAAACCAAAAGACCACGAAGAGCTGCTTACAAATTTAAACTTAATTGATTTTGAACGAGGTGCAAAAGTTGCCGGAAGTAAATTTTACTTTGTAAAAAATGACATGGTGCGTCTTAATCAGGCACTTATCAATTATGGTCTTGATGTTGTAGGTAAACATGGATTTGAATTACTAGAAACACCAGATTTGGCAAAACATGAAATTCTGAAAGGGGCTGGGTTTAATCCACGTGGTGAAGAAAAACAAATTTATAATATTCAAGATGAAGATTTGAGTCTGGTTGGTACTGCAGAAATCACAGTGCTTGGATATCATGCAGATGAGGTACTTGACCTAAGTGAAGGACCAAAAAAATATGTGGCACTCTCACATTGTTTTCGAACAGAAGCAGGAAGCTATGGTAGAACAAGCAAAGGATTATATCGTGTACATCAATTCACCAAACTCGAGATGTTCATATTCTGTAAACCAGAAGATAGTCAATCTCTTCATGAAGAACTTTTGAATATTGAAAAAGAAATCTGTGACGGACTCGAGATTCCTTATCGTGTGATAGATATTGCAACAGGGGATCTAGGCGGCCCAGCATACCGTAAATATGATCTAGAAGCTCATATGACCATGCTTGAAGGATATGGTGAAATTACCAGCACAAGTAATTGTACAGACTATCAAGCTCGCAGACTTAATATTAAACACAAAAATGAAGCAGGTAAAAATGAATATGTTCACACACTAAATGGTACTGCAGTTGTAATGAGCCGTTTTCCAATTGCTATTATTGAAAACAATCAACAAGAAGATGGAAGTGTCACAATTCCAAAAGTATTACAACCTTACATGGGTGGAAAAAAAGTTCTGAAATAATTATTTTTTTAATTTTATATTCTTAAACTAAATACTATGCCTCCAAAGAAAAAAGCTCCAGCTAAAAAACTAGTAGCACCAACACCATTACCAGAAAAATCATGTCCATTTGGTGCAATTATCGCGACTACGTTTGTTATTACAGCAATAGTTGTGGTGAGCCTTATGTATTCATGGCACAGCAAAGAAATGAAGAAAGTAGAAATTCTAAATTCAAAAAGTTGTGTAGAAGTCGCCCAACTAAATGCTGAACAACAAAATGAAATTAATGATCTAACAACCGATGTGAAAACTCTAGAAGAAGAGAAGAGCGATTTGATAGCTCTCATGGAGATTGTAGAAAATCCAAAAGAAGGTTGGGGAGAATATATTCCAGAACAGCCAGAGGAAGATACTGAGGATGGTGAGGAAGTTGTATCAAAACTTGTTGGGAAAAACGTAGAAGATGTACGTGAAATACTTGGTGAGCCTCCAGTATTACTTCGCAACTACCCAACAAATCAAATCTGGGTTTACCATACATCGTCTGAAGAGCCTACAGGACTGTACGTCATATTCGAAGAAGGCGAAGTTACAGAAGTAATTCTTGATGAATTTAACGGTGTAGATATATTACCAACATTATTGAATTAGCATGATTAAGCCAAACCTCATTATCATACCGGGTTGGGGAGGAAACTTTCAAACATGGTCAGATTTCATAACTCTAGCAGAAAGGTATTTTGAAGTTATGTGTATTGAACTTCCATGTTTTGGTAATGAACCATGTCCAGATATGATATGGGGAGTAGATGAGTATGCAAATTTTGCAATAGAAAAAATTAAAAAAATAAAAGGGAAAAAAATTCTACTTGGACATTCTTTTGGTGGACAAATAGCAACCTATATTGTTGCAAAAAATCCAAAGCTTATTGACAAGCTTGTTTTAAGTGGTGCTGCAATATTTAGACCAAAGAAGAGTTTGAAAAGAACAATATTTTATGTACTCGCAAAAATAGGAAAGCTAATATTTAGACTTCCTATATTAAACCGACTTGAAATTGTAATGAAAAAAATATTATATCGTTTTGCAAAGTCACCAGACTACACACATACATCTGGTAGAAAAAAAGAAATATTCCAAAAAATAATACGACAAGATCTTGGATATTTACTACCCAATGTTAAAGTAAAAACATTTGTCGTTTGGGGAGAAGATGATTCTTATGTGCCTGTTATTCAAGGTAAGCGTATTGCAAAACTTATTCCAGACTCATCATTAGAAATTATTAAAGGTGGTAGACATGGTCTTCATATACATAACAAAAAATATCTACTAAATATATTAAAGAAAACTATATTAACCTAGTATGGCTCAATATTTTACATTACTAAATATAACCATCGCAATACTTTGGTTTATTAGCGCTTCTTTTGATTATGCTGGTCTATGTTATGTTTGGCAATTAAAATGGTATAGATTGGACAGATTTCGTGATTTTCTTAGTACAAAACGAGGTAAAGAATTTTTATCACGATATAGTTTACTGTATAGAGGAATTATAGCCATAATGGTCTTTTTTTGGCCTTTAAACAACATCGAAACTTTAAAGTATATAATTGTTATATTCTTTTTAACAGATTTGTCTGTTAATGCATATAGATTTTTAGAAAGAAAAGTACAAAGACCACAATTTAGTATAAAGGCTCTATTGATTATTTTAATATCAATGGGAATAGAGGCTACATGGCTTGTTCTCTCTAAAGATTGGCAGATTTTAATTCTTGCACTAATTTTAAGATTATTCACTGTTAGTATAGTTGTTTTAATCTTAAATGTAGTAACAAAGATTATTAAAAAAATATATATCATACGTGCAACAAAAAAAATGCAGCAATATAAAAATCTTACTGTAGTAGGCATTACAGGAAGCTATGGTAAGACTTCAGTAAAAAACTTTCTATCAAAAATTTTATCAAATAAATTTAATGTCATAAAAACACCACAAAACATAAACAGTCATTTCGGTATTATGCGTTTTATACTCAATAATGATTTTAGTGACAAAGATATATTTGTAGCTGAGATAGGTGCTGATGAAATAGGGGACGTCAAACTTATTTGTGACATAATAAAACCAAAAGTTGGAATTCTAACTGCAATAAACGAACAACACATGAGTCTATTTGGTTCTATAGAAAATACACAAACGGCTAAATATGAAATTCTCAGATCGCTTCCAGATAACGGACTTGCTATTACAAATTCCGATAACAAATATTGCAGAGAATTCTTACATGAGCTGAAATGTGAAGTGCAAACATTTGGTGTGGATGAAGAATTTAAACCCACACTTCTAATAAAAGATATAAAAACTAATGACGAGGGAGTTTATTGTAAAGCTGAGATAACTAATAAAGACGGAACAGCTGACGAACGCGAAGTTCAGACAAAAGTCTATGGTGAACACAATATGATGAATCTTGCGCCTTGTACATTGGTTGGATTATTCTTTGGCATGACTAGAGATGAGATAATAATATCAGACACAGATCCTCAAGACATGACACGATCACTAGCCCCACTCCAATACGGTAAGTCAATCATACTAGATGACAGTTACAATTCAAATCCTGATGGATTCAAAGCTGCTCTTGAAGTGCTCAATTCATACAAATCATGTCAGAAACGTATTGTAATTACTCGAGGGATGATTGAATTGGGGGATAAAAGTTATGAAATACATGAAAAAATAGGAGGAGAGATATCATTTATGGCTGATGAACTCATCATAATAACATCTGATTTTGTAGATCCACTAAAGCGAGGTTCAGTTTCTTCAAAATTTAATCTAAATATTCGAATAATAACTGAACCAAAAGAACTACTGAAATACATAAAATCTCTAAAAGAAACATCCTCTGTTATATTGCTAGAAAACAGAGTACCTCAACTTATAAAAGATGAGATAAAACAAAACGCATGATATTCACCGGTTTTCTACCAAATGCAACAACAAAAGATCTTTTGAAAAGTCTTGATTTTTTGTTATTACCATGGAAATGGTTTTCACTGCGAAAAGGTAAGGGAAATAAAAAAGTAGAAAAATGGTTAAAAACATATTTTGAAATTCCACATACATATACATTTGACAGCGGCAGAACAGCCCTACAAAAGGGGTTAGAGGTCTTGGGTGTACAGAGAGGTGACGAGGTGCTTGTACAAGCATATACGTGCATGGTAGTAAGTAATGCTATCAAATGGGCTCACGGAAATCCTGTATATGTTGATGTAGGGAATGATCTAAATATAGATTGTGCTGATTTGGAAAAGAAAATAACTAACAAATCAAAAGTGTTAATAATTCAACATACTTTTGGTAGACCAGCTGATTTGGAAAAGCTATTAGATATTGCTAAAAAACACAATCTAAAGGTTATAGAAGATTGTGCACACTCACTTGGTGTAAAACATAATGGAAAGTTTCTAGGGACATCTGGTGATATTGGTATGTTTAGTTTTGGCACTGACAAAGTTGTATCTTCTATGCGTGGAGGAGCACTTATAACATCTGATAAAATTATTGGAAATAAAATAAAAAAACTTCAACAAGATCTTCCTCTACCAAAACTATTGAAAACAATTCAATACCTACTTGCATTTCCAGCTTTTGCTATTGGTAAACCACTCTATGAAGTAGGGGGTAGATACTTTCTAGGTATATTAAAAAAACTAAATATCTTGGGTAGAATCATGTATGACGAAGAAAAAAAAGGTAATCAAGTTTCTTTTTATCCATCACAATTTGCTAATTCTTTTGCTTCTATTCTCTTGAATCAATTAGAAAAAATGGATGAAGTAAATAGACATAGACAAAAAATTGCAGATCTTTATAATGAAAAAATTACAAATAAAGATATTGTACTTCCAGAAAAAAATAATGAATCAAATTATCTACGCTATGCGCTTCTAGTAAAGAATCCACTTGATATGATTGTGGCAGCAAAAAAGAATGGCATAATGCTTGGTAATTGGTATGACACAGTCATTGCGCCAGGGGATTGTACCTTGGAAGCAAGTGGCTACAAAAAGGGCTCATGTCCAGTAGCTGAAAAACTCTCTTCACAATCAATTAATTTACCAACAAATCGCCATATTGATGAAACCAAAGCTCAAAAAATTATAGATTTTGTAAATAGCTATGGAAATTAAAGAAGTTACAGATAAAAATAAATGGACAGAAAAAAAAGAATTTCTTCAATCTTGGGAATATGGAGAATTTTTAGAGTCAGCAGGACGAAATGTTAAACGTATTCAACTAGGAGAAGGTGATGGAAATGTACAAATTCAATATATTTTAAATACACTTCCATTAGGAATTTCATACGTATATATTCCATGGGGTATAATTCCAAAAAGAAATTTAAAAGAAGTGTTGGATTATTTTAAAAAACAAAAAATATCATTTGTACGTGCTGAATTATTAGAACAATTTGATACAGACGAATACAAATCCAAAACATGTCCTAATATACAAGTAAGGAATACATGGATTTTAGATATAACACAGCAAGTTGATGACCTACTCATACAAATGCATTCAAAAACTCGATACAACATCCGCCTTGCAGAACGAAAAGGAGTCACTATAGATAATAAAAAGGATTTAAAACTGTTTTGGGATTTAAATATGACAACGACAAAGCGCAACAGGTACCAAAGTCATCCCAAATCATATTGCGAAAAATTACTCAAACTACCAAATACATATCAAATAAACTCCTACTTTGAAAACAAACCGGTTGCATGCGTTATATTGTTTAAGCACGGTAAAACACTTTATTATTTTATTGGTGCGTCATCAAACGAACATAGAAATTTGATGGCACCATATCTATTACAATGGGAAGCAATAAAACTTGGCAAGACACTTGGGTGTGAAGTGTATGATTTTTGGGGCATGGCTCCTCCATCAAAAAAGGGAAGTGATAAGGAGAGCTGCTATCATAGCTATTGTTGGCAAGCTGACCACAACCTTACTGGTGTCGCGAGATTCAAAGCTGGATTTAGTGGAAAACTAAAATCATATCCAGATGCACAAGAAATTATTTTAAACACATTCAAATATAAGCTATTTAATATCATGCAAAAATTAAGAAAGGGGAGAGCAAAAGCTGGTCACCCTTTGTCCTAACTAATATGTATAAAGTAAAACAAATCACAGACAAAAATAAATGGGAAACTTTTGTAAAAAAACAAGAGTATACACTCATGAATCAAAGTTGGAAATATGGAGAGTTTTATAAGAATCTTCAAGAAAATTTTTGGGTATTTGGAGTATATGAAGAGGATATTTTGATTGCAGGCGCTCTCGTACTATCTACTCATGCTCGACGAGGGGATTATCTCTACCTTCCTTACGGTCCAATAATTACCAAAGATAAGGAAAATATTTTAAAAATATTGACTAAGAACATTGCTGAATTTGCAAAAAAAGAAAAATATTCTTTTATACGTGTAAGTCCTTTTGCTGACGCAACAGACGAACACAAGAAACTATACAAAAAAATGGGTTATAGAAAAGCTCCCATACATGCTCTTGCAGAAAATACTTGGCTCCTAGATCTTACACCGAGTGAAGATGAATTACTCAGCGCAATGAATAAAAATCACAGAAATCTAATACGCCGTTGCGATAGAGAGGGGATTCGGATTGAAAAAAAGACAGAAATAAAAGATTTGGATAAACTTAATGAACTTCTAGACCACACAGCAAAAAAACATAACTTTCACCGTTTTCCAAAAAAATATATTGAAGAAGAATTTAAACCTTTTAAACATGATGGGGAAGTATGTGTATATAATGCATATCTACCAGATGGGACGCTTGATGCTTCTGCTGTTATATATTTTTATGGAAACATGGCTGCATACAGACATAGTGCATCTCTAAATTTAAATAGGAAATTACCTTCGTCTTACCTCATACAATGGAATGTGATTCAAGACGCAAAAAAGAGAGGAATAAAGTACTATAATTTTTGGGGTATAGCACCAGATAATGCAGACAAAAAACATCCATTCTTTGGCATTACACATTTCAAAAAAGGTTTTGGTGGATTTAATAAAGATGTATTGCATGCTCAAGATTATATAGTTTCATGGAAATACTGGATTAACTGGAGTATAGAAACTCTTCGACGAATAAAACGTGGTTTTTAAAAAAACACATGAGAAGGAGAATAGTCAACCACCACAAAATAAAAAAGCAAGTGGGACGAAAATTCAAACGTTCTCATGGTTTTTTATTAGGTCTTTTTGGTTCAAGGAATAGAAGAAAGCGTGACTTTTCATGGCAGGGAAGAGAATCAAATCCTTATCGTACACAAAAAAAAGATCATAACTGGAGTTTCATTATAAAAATAAGCATACTAGTAGGTAGTACTATCACTGTGCTAGCAATGTGTATATACAGTTCTTTTTTTCATATTAGTGATATCAATATCACTGGTTTACAAAGAATAGGAGAGACTGAAATAAGAAACACGATAGATGGCATATCATCATACAAAACATTGAATATATTTCCTAGAAAAAGTTATTTTCTCACAGACATAAATGAGATACGAGACATTTTAAAAGAACGTTTTCCTTTGCGCTCTGTAATTGTACAAAAAACATTTCCAAATAAATTATCTATTATTATAGAAGAAAAAATTTCTACACTTATTTATGATAATGGAAAAGAATATAGTTATATTGGTTTGGAAGGTAATGTAGTAGAAAAAATGAGAAACGTAGGGGACTATGAATGGAATATTAAAACAGAAACAGCTACAAGTACTAATGCGGAAGGTGAGATTGAAACCCACGAAAAAATCATTGAAAGAAAGCATGTGCCAGATACAAAGACACTTATAAATGAGCTAGGTGATTATCCAATAGTATATGATAAACGAGAAAAGACAGTAGAGATTAATGAGGCTGTTTTGAGTTCTAAGGAAATTCAGTCGCTAATAGAATGGTTTAATATACTTACAAAAACTACAGACATACCACTGAAATATTTTGTGATAGAAGGCGAAGTAGGGGACTTTGTTGTCTCAACGTATGAAGGTTGGGTAATAAAGACACATTTTGAAAATGATGTATCTTCTCAAATTGAAAAACTAAAAACAATTTTAAAAGAAAAAGTTAAACGCCCACAAATAAATTATATAGATCTTCGTTATGAGGGAAGGGTATATTTGCGATAGGGAGTAGGGTTTGAAGCGATATTGTAAGAGAATAGAGGTGTCGCACAATATATCTTATACGACACTACCTAGGGAGACTTCTTAATACTTAGGTTACCTATTATCTCTTTTTAAATAAAAAATCTATTTTAAATATATATTAATTTATATATTTTTTTGTATATATTATATATAGATATTACCCCTTAAGTATGTATTTATGTTTAAAATATTATATAAATACAACTACTCTATTTTGGGCTAATAGCTCCCCTATCCCTTCATTTTGCGACACTACAAAATAGGGTCTCAAAACAAGGGGGTGTACTAGCACCCATCTTTTTTATAAAAAGTTCGCCACGAAAAAACCAGCGCCATGCTGGTTGTTATTTTTTGTATACTTTTAAACTCCCTCTTGTTCTTGTATCATTTTTTTAATGATTTGCGATAGTAAACTTGTTTATTTTGAATTATTAAATTTAAAATTACATTTGTAATAATATGAAAGAAATTTCAAATTATAAATTTTTAATTTCAAATTAATTATATATTTCATCCACACATTATTTACTTTCCTTACCCCCTACTCTCTTCAACTCAATCCACTGCTCTAATATTGTGCGACACTTGCTAAATATGGCTATTTTGAATTTCTTCTTTAAGACCTTCTGTATTTTTAAATAATATAGTTTTAATACCGAGCTCCTGAGCTGCTCCTAGATTATCTCTGTTATCATCTATATACATAGCATCAGAAGGCTCAATCCCCAACCCTTGTAAGATACCTTCGTATAGCCCTACTTCTTTTTTAGTTAAGCCTATTTCACCTGAGGAATAAATCTTATCAAAAACTTTATATAGATCATCTTTAATTTTAGGATCATTTTGTATGATCCCTTCTGTTATTATATAAAGCTTTACTCCTTTTTCTTTTAACGAGGCATAGTACTCCAATAACTCGTTATTTAATTCAAAAAAGTTAAAGAAATCAAAACCTTCTTTTTTTAATTCTTCTTTATATACAGGATTTAACTTACCTTTGTAACTTTTATCTTTAGAAAAAAGTAAGACCCCTCCCAAATCTGATATTACTGTCGATATCATAATTAAATTATCTTTACAAATTCATTATAAGCATCCTTGAGCATCTTTGCGTCTTCGAGTGCATTGTGATGATCATATTTTGTTCTATCAAGTCCTAGCTCTTCAAAAAAGCTATCTTTCCTCATCTCCTCTGGATCACGTCCATGTGCAAAAAGTATTGAGGCAAAATCAATTGGAATCCAAAACGCTGGATGATCCTTTGGATCAGCAAAAAGTCTGTACCAATATATTGCATCAAACTGATTTACATACGCCATGAGGTATGGCTTATCTTCACCAACAAACTCCCATAGTTTCATGCGTGCATCTTCTTTTTTTATTTTTTCTCCAATCAAGAATGGTAATACATGATCCTCTACCCATGGATGGACTTCTTTTCCTTCATATTCAAGTTCAAGATAGAGCTCTTCCCCACTCTGTTTGAGCAAACCTATAGACAAAAGCTCACCTTTGTTGACATCAAGGTGAGTAAATTCAGTGTCAAAAAATATTATGTTGTCAGAATAGTGTTTCATAATCCAAAAGTCTTATCCATCATTTCTGTATTATTAATACCTAAAATGAAATAAGGGATCTGACTATCTTGACGTTTCATAACAATCCAAAATGGTTTATCTAAAATAAAATGTCTTGGTTTGGGCTCCCGAGAACCAGGACCCGCCGTAGCAAACATACCTACTATTACCGCCTCATTCTCTACACGGGCACCCTTATGATCAAGTTTAAATTTAATATTTTCAAACATCTCCGATATATAATGATTCTCAAATCCTTCATTTAGAAAAAACTTATCTATAAGTTCTTCATAATCTCTTCTAAATTCAAAAGAGATCTTAGGCATTTCAAAAGAATCAACATTGTTGATAGATCTAGGATTGTCGGAAGAATTTTTTAATTTATTAATATGATCAACAAGCTTTTCTGGTATTTTATCTTGATAACCTTTTAAAATAAATAACTCATCTTCTTCATCTTTCAAGGCTAATTTAATTGTAAACTTATCATCATTTATATAATCATATACTAAAACATTTTTATATTGATCAGATCCTGCGTAAAAACCTTTTACTTTATTTTCTAAAAAAGAAACTGTACGTTCTTTGAATTGATCTGGGTATTCAACTTCTTTGAGAAAATATGAATAAACTATGAAATCTTCTTTCTGCAATTCAATTTTTAAATCTTTAAATGTTTTCTCAGGAAATTTTTGTTTTGATTCTTTATTTATCAAGTCAACAGTATTCTGTCCAAAACCACTCTTTATATAATAACTTTTTGAATCAAGGTTATTTTTATTAAAAAATTGAGTATTAAAAGACTTAATCATATATAATGCTATCGGGTCTTGTGTGGCCATTCTAATTTCTTTTTCTTTGATTATATTTTCTGACATTTCATTCCAAGCTAAATTCATAGCACCACCCCATACAAAATTTCCTTCGTGCGTACTTCCCAAATAATTTGTCTTTGTTATATCAATTGTTTCATAATCATTAAATCCTTTATTACCAAATATAAAAATCCCAAATCCTAAACCTAGACAAAAGATAATAACTAAAAATATAATTTTTTTATACATATTATTCCCAATCTTTTACCAAATAACTAAGTGGATTTACTGGAATACCATTTTTACGGACTTCAAAGTGAAGATGAGCTCCAGTAGTAAATGGACCTGCACCAATCGTTCCCGGAGTTCCACCAGAATATCCAATAATATCTCCACGTGTAACAAACTGATCAGCGCTAACACTTATCTGACTCAAATGACCGTACACGGTAGATAAGCCACCTGAATGAACTATCATCGCATATGCATAACAACTTGACGTTCCACATGTGCGTGCACGAGCCACGTAGCCTGATGCAGCGGCCCTGATGACGGTTCCGTGAGCCGCACGAATATCTATGGCATTGTGTTCAAAAATATGTTTATATGGATAATTTTTGTCATAAAAATAAGCTGTCACATAACGACTTTGTGAAGGCCATGAAAGTTGTGTGGTATCAATAACTCCAGAAAAGCGATCCTGCTGAGCTAATTTACGACGAACTTCCTGCTCAATGCTCGTAATCTCATTTTCTATTGCACTATATTGTCCACGCAAATTTGCAAGAAGCGTTTTGTACTGCATTTCTGATGAATGCGTTTGGAAAAGTAAATCTTGTTTGTAATCAGCCTGCTCTCCATAATCTTCCTTACGATTATCAAGTTTTTCTTTCAAATCTTCATAGCTTTTTTGACGCTCTTCTGTTTGTACTTTCTTATCTTCCAATTCTTCTTTTGCAAGTCGGACAGTTTTTGCACTTTTACCAAGATCACGCTCTAAGCTCTTCACATAGTGCACGCGATTGTAAAAATCAGAAAAACTATCATAAGCTGCTACCACTTCGATATACTTCTTATTATTTTCATAATAAATAACTCTGATAAGCTCACCCAAAATATCTCTCTGACGATCTATAATACCTTCTTTTTCTTCAATAGATAATCCTAATCCTTCTATCTCAAGGGTTAATGTTTCTAATTTTTCTTCTGTCATCTCAATATCTAGTTCAATTTGAACTAAATAGTTATCAAGTATTGCGAGTTGGTTTGAAAGAGAAACTGCTTCACCACGTTTTATTTCTACTTTTTTCTTATATTGTTTAATACTCTCTTCAAGTTGTTTAATTTTTTCTTTCTTTTCAGAAATCTTATTATTTAAAGTATCAATTTCTTGTTTATTTCCACCCTGGTCTTGCGAAAACACAAAAAAGGGTTGTGTGAACAATCCTATACCAATTATTAAAATTATGAGAAGGTATATCTTCTTTTTCATGGTCTTAGTATACCACAAGCTAAATAAGTTCGATAGCTTTTTTAATTCTTGTTAGAGATTCCTCTTTTCCAAGAACAGTCGCGATTTCAAAAGGTCCTGGAGAGTTCTTTTGTCCACTCAAAGATACGCGCATAGGCCATAATATATCGCCATTTCCAAAACCCTTCTCTTTTATCCAAGAAAAGACAACTTCTTCGAGATTTCCCTTTGACCAATCCCCTTCTTCTATGTTTTGCAAAAATTCCAAAAGTAATTGAAGTCTTTCTTTTGATTCTTCACTCGTAGACTTTTTCCAAACGAGTAACTCTGAATCATAGGCAAGTTTTTTTGCAAAAATAAAGCTAAGTCCATCTACCAATTCCATAAGTGTTGAAGCTCTCTCCTTTTCAAGATCAATCACATTCATAAGCCAAGTATCATTCTTTTCTTGTACATCTTCGAGCAATCCTGCGTTTATAAAAAAAGGCATACAAAGTTTAAGCAATTCTGATGTATCCATACCCTTGATATATTCACGATTGTACCAATCTAATTTTTCGCGATTAAACACTGCGGCAGGTTTGTGAACTTTTGCAAAATCAAATTCTTTTTCTAATTCACTTAAACTAAATATTTCTTTTTCACCACCAGGATTCCAACCAAGAAATGCGATGAAATTAACCATTGCTTCTGGTAGATATCCTTTTTCTTTGAAGTCTTCTACTGACACATCCCCATGACGTTTACTAAGCTTTTGTTTTTGTTCATTTACTAACATTGATAAATGTGCAAACTTAGGAAGTTCCCATCCAAGCATATTATAAAGTGCAATGTGTTTTGGAGTTGACGGAAGCCACTCTTCACCACGAATCACATGGGTAATTCCCATTTCATGATCATCTACCACGACAGCCATGTGGTAAGTTGGAAACCCGTCAGCCTTTAAGATTACCTGGTCATCAATAAGTTGGTTTTGGAATTCAACTTTTCCACGAACCATATCTTCTACAATAGTTATACCTTCTTTTTGCATTTTCATTCGAACCACATATTCTTCTCCTGCTTCAACGCGTCTTTTTGCTTCATTTACATCTAGATCGCGACAATGTCCATCATATCCAGTAGGAAGTTTGTTGAGTTCCTGATATTCACGAACTTCCTTCAGTCTATCTTTTGTACAAAAACAATAATATGCATCGCCTTGCTCTATGAGTTGGTCAATATATTTTTTGTAAATTTCTAAACGCTCTGACTGAATATAGGGACCATTATTGCCTTTTTGGATAATTTTACCGTTTGTCACGGACAGGTCTAGACCTGTCCCTTCTTCCATATCTACACCTTCGTCAATCGTGATACCAGACCAATGTAACGCACTGACCATATTTTCAACTGCACCCTCCACAAATCGTTCACGATCAGTATCCTCAATACGAAGTAAAAAAGTTCCGCCATTTTTCTTGGCAAATAAATAAGCATAAAGTGCTGAGCGAAGTGCTCCAACATGTAGGAAACCTGTTGGTGATGGTGCGAAGCGTGTTTTAATCATAAGTGTCTGTCATTCTGAGCGAAGCGAAGAATCTCTCCTACCTCGTTCAATTATAGATTATTGATTGTTGACTTAAGTAAATTTCATCTTCGGAAAGATCCTTCACCCTCTACGGGATTCAGGATGACAATCGTGACATTAAAATCCCTGCAGAAATAGCCAAATTAAGCGATTCTGCATCTCCAGACCCTGATATAGTATAACGGTTATCTATTAGCTCTTCAAGGGCATCTGAAACACCATGAGACTCACTTCCAAATAGATATACTGCTTTGTTTTTTGGTTTCAATTTAGTAATGTCTTTACCTTCCATATCAAGGGCATTTACTTCATATTCAAATTCTTTTTTTAATCTTTCCAGCGTCTTTGAGATATTTTCAGAACGCAAAATATTTACATGGAAAATAGAGCCCATAGTACTTCTTACTACTTTTGGATTGTATACATCAACACATTTCTCACTAAGTACAATATTTTTTATACCAAACCAATCTGCAGTACGAATAATTGTTCCAAGATTTCCTGGATCTTTTACTTCATCTAGGCAAATGATAGGACCTTCCACCACATCCTCGAGATCAAGTTGCTCTTGACCAATTACTGCAAGAACTCCAGGAAAAGTGTCTGTAGTCTTTATGTCGTCGACATCTTTGCGACCACAAAATTCCACAGGTATTTCACTTTTTTCTGCCAGAGTAATAAGTTCTGCAATATCATTTTCATCCCTTCTGTTTCCTTCTACTACAAGTAAAGCTACGTCAGCATCAGAATTAAGACCCTCTTCAACTCCTTTTACTCCTTCAACAATAAACTCTTCAAACTCTTTACGAAACTTTTTTTGTTGGAGTTGTTTGAGATGTTTTTGAATTTTTTGTGATAACATATACTTTAATAAATTTGCAAAATGATTAATTATTTGTTAAGGTGTATTGCGTCCCATTTTTCGTGGACGAGACAAGGAGTGTCACCAATGCCCCATGAAGTCACCGACAGCGGAATCGAGACCCTTCGTAAGGAGTCACGTCGAAAAGATGGGGCAATGCCCTTTCCACGACGTCAGGTCACGATCGAGCTGAAAGGCAACCGACAGCGCCAGTGCCAACTCGGCACGATCGACGGTGTGGACGCGAAAAAAGAGATGGTCTACTTCCGTGGAAGTGGGAGGTCTCTCCCCTTCAACCAGATCGTCAGCGTGACCATCGAGCCCAGGCCCTAGACACAAGGAGAGCCGCCATGCGCACAATGCATTCAGGCAGACCGCCGCCGAACTTAGGTTCGGTGGCATTCGTTTTTAATGAGCTTTTTTAAAAATTGAATAATATAAAAATATTACTGTCGCTTTCCAAATTCGTCTAAACCTACTTGGTTCATTCACTAATCTATAAAACCATTCAAGTCCCATTTTACGCATCCATTTTGGAGCGCGTTTTTTATTACCTGAAAGAAAATCAAATGCCCCACCAACCCCCATTGCCATTTTTACACTTGGCAAATCTCTCAAATATTCATATACCCACTTCTCTTGCTTACCATGTCCAAATGCTACAAACAAAATATCTGGCGCATGCATTACTATATCTGCAATTAAGTCATTATTTTTTTCTTTATCAAGTACGAGCTGTATTTTTTCGTCAACCTTCAAAGTTTTTACCTCATGACCTGTATGAACTCCTTTTATTTTTAAATCTGGAAATTGTTTTTGTATATTATTTTTCAAATTTTCTACCACTTCCTTACTCCCGCTCCCAAGAAAATAAACTGAGTACTTTTTTTGTTCAGCTAGTTTACATATATCTTTCATAAAATCTACCCCTGCCATTCTTTTTACTTTTCCAAAAGATACAAGAGACAAACCAAATCCGTCTGGAATATTAAGCTCTCCTGAATTTAATGCTTTTTTAAAATAATGATCTCGTCTTGCGTCAACAAGCATTTCTGGATTTGGAGTAAAAATTTTATGTTGTGTTTTTGATTCTAAAAAATTTTCAACTCTACCAAGAGCTTCTGTTTTTGTAACATTGTCTATTTCAACTCCGAGTATCTTCATATTTTTTTAAGTTCAAAACTTTCCAAAATAGTATATCCAGAACCACCTGGCTTTGGATCACTTTTAATAAGTTCTATAGTATCAACTAACCATGTCTTTTTTTCAAATTTAATCGTATCAAAACCTTGTATAAGCGCATCACCACGATTGCGTCCAAGTGTAATATGTGGTTTCCATGGCTTGTCATCATGTACTAAATTCAATTCTTTTAATTTTTTTACAAAGTCTTTATTAATTGCATCTCCGGCATGCTTTTCTTCTTCACATCTCATGGTAATAATTTTTGGATGTACAGGATTTGGAAACCCATCAAGTCTATCAATCCAATATTTAAACGCATGATGGGTATTTGCAATATCGAGAAGCGCTTCTTTTACCTGTTCGATTTCAAATTCTTCTATCTCTCCTAGAAACTGAACTGTAACATGAAACCCACGAGATTTTGACCACATGACATGCGCTTTCTTATTTTTCTTTTGAAGTTCATCTTGCACATGCTTCAATTCTCCCTTTACTTCATCTGAAACACGAAACGCTATAAACGTACGAATTTTTCCCATAGATGCAATTAAAAACCAAAGCGGAGGGTGGGAAGCAAATCTCTATTATTAGGTCAGATAACCCCTCCTAGACCTAGATCAGGACTGACAGAACCGAGAAGACCGAGAGACAGGAGATCGCGAGGATTTCCACAATGAGACGACCCGCCTCGGCCGACTCCATAGCAGGTAGCACCTCACTGGGTGCACACATGCGCCTCACTGAAAACGTCTTCCTCCACATACGGTTGGCCCTTTCGATCTTGGAGAGTGCTTCCCCCACTTCGATTTTCAATATAAAAAACTTAAATTATGCTATAATATTAGCATATATTGACAACTTTTTCCAATATGCTATAGTATTATCACTCGGGTTATTAGAGTGATAAATAACTTACCTGTTTTTTACTATCCTAATATACAGATAATCCAGATTTACGGATGTAATATCTGTAAATCTGGATTATCTGGAAATCCGTATCTCAATATTCAAAAATATATTTCTATAAAAGACAAGCGTATGATGCCTCAGAACTTTACCAATAAATCCCAGGAAGCTATTCAAACGGCTCAGGGAATCGCTAATGAGAATGGTCAACCACAAGTTGAACCTCCTCACCTATTCTTAAGCCTTCTCAACCAAGAAGAAGGTGTTGTTATTTCTATTTTCAAAAAACTAAATGCGACTATTGAAGAATTGAAGGAAGAAACACAAAAAATGATTGATGGGCTTACAAAACAACCAGGAAAGATCCAAGGTGGTGGAATGGGCCAGGTGATGCTTGGTCAATCCATGTTATATATATTGCAAAATGCAGACAAAGAAGCAAAGAAGATGAAAGATGATTTTATTTCTGTAGAACACCTCCTTTTATCATTTCTTACAAACAAAAACCCAGTAAGCGACGCCCTATCACGACAAGGCGTCCAGTATGACGATATTTTGAATGTTTTGAAAACAATTCGCGGAACACAGCGTGTTGATTCCCCTACTCCAGAAAGCACTTACCAAGCGCTTGAAAAGTATGGGCTTAATTTGACTGAACGTGCACGAAAAGAAAAACTCGATCCAGTCATTGGACGTGATGATGAAATTCGTCGTGTCATGCAAGTGCTTACAAGACGTACAAAAAACAATCCTGTACTCATTGGTGAGCCTGGTGTTGGTAAGACTGCTATTGCAGAAGGTCTAGCTCAACGTATTGTAAATGGAGATGTGCCAGAAAATTTGAAAGACAAAGAAATTATTTCTCTTGATCTCGGATCTCTTCTTGCTGGAACAAAATTTAGAGGTGAGTTTGAAGAAAGATTCAAAGCAGTAATAAAAGAAATTACTGATGCACAAGGTAAGATAGTGCTCTTCATAGATGAGCTACATACTATTGTAGGTGCAGGAAGCTCAGAAGGTGCAGTGGATGCAAGTAACATGCTAAAGCCTGGTCTTGCACGTGGCGAACTACACATGGTCGGTGCAACCACTTTGAAAGAATATCAAAAGCATATTGAAAAAGATGCTGCTTTTGAACGTCGTTTCCAACCAGTACTTGTCACTGAACCAAGCGAGGAAGATGCAATCGCAATCTTGCGTGGTATCAAAGAAAAATATGAAGTACATCACGGTGTACGAATTACAGACCCATCACTTGTGGCAGCAGTTCATCTATCAAGTCGCTACATTACTGACAGATTCTTACCAGACAAGGCAATTGATCTAATTGATGAAGCAGCTAGTGCACTCAAAATGCAGATCGACTCTATGCCAGATGATCTTGATAAAATGAAACGCCAAATGATGAAAATTGAAATTGAATTAAAAGCTCTACACAAAGAAAAAGATGATGACAGTAAAGAACGTCAGAAAAAACTAAAAGAAGAGCTTGCAAATTTAAAAGATCAGAGCAAAGAAATTGAAATGAAATGGCAAAATGAAAAAGAAATTATTACTAAGATTAGAGATAATAAAAAACAAATTGATAAACTAAAGCAAGAAGCAGAAATAGAAGAACGTAAAGGTGACTTACAAAAAGTAGCTGAGCTTCGTTATGGAAAAATTCCAATGATCGAAGAAGCTATAAAAAAATATGAAGAAAAACTTGCTGACTTACAAAAAAAATCTAGTATCTTGAAAGAAGAAGTTATTGAAGAAGATATTGCAGGTGTTGTCGCACGATGGACAGGAATTCCAGTGAGTAAAATGCTTCAAGACGAAGTAATAAAACTTGCTACAATGGAAGACGAGCTCAAAAAACGTGTCGTAGGACAAGCAGAAGCAATCACTTCTGTATCAAATGCAATTCGTAGAAGTCGTGCGGGTATTTCAGAAGAAAAACGTCCTATCGGATCCTTCATCTTTATGGGTCCTACTGGTGTTGGTAAAACTGAACTTGCAAAGACACTTGCAGAATTCTTATTCAATGACGAAGAAGCACTGGTACGAGTAGATATGAGTGAATATATGGAAAAGCACGCCGTGAGCAAAATGATCGGATCCCCTCCTGGATACATAGGATTTGATGAAGGTGGACAGCTAACTGAAATTGTGAGACGCAAACCTTACTCAGTTCTACTTTTTGATGAAATAGAAAAAGCTCATCCAGATGTGTTCAATGTTATGTTACAAATTCTAGAAGATGGACATCTTACTGATGCTAAGGGACGAAAAGTAAATTTCAAAAATACTGTCATCATAATGACCAGTAACATTGCGAGTGAACTTATTGTTTCACTCGGACGCAAAGGTGACTTTGGATTTGAGGCAAAAACGAGTGGTAAAAAAGGAACCAAACAAAAAGAAGAAAAAATAAATGATCGTGTCATGGATCAACTTCGTGAACACTTTAAACCAGAATTTTTAAATCGTGTTGACGAAATCATTATTTTCCACACACTTGAAAAAGAACAAATCCGATCTATTGTTGATCTTCAACTTGAACTTGTTACAAAACGACTTGAAGCACAAAAGATAAAAATTAATATAACTGAAAAAGCCAAAGATTGGCTCTCTGAAAAAGGTTATGATGAAAATCTTGGTGCACGACCACTAAAGCGTGTGATTCAAACCAAATTACTCGATCCCCTTGCTATGAAAATAATTGAAAAGAAAATTGATGAGGGTGATAGTGTAAAAGTTGATGTGGTAAAAGACAAAATAGAAATAAAAAAGTAAAGTAAGGACGCGATTTATCGCGTCTCAACAAAAAAACAGCCTACGTATAGGCTGTTTTTATTTTTGAACTATATTTAGTTAGACAAATATTTCGCACATGGTAATGCTCTCCATGCATCATCAAGTGATACTTTATCTCTTTGATACCAAAGTGTATCATACCTTTTCAATCCAATCTGCCCTACAAGACAATCTCTCAATGGGTATGTCATTTTTTCCGGCATAGAAGATGGATCTATACCAATTTTTTCTAAAATCTGAAGGTATTCATAGGTGAGATAGTATGGAGTTTTTTTATCCCAATCTTCAGATTTTTGTCCTATGATATCAAATACTCCTGAAAAACCATGATTAAATGACGCAAGCCCATCTCCGGAAATAGTTTTTTTCTTGTCATAGTCATAAAAACTAATTCTATTTGACTCCCACAAACCACATGACATTACTGACGTTTCTAAAATAGAATTTATATTTGCATAAACATAAAACACCTCTCTGTCTTCAATAATATGACGCTTATTTCTATCTCCATAAAACTCCCAACCAGTAAATGACACACTTTCTTCATCATACATCATGGAAACTCTTTTTGTTTGATACTTATCTTGCAAAGAAGATTCTAACATCATATTATCAAACGATTGTGGACCACTTGAAGACTTACATGAAACTCTAAGATTGGTAAGAGCTACAGGTTTATTCGTACGCACTTCAAACTCTGCAATCTTTACATGATTTTGACCAACATAAATATTCATTGGGCCAATGTGCTTTTGTGAAACTTCTACCTTGGCTTCTACATCTTCATATATAATAAATGTAAAACTTCGTGCATAAAAATTACTATCATAACGATCGCCTATTTCAATATAATATCTTCCTGGTGTAACACCATTTGGCACAGTCCAAAGAGCAAATCCATTACCCCACCATGTTTTATTAGAATCTTTGGGATTGTTTGCAAGATTATCTAGAAATGTAATATTGCGTTTCTCATTAGGTAAGTCAGCATTTACCAAACGAACATATCCTGGAGCGTTTTCCTTATTATTGTCATTGACGTTCCACCAAATTTGACTTTGTTGCCCAATTTTCAACCTAGAATAATTGTGTGGCATACTTATAGTCAATCTACGTTCATTTGATATTTCAGTAGGGTTTTTTTCTCCAGAACTTGCGCTATCTGATATTTCTACGATCTTTGTCTCTGCAGGTGATGTATTACCCGATATTACATATGGAGGTCTTTGTATATACAATACTCCAGTCTCTCCTTCGTATTCAACTATTTTTGATCTGTATTCTCGTGTTGTAGAAATACGAATACGATATTTTCCAGGATTAATTTCTACCCATTTTACCTGTCCTGAAATAATTCTAAAAACATATTTTGGATTCCAATTGAATACCATTCCTTTTGCAATGTGCTCTCGTGCAGTGGCCTGACCATATTTCATATACCCTACAAAAGACCCTTCATCATCCCATAATTCTACATATATAAACAAATCGGTTTTAGGCTCTTCTGTAACTTCCCATACAACTGATAATGGTGTCCCTATCATAATTTCGTCACCTGCATATGGGGCAGATATATTTATTTTTGAAACACCTGTAGTAAGTAGACTACCTGTTGTAGTTTTTGATTTACCTTCTGTTTCGTGTACATAATCTTCATCATCTCCAACAACAAGTTCAATCTGAGCAGTTTTAGCTGCTTTTTCAGTTGCTTCCATGTTTTCTAATACATCAGACAATTTAGATACTACACGTAAGTCATTTTCCTTTTCAATAAGTGATAACAATAATTTATTATAAGCACCAAGTGATTCTTGGAGATCTTCAATAACATCCATAATTGCTTCAGAGTCACCATCTTCTTGCAATGAACCAGTAGCACGCACAACACCCTTACTATGTTCTTTTACTTTTTCATTTACCTTTCTAATAATTTTGTCATCAATCTCTACATCTGTATCAATAAGCTCTTGGATCTCTTGTAATCTCATAAGTACACGCTCTGATGCATATTGTGCTTTTGCTTGAGATGAAGAAAGAAATTTTGATTTTACTTCTTCTACCACATCTACTTTGAAACCATAGAGAAACTCTCCAGGCAAAGCATCTCCTGATGCAAAAGCAGTACCAGCACCAGTTCCTACAACAATCACAAACATGAGTGCCACGTAAGCAAGTTTTTCTGGAAGCAAACCAAAAAATCTAAAAGGCTTTTCTATCTTTACCTTTTTTTCTTTTTGTTTTGTTTCAACCTTTTTTTGGATAGGAAATTCATCCATAACAGCAGTAACTATATGATCCATTTGATCACGCTCTTTATTACTAAGGCGTATATTCTTGGTTGATTTATTGAATTTTTCAAATAATTCTTCCATATTATTCTTTAAATTTTTCTGACAATTGTTTTATACCTCTATGTAGTCGTACTGAAATGACATTTTCAGATTCTTCAAGTATTACTGCAATGTCTTTTACCATCATTCCTTCTACATAACGCAAAAGTATAACTTCTTTATATCTCTCCCCTATTCCTTCTACTTCTTGTAAGATTGCCATCACATCCAATTTATCATTTCTTTCATCTTTCAAATTTGTTGGAATTTCAAACCCATCTTGCATTAAGTTATCAAGTGAGTATGCTTTTTTCTTTCTACTTTCATCTATAGCAAGGTTATGAGAAATTTTATACAACAATGCTTTGAGATGTTCTATTTCTTTACCAGAGGCTACATATTTCCATAATCTAATAAATGCTTCTTGAGACAATTCAAGTGCTCTCTCACGCTCATATACACGAAAATAAAAATAGCGAAATATTTGATCAGTATATTCGTTATAGAGTGACACGTATTCATTTTTTCTCTCCTCTGCGGTCATAAATAATGATCTGTCCCCCTTATACGTTCTCTTTTCAAATATAATGATTCTTCACTATATTAAACGAGATGGGGGTATATAATCTTACATAAATAAAAAAGCTATAAAAATAGCTAATCTAAGGGAAATATTTTGTTACCATCCTCATCATAGAGGTGGACTGCTAGTACTGGACAGGATTGGGCAGCAAGAGTGATCATATCGTCATCAGTACTATCTGGATCAGTCACATATGCCAAATTCTCATCATCCATTTGAAATACACCTGGAGCCACCACAACACATGATTGAGCTCCAATACAAGCTTCCCTATCAACAACAATACGACGGATTTTTCCACCTTTACGAATCTTCATTGAAATATCTTCTGGTAGATTATCCGGAAGCTTTGGCTCCTGTTCTGGCATAACTAAATATCTTTTAAAAAATCGTCTGTTAGTTCTTCTTCAGTAAAACGTTTGAATACTTCTCCTTCATCACTTTTGACGCGCTCAACTATATTATGCTCTTTACTATAATGCAAAATTCTCTTTTCGTCAATAAGAACATTGAGACCTTTACCACAATTTCCTAGACAACCGCACTTCTCTGTATTTTCAAATTCTTTTTTCAAAGTATCAAAAACTTTTTGTGAATTTCTGGCTGAACAATTTTCACCACAACAGACTTCAACTTTTACACCATCCCGAGAAGCAGAGCTACGAGGGATCTTTCCTTTTGATGACATGTTTTAATTTGCTAAAATATTGGACGCCTCTTAGACAATTCTATAATGAAAGGGTAGAGATCATTCCAATGTTTATTATCTTTTTCAATTAAATTTATTTTTTTATTTCGATTATACGATTTTATCTGCTGCTCTCTATTTAATGCATCCTGCCTTAAAAAATAATGTTCCCAATATACAAGTTTATGTACGTTATACTTTTTAGTAAAAGCATTTTTGTACAAACCATTTTTATGTTGTTTAATACGTTTTACAAGACAATCAGTAAAACCAACATAAATAACGCCATTAAGACTACTTAAAATATAAACATAATAATTTGTCTTCCCCACGTGTTGTACATAAGACATTTTTCTTTAGGAAAGATCCCTCACTGCGTTCGGGATTTATATAAAGGCTTCGCCATAATATTTTTCACTATAAAATCTAATAAGTTGTTCAATTTCTGGAATAGATTCAGGACTTGCAGCACCAACTTTCAACTTTTTTTGTACATCTTCCAAGGTTTGAGCACCTTCAAGTACTGCCTCTTCTATATCATGATCAGTAATTTTTAATTTTTCATCAATAACTTTTGCTCCATCAGTAATTATTCGATCTAGCTGATCGGTTTTTCGAAACCATTCATTAATAGAGGATTGCAAAGCCTTGTCACCAAGTACTGAACAATGAATTTTTCTATTTGGCAATCCACCAAGTCGCTCCATAATGTCTTGTGGTTTAATTTTCAACGCATCATCAAGTGTCATACCGCCGTTTTCTGAAAGCATCACTGAAAGCATAGAGGTTGATGCAATTGCACTTCCACAGCCAAATGTTTGCCATTTACATTCTTTAATACGCTCGCTGTCCTTATCAATCTTTAGCCATAGTACCATCTCATCTCCACATGCAGGAGAACCTACTCTACCCATAGCATCAGCATCATAATCTTCTTCCTCACCAGCAAACAAAATATTTCGCGGATTAAAAAAGTGGTCTTTTACAATATCAGAATACAACCAAGAATTACCTTGGTTATCTCTGATAGCGGCTCCTTTTTGATTAACCATATCTTGTTATTAATACTATACGGATTTCCGGATAATCCAGATTTACAGATATCGAATCCGTAAATCTGGATTATCCGAATATCAGGATATCAACGTTGATGATATTTTGGATGAGTATTTTCTTCTGGATTTTGTGTAAGGTTTACTGGGGAGATTTGACGAAGCTTTTCTACAATCTCTGGTAAATATTTCATTACATAATCAATATCTTCTTTTGTTGTTTTCTGTCCTAAAGTAAAACGTAGGCTTCCATGAGCATATTCATATGGCAAACCCATTGCAAGTAATACATGTGATGGATCAAGAGATTCTGACGTACATGCCGAACCAGTTGAACACACAATTCCATATTCATCTAGATAAAGAAGTAATGCTTCGCCTTCAATATCCAAAATTGAAATATTTAAATTATTTGGTAATCGTGTTAATCCCAAATCAGCACCATTCAATTTTATTTTTGGTATATCTTTTTGTAATCTATCCCAAAAATAATTTCTCAAATCAATAAGTCGCATGTATTCATCTTCTCGTCTTTCTTGTACCAATTCTAAAGCTTTTGCCAAGCCCACAATTCCTGGTACATTTTCTGTACCACTTCTGAGTCTCATTTCTTGTCCTCCTCCAAAAATTAATGGTTGCAATTGAACATTGCGACGTTTGTATAATATTCCCACGCCCTTTGGACCATAAATCTTACTCCCATTGAGTGTCATGAGATCTACGTGTAGTTTTTCTACATCAAGCTCGAGTGCTCCTGGTGCCTGACATGCATCAGTATGAAAAAAAGGAAATTTAGTTGCGTGTGTTTTTCTCCACTTGAGAATTTCACGTCCAATATCTGCAATAGGTTCTACAGTTCCAACCTCATTATTCCCATACATTATAGAAACTAGTATAGTATCTTCTCTCAGAGCTGCTGAAACTTTTTTTGGAGAAATAAATCCTTGTGAGTCTGGTTCCAAATAAGTAACTTCAAAACCTTCCTTTTCCAATTGTTCACATGAATGCAAGACAGCATGATGTTCTAATTTTGTTGTAATAATATGTTTACCTTTGTCTGCATATTTCCGAGCCACACCAAAAACCGCCATATTATCTGACTCTGTACCACCACCAGTAAAAATAATAGTATCTGGTAATGTATGAAGTATTTCAGCAATAGTACGACGTGCATCATTAAGCGCACCATTGACCTCTCGACCAATAGTATAAAGACCTGAAGGGTTTGCAAATTTTTCAGTAAAATATGGTTGCATTGCTTTCACTACTCGTTCATCTGTATATGTAGTAGCGGCATGATCTAAATACACCAATTTTTTTTCTTCTGGCTTTATTGGAAATGTCATAAATTAAATAAACAATTTAGTATTCGTTAGCGAGCTCTTGTCCTCCGTAGCTTTCTTGATCTCTGTAGCTTTAGCGAAAGAGATAGCGAAGGAGGATTATTCAGCATCTAGTATTGGTGTCTTATCCAAAATTACTTCTATTTTTTTATTTATTTTGTCAAAAAGTTTCTTACTTGTACACTTTCCTTTTCTAGGACACAATTTACC
>JABGUG010000029.1 GCA_018646705.1 Candidatus Parcubacteria bacterium | reverse complement strand
TTATTTTTCATAATTTATTCGTTAATAACACTAATAGCTTTACCATCAATTAAAGCTATACTAATTTTTTTATAAGCGGAAGATAAAATTCGTTGAAACGTACTTTGTGAAGTATCCATCTTCTCTGCACACTCATTTTGATTTAAATTATCTTTATTTTTTAGACGTAAAGCTTCCATCTCTTCATAAGTTAATTCTACAACCTCAAGATTCCTCATGGGTATGCCTTGTGGCTTAAAATATGTTGTTTTAGGTTTAAAACGCAATCTACGCCTTAGTCGAGGTCTAGACATATTTTATTCATTACTCTTTCCTCTTCTACCACGACCAAAACCTAAACGTGAAAACAAACCTCTTCTTTTTCTACGAGGACTGCAACACCCCTTTCCTCCTCCACGTCCATCAATAGGACGTTCTTCTTGTCTTGTATCCTCGCATTCACCTAATTGTGCACCTGTTTTAGTACCTTGTCCTGCGGGACCTGTGCCATCAAAATTTGGCATATGCTTTATATTTAAGATTTATATTATAAGTATATACCCAAAACTAATTCTTTGTCAAGTATTTTAAAAATATAAAAACTCCCCTTTTAAAGGAAGTTTTTGTCGGAGTGAAAGGACTCGAACCTTCGACCCCTGCGTCCCAAACGCAGTGCTCTAGCCAACTGAGCTACACTCCGATAATTCTCTATGTGCCGAGGGGGAGAATTGAACTCCCGACACGAGGATTTTCAGTCCACTGCTCTACCACTGAGCTACCTCGGCTTTTAAAAAACAGCTGACACGAACCCTTGGCAATTAACTTGTCTCGAGTGTGTTAAGTGTCAAAAGTCAAAAATCAACTGTTTTGTGGACCAGACAGGACTTGAACCCGCTGCCTCCGCCGTGCAAGGGCGGCGCTCTACCAGATGAGCTACTGGCCCCTAGTATAATGCGTGAAAATTATAGCAAGGACTATAAAAAAAGTCAAGCATAGATAAGCCTACTTTCCACAACCTATATAATGTCTGTCCCGGCTGTAAAACGAAGTTTCATTTCTTCTTTTTGTTCATGTTTCAAATCTTTGAAAGTTTTTTGTGTCCACGGACGATCTTTGAGAATTTCAGATACCCATTGCCCACCAAGAAGATGTGGCATCATAACATAATTTACGCCAACCTCATATAGGTCATCCAAATATGTATTATGATACAAATTTGCGATTATAATACTCTTTTTGTTTTTTTTACGTACATGCTGAATCATAGTTTTTTGATCATCAGCCTCAGGAATGGTGGAAACAATAAGCTTTGCTTTTTCAAGTGAAAGACTTTCCAAAAATTCCACATCAGCAGCATCCCCAAAAAACGCAGAAATTCCTCGACGTTTCAACTTCGCAATGGCATCTGGATTATAATCTACTACAGCAAATTTAATTTTCTTTTCTGCCAAAGCTTCGCACACTTTCCAACCAATCCTGTGGTAACCAAATACAAATACATCGTATTTCTCTTCTTCTCCAGATTCTTTTTGTGCTCTATCTCTTCCAAATTTTATTAGAAACGGAAGTACTCTTTGATACAACTGTTCATTATATGTAATAAGATATGAAGATATAACAATAGTAATAAGAGCAACAACTGTCAAAATGGCAAGCTCTGGTCCATGAAGATATCCAAGCTCTTCACCTTTGAAAATTAAAATAAAACCAAACTCACTAACTTGCGCAGCGGTAATACCGGCCAAAAATGCACTTCGTCTTGTATACCCCATCCTACGCATCACCCAATACAATATTACTGGATCTGCAATAAGTACAAAGGTGGCCAAAATAATACCTGGAGTAATAGCCGCGTGTATATCACCAAGCTGAAGCTCACTACCAAGTACTACAAAAAATAGCACGATAAAAAAATCTCTAAGCGGCCTCATACGACTACTAATCTCTGGCTGATAAACTGATGCACCAAGAGAGATACCTGCAACAATTGCGCCAATCTCTACGCTAAATCCGGCCCAATACACAAGGCTCGCTACACCAAAACACCAGGCTATTGTAAAAATAAATAATAACTCACCACTCTGAGCTACTCGATCCATGAGTCTTGGTAATAAATACTTTGCAAGCAAAAACACACCAAACGCAAGCACCAGACCCTTACCAAGGGTAAGAAGCATTGTTGTATACCATCCACTGTTTTGAGTGTTTGCTGTATTCAAAAATATCATGACAGCCACAGCAATAATATCTTGTACAACCAATAAACCTACTACATAACGACCATATACTGCCTCAAGATCTTTCTTATCTGCCAATAGTTTAATAACAATAATTGTACTTGAAAATGTAACAGCAACCGCGATAAATATAGACGGGATAAACGAAAAACCCAATAATTTCATTATTATAAACCCAAAAATCGCAGTAACAGAAAATTGTAACACGCCACCAATAAGTACTGACTTTCCCATCTTCTTTATATATTCTAGATTCAAACTAAGTCCAACAATAAAAAGAAGGAGTACAATACCAAATTGTGCAAACGTCTCAAAAAATTCTTCGCCACCATTTACTACATTTAAAAATAGCGGTCCCGCGATAAGCCCCGCTATGATATATGCCACGACAAGTGGCTGACGTAACAAGCGCATTACGAATGCAACTGATACGGTAATCCCCAAAACAACGGAGATCTGAAGAAATATATTATCAACCATGTTTTTTCAATTATATTACATATATATTATATCAAAAAAAACATGATTTGTCCCTCTATTTATAAACATGAAAACAGTCCTTGTTCCATTTTAAAGGATTTTGGTGAATGTAATTACGAATATTTTGTAATGCGGTTCTGTCACGTATAACATGATCATGAAATCGTGGTTGCCAGGTGAAATATTCTGATTGTTTTTTTCTGATTTCAAATGTGAACTTTCCCTTAAAACAACGAATAACTTCTCCTAATGTGCCGCACCCCATTGGGTTATTACGATGTGTTGCTCCACCACCAGAGACGCGATAAATCGCGTCTCTACCATTGCGCAAGCCATGATCAATGATCAAAATTCCGTGTACATGATTTGGCATTACAACAAATTCATCTAACGTGACAAACGGAAAAATATTTGGAATATTCAACCAATGTTGCACTGCTACACACCCAAACTTTGATAATTTCATTTTCCCACCGACAACCCGACCAAAATGACAAACCATATTTTTGGTACAAATCGTGACAAAATAATAACCACACGATGCATAATTCCACCTCGACAATCGCGCAGATTCAATACGATATTTATTTTTATACAATGACATATATTTATATAATAATTATTGTATAGACGCGATTTATCGCGTCTCCGTTCATTTTTCAAACACGGCATTTTACATCTCCATCACAACACGCATGATAAATCTCAACCCCATTCATTTTTAGATACAATATTTGGTTGCACTGGCGATGCCTTAGACGCGATAAATCACGTCTCTACATCTTCTTCCTCCTAACAGACTCAACAACCCTTCTAAAAACTCCACCAACCTTATCTCCATGACTCTTACCAAACAATCCCACAAAAATTGCTGTTAGGCCTCCGGCTGTTGCGGTAAGATATTTTTCTGCTAAATCAGCTGCACTGTCCTTTTTTTCTTCCTCAACTTTTGTAACAAACGTCTCTGCAACACCTGTTTTTACAATGTCTTTTTGTGAACGTGGTAATAATTGATACCCGCTTTTCGTTTGATGAACTAATCCTGTAACAGAAACAATATCGCCTTCTTGTAAAATATCTTTTTTAATTCCTGTCCCACGTTTGAAATATACTTTTACTTCTTCTGTTCCATCATCAATATACATATATGAACCCTTGAGTTCTGTAATCTCGCCATTTACTTGAATAAGCCATCCTTCCATCATTTCGCCAACCTCTGAAACTTCGACAAGTTTTGATTGAGGAATATTCACATGATCAATCTTTGTAATGTCTTTTTTTTCTTTCACTTTCACTCGAGCTTCGCCACCTGACTCTGATAATTCTCCATTGATTTCAACTCTGTCACCAATCTCAAGTTTTGGAAAATCTTTTTTATACATATA
>JABGUG010000040.1 GCA_018646705.1 Candidatus Parcubacteria bacterium | reverse complement strand
TGTATGGTATTTTCTTCAAAAGCGATTTATGCAACAAAAAAATATATTAAAAAAGAAAAAAGTTGGAAAGTTGGAAAGTTGGAAAGTTGGAAAGTTATAAAAAATAATAATCCAAAGATTAAAAAAATGAAATTATCTATTCAAAAGTTAATGTGGAATAACGTTGGTATCATACGTGAAGAAAAAAAGATGAAAGAAACGTTACAAATATTAGACAAATATGGATCATACATTAAACAAATACTAAACAAAGGTACAAACAAAGAAATCCTTGAACTTAATAATTTGTGTACAGTAGCGAAATTAATTACTGAGTCAGCCCTAGATAGAAAAGAAAGTGTGGGAACACACTTTGTAGTTACATAATATCAAGGTGTTCAAATGACTACTTTCTTGCTAAAATAAAATTATAATTCATATAATACTATAATATGAATCACAACAGAGAAAGAGAAAGGCTAGAAGGTGTAAGGGAATCTTTATCAAAATTCATACAATCATTAAACCCGCGAGAATACAAAATGCTAGTAGAGTGTACTATAAGTGAAGATGAGACAATACAAGACTGGGTTAATAAAAAAATGAAATTAAGGGATTCTGAATTTGGTATACAAGATATTTATTTCCTAGTGCAGTCTACTGAAGAAATACAAGATCAGTTTGGAATTAGTGAAAAAGATATAAAGACATTATTAAAAAACGCTATTAAAATATAATTGTGTGAAAATCCTCGGAATTGAATCTTCGTGTGACGATACTTCTGTCGCATTGGTAGAAAGAACAGATGAAAAAATCGAAATACTTGCAGAAAAGACTGCAAGTCAAATTGAAATACACAAAAAATATGGTGGTGTAGTGCCAGAAATTGCAGGAAGAAAACACGCTGAACAAATTACCCCTGTTGTAGAAGAAATAATGAAAAATTTTGAAAAGCCTGATGTCATTGCGGTGACCTCTGGGCCGGGTCTCATCACAGGACTAATTGTAGGTGTAGAAACAGCAAAAACACTTTCATATCTTTGGGATGTACCTATTGTTGGTGTAAACCATATTAAGGGACACATACATAGCGTTAAAATACAAAAAGATAAAAGTGAAAAACCGATTTCCAATTTTGAACTCCCCATACTTAGTCTCGTAGCGTCAGGTGGACATACAGAACTTATACTAAGTAAAAAACTAGGACACTACGAACGAGTTGGTGGAACACGAGATGATGCTGCAGGAGAATGTTTTGACAAAGTTGCAAAACTCCTTGGATTTGATTATCCAGGCGGACCAAAAATCTCTAAATTTGCTGAAAAAGGAGATCCAAAAGCAATAACATTTCCTCGTCCAATGATACATTCAAAAGATTTCGATATGAGTTTTTCTGGTTTAAAAACTGCCGCACTCTACCACTTACGAGATAATCCTGATACAGACAAAAATGATTTTTGCGCAAGCTTTGAACAAGCAATTGTAGACTTACTTGTACACAAGACGATAAAAGCTGCAAAAAAATACAACCCAAAGACAATAGTCCTTGCTGGTGGTGTCTCTGCAAATAAAAAACTTCGTGAAACCCTAAAGAAAGTAATTCAAAAAGAAATTCCTAGTTCTGAATTCAAAATTCCAGAATTAAAATATTCTATGGATAATGCTGCAATGATAGCGGTAACAGCATACAATCATGCAAAAAATAAAAACTTCACTCCATGGAACAAACTTCAAGCCGATCCAAATTGGAAAATTTATAAGTAATTTGAATTATAAAATTATCTGTTTGGTTATTTATTTTACACTGAACCCCACCCATTCCCTCCCCTATTAGGGGAGGGTTAGGGAGGGGTGCGCTTTAATGATTAAGACATAGATATTTTATAGTTCAAAGTAAACAATACATGAATCACATAAATACAAAAGAAATAAAACGCCTTATTATTTCACACAACTTAACCATATTTGGTAGGACCGTATTTAATATTTTTTTTGCGGTTTTTGTTTGGACACAGACAAACTCTCTACAAGCCATTGCAATATATTCAATTGCTCTGATTATTGGTCATGGTATATCATTTACCTCCCTTGCCGGTGTCGTGAATAGAGGGCGTCCACATATTCCACGTCTTTTGAGTTTAGTTGGATCATCTATTCTATACACTATACTTTTTGTATTTAAAGATCACATATCAAGTCATCTCATTATAACCGGCCTTGCGCTTGGTTTTTTCAATGGAATGTATTGGCTTAGTTATCTCTTCATTCAATTTACTACTACGAATAAACAAAACAGAGGAAATTACAATGGAATGATAGAAGCAACAAGAAACTTTGTAAATATTATTGCACCAATTGCGGGAGGTGCTGCTATTGGTTTCAATTTATTTAATTTTGGATATGGAAACATATTTATTATCGGAACAATTTCTTATATATTATCTGCCATAATTGGTAATGTAAAAATCGAAAAATACAACAACACCCCTCTTCATTACAAAAAAACCATAAAAGCTATATGGGCACAAAAAGACATGGTAAAACTTTTGGCTTCCAGATTTTTTGGTAATCTTGCATTCAAAGGAGCATTCGAACGTCTTCTTCCTATATTTATTTTTGATGTACTAAATAGCGAATTAGAACTTGGTACATGGTTTTCTGTTTTTTCTATTCTCGCAATTGTAAGTGTATGGCTTATTGGTAAGAAAATAGATTATAAACATTATAAAACTCTATTCACTTTTGGTGGCTCAATATTCTTTCTCGCAAGCATGTCAGTCGTAGGAATGCCACTTTTTGCTACATATATTATATATGGTTTTGCACGACAATTTTTCTTACCTATGACTGAAATTCCTGCAAAAACATACAGAGATAATTTACTACATACATTACCAGATTACAGAAATCATAGAGTAGAATATATTGTGATCAGAGAATGGTTATATGTTATTATGAGTAGGATCGTAAGCTATAGCCTCCTTTTCTTTGTACCAAGTTTATCTAGCATTCACTTGCAGGCTGTACTTGGTATCATGGCTTGTTGTATACTAATACAAATACTCTTTATGAGATCTATTAAAACAAGATTAACCCATATATAGCTATGCCTATCAAAATCATAGGAGGTAGTAGTCACAAAGGATTTGTAAAAAAAATCTGTGACCACCTCAATATAAAAGAAACTAAGACAACGTCCATAAGATTTAGTAATGGAGATAATTTTGTAACTGTTGATGAGGCAGTACGCGGCGATGATGTGTTTGTAATACAAACTCATGTAGATCCTGTACATACTAACATAATGGAACTACTTATCTATATTCGAACACTTCGAGACTCTTCGGCAAAAAGGATTACCGTAGTACTTCCCTACTTTCCATATGCCAGATCAGACAAAAAAGATCAGCCACGAATTTGCATCACTGCAAAACTTATGGCCGATATATTACAAACTGCTGGAGCAAATCGTGTCCTTGCTATGGAAATGCATTCTCCACAACTTCAGGGTTTTTTCAATATACCATGTGATCATCTTGTAGCTTCTCCAGACATTGTAAAACATTTGAAAAAAAACTGGGACCTGAGCGACTATGTACTTGTGGCTGGAGATAGTGGTGCATCAAAAATGATAGAGTCATATGCTGACAGTCTACATTTGCCAGTAGCGATGATGGACAAACGTAGAATTGGAAATGATGAAAAAGTAAAAATCAAAGGTGTGATTGGTGAAGTAAAAGATAAAAAATGTCTTATTATTGATGATGAAACCCTAAGTGGAGGAACTCTCATAGAAGATGCTAAATATTTATTAGAAGAGGCTGGAGCAATAGAAGTAGACGCATGTTTTGTGCATGCAAATTTAGGAACAGATGCCGATGAGAAATTAAATAATTCTCCTATTAAAAAATTTATAACAACTGATACCATACCGATTGATCAACATAATTTACGAGATTTAGAAATAGTGTCAGTAAGTGATCGTTTTGCCGAAGTGATTTCAAGAATTCATAAGGATGAAAGCGTAAGATCATTAAATGACCCAGCATAATTTAAAATTATTTTTCTATGCCATATATCATACAAAAAAACCGAGAACGCCTTGATCCAAAAATAAAAGAGCTCACTGACTTAATTGATAAAGACCATAGAGCTGGTGAGCTCAACTACATTATTACAAATATACTACTTCAGACTGAAGGTGATGGAAAATATTCAGACTTTAATGAACTTATGGGAGTTCTTGAATCAGCCAAGCTTGAATTTTATCGACGACGTATTGCTCCATATGAAGACAAAAAAATAGATAAAAATGGGGATGTGAAAGGATTTGACATAGTGTAATAACGACGGTACAATACTGTCGGTTCGTAACAAAATAAATAAGGCAGGCTCAGAGCCTGCTTTTTTACGAAATTGGGAGGGAATTCGTCATGCCTAGCATGCTTATCATCGCCATCGCCGGTGGCACAGCCTCCGGAAAATCCACCGTTGCCGAAAAAGTCGCTGATCTCATCAACAGCTCCAACGGCACATCACCCATAGTGTCGATCATGTCCGCTGACTGGTACTACAAGTGCCTCAGGCGCCTGACCCATCAGCAACGAGCTACATGGAACTTTGATGAGCCGAACGCGATCGATTGGGAGCTGATGCAAGTTCACATGGAAGAACTGCGTCAAGGTAAGTCCATAATGACACCGCGGTATGACTTCAACACCCATACGCGATGCGATAGAGGTGTCGTCCTTGCTCCAACGCCCATCGTCATTCTGGACGGTATCATGATCTTCCACGATCCTGACTTCCGCGAGATCTTCGACTACCGCGTCTTCGTTGACGTGGATGAAAGAAGTAGATTCCTACGACGACTCAAGCGCGACACCGCAGACCGTGGACGCACGCCCCGTTCTGTAAAAGAACAGTGGGACGCCACAGTCCAACCCGGGCACGACCTCTACGTCGAACCAGTGAAGGGTTGTGCGCACACCACGATCAAAGACGGCGGATTCAACGACGCTGCAATCCGTGCGCTGACCGCACAGATCGTGGCAATGCACGAATCATGACGAACAAAAACCCCAGAGGCTTCGGCCCTGGGGTGTTCGTTTTATTATAACGTATAATGGTTTTATCAATGTAGCAATACATCAATGCAATACTTTACTCTCTAACATCTACATTAACTTCTCCCAAAATATCATCTAATTTACCCATCAATTCATCTCCCCAATCCACTCGTGCCTGAGCATGAATAGTATCAAGAGCAATACGAACATATACATCATATGATCCGGGATACTGTTTAAACAAATTTTTCAATTCATCAGTGTGTTCTTTCAACTGATCCTGCGTAAGACTAATTGTAATATATTTATTATTTTCTTCCTTTTTTTTCTGTGTGCTATTGGTACTAAATGACAAATAACCACTTATCTCTTCCGCATTTTCTTTTGTAAGAACATAAGATTTTTCTACAAAAATTTTATTATCCCCCTCTTCACGAGGAGTCTTTCCTACCACACACACAACATTTCCTACTTCCCATACCTCTTTGCTAATTTCATATGCTTTTGGAAACACAAGCATTTCAATACTTCCTGTCATATCTTGAATTGTTGCAAACATCATGACAGAACCTTTTTTTGTTATTTTTTTATTAACTGAATCAATCACACCACCAACTACAACCCATGCATCACGATCCTTTTCTTCTACCTCTACAATAGGAACAATCTTATCTCCAAAAAACTTCTCATAATAAATAAAAGGGTGGGATGAAACATAAATTCCTAAAAGCATTTTTTCCCAAGCAAGCTTTTGTTCAAGTTCTACTGGTGGAACATCTTCAATACGAACTTTTGAATCAAGTGCAATATCTGTTCCTGCAAAAAGAGAATCTTGATTTGTTGTACGTTTCTCCTTAAGCTGGCGAACATATCCCAAAATATTTTCACTACTTGCCATTAGAACCCCTCTATCATACCCAAAAGAATCAAGCGCACCAGACTGAGCCAAACTCTCTACAGATCTTTTGTTTAAATCTTTATCTTCTACTCTCTCAAGAAAATCTTCTAAATTTTTAAATTGTCCATTATCTTTTCGCTCACGATAAATAACTTCACAAATATGATCTCCTACATTTTTAATTGCAGTAAGACCAAAACGAATACGACCCTTTTCACCTGGCTTTGATACCATTGCAAAAGACCTAAAACTTTCATTTACGTCAGGTGGTAATACCTCAATATTTATTCTTCTACATTCACCCACAATAGCAGAGATCTTGTCTGCGTCCCCTGATTCAGCTTGTAAGACCGATGTCATGTACTGTACAGGGTAATGAGCCTTCATATAAGCCGTTTGGTACGCAACAATACCATAACTGGCCGCATGAGCTTTATTAAACCCGTATGCAGCAAATGGCTCAATAGCAGTCCAAAGCTCATCTATGATATTTTTTGGTACTTTGCCATGATTCTTACACCCGTCATAAAATTTGATCTTCTGTTTTGCCATTTCTTCAGGAATTTTCTTTCCCATCGCTTTTCGAAATTTATCAGCTTCCATCCAATCATACCCAGCAAGCTCAATAGCGGTAAGCATCACATCATCTTGATA
>JABGUG010000028.1 GCA_018646705.1 Candidatus Parcubacteria bacterium | reverse complement strand
GCATCGTCCAGCAGCTTCTGTGTCTGGTGTGGCAAAGTATATACCAAGTTATGCTGGACTACTTCTTGAGAGTGAGATAAAAGGTCTACAAAAAGTGTTACAAAAACCAAAAAGTCATTTTGTGGTAGTGCTTGGTGGGGCGAAAATGGAAACCAAGGTTCCAGTTATAAAAAAATTACTTCCTTTGTGTGACTATATGCTTGTAGGTGGCGGAATTTTCAATACCTACCTCAAAGCAAAGGGTTATGGTGTGGGGAGCTCGCTTGTGGATATGGAATTCAAAAAAGAAGCACTTAACTATGGAAAAAAGAAAAAAGTGATCAAACCAATAGACGTAGTGGTAGGGGATATGGAAGGTAAAAATTATCGTCATGTGAAACTTAATAAAAAACCACATCAAATATGTAAGAAAGGGGAGTTTATTTTAGATTGTGGTCCAGAAACTATTCAACTTTTTGCAAAATATATTAAATTAGCCGAGACTATTGTGTGGAATGGTGCATTGGGTGTGTTTGAGCAAAAACCTTATGACATTGGGACGCTTTCTATCGCTCGCCTAGTCGCAAGTAGGTCAAAAGGTAAGGCTTATGGTGTTATTGGAGGAGGAGAGACGTTGCAGTCTATGGATATGGTAGGTATGACTGAGTATGTTGACTTGGTTTCTACTGGTGGCGGTGCAATGCTTGAGTTTTTGTCTGGTAAAATTTTACCAGGTATCAAAGCGGTGAATGAAAAATAGTTTTATCCCCATTCTAAGCCGAAATCCTCTATAATATATAGAGGATTTTTGATATAATATAGACATATTATATATAACATTTTTTGTTATGTCTTTTTCTATAAAAGATAAAGTTTATAACGTCGCAAGAGAATATGTCTATCTAGGCATAATGGTATTATTTTTGGCTGTTGCCGGAGTATTTTTGCCAAATTTGTATGATGGGAGTGTCGGTGAAGTGCAAGCATACTCTCTTTCTACGCCAGTGACTGTCAAAGAAGACGCTGGTGCTGGAAAACATAATACGGTGAGTCTACAGTATGTGGATGGTGTGTATTATTCTGCATATACAACCTATGACGGCAGTGGCCCACCATATTTTATTGAAATGTCTACTTCGACAGATGGTACTACATGGGGTGTTACCACTACTATAATTAGTAAAAGTCAATCACAAATAGATTATAAATATCATTATAATGATATTTATCATATACTTGTCTCTGCAGATTCAGGTAGTATGGACACTACAGATTCTGTGCTTATATCTACTTCCACATATGGTGCTAACTGGTCCGCTACGTCTACGGCTGTTGTAGGTGTCGATGATGATGGTATGGGAATAAAACTTGCCACAGCGCCAGATAGCAGTTTGGTGGCAATTGCATATGTGAATTATACAGAAGCTGGGTCATGCGTAGATGAAGGGTGTACTTATATAGAAATTGCAACAAGTACAGATTTGACGAATTGGACTACAAGTTCATTAGATGGTGTTGAACAAGGTATTTCTGTGTTGGGATTGGAAATTGATTTTGATGATGTTATTCATATAATATATGACGAGCGTTCAGACGAAAACTTTAATACGAGTACTGACATGAGTTTGCATTATGTAAATTCTTCTAATTGGGTTTCAACTACTATAGATTCTAGTTTTGATTATGAATCATACATTTTTGAATTTGGTGCGCATATGGCACTTGATTCAGATGGAAATCCTGGAATAATTTATTATTCTATAGATGAAATAGACACAGGGAACACGTGTGTCGCAGAGGAAGATGATGGTGCAATTGTGTGGGGAGGAGATTGTATGGTGACGACATCGTTGTATTATAAGAAGTATGATGTTTTGGGCTGGGGTGTTACTACTACAATCGATACATTTGCATGGACTATGAGTTCTTCTACAGATATGAGTGTACAGCCAAGACTCAGTTATTTTGGAGGAACTGATCCAGTAGTTGTGTATGTTGGTGATGATTTTTATCCTTATTTTTCAGTTAACACAAGCACCTGGAGTTCAATAGAAATAGATAATAAGCCGATGTATCCTTTAAGTGGAGGGATTGGTTTTTCTCTTGGATACAATGATGATGAAGGGTCCATGGGTCTATTGTATACTGCCATTGATGGAGCTGATGCAGATGCTTTTTTTGTTACGAGCTCTGTGTTAACAGAGGTGGTTCCATACGATGGGAGTTTACCTACTCTTGATACAGATGCCAAAACTAAACTTTTGTGGGTAGATAATGTATATTATCTAGCCTTCTCTAGCTCATCTGCCGATGGCATATATGATGTGTATCTTACTACCTCAACAGATGGCTCAGATGAATCATGGAGTGAGCCACAAGAAGTATTCACAGGTCTTTGGGCACCAGATGATTATGGTAAAGGATTATTTGCTTTTGAATATAATTCTAATGATTCATATTTTGGTATAGCATCTTATACCACTGGAACCAGTAGGATAGATTTTGCAACCTCGAGTGATGCCTTTTCTTGGTCAGCCACCTCTACTGTAGCCGATCACTTGCCCACAACCCAATCTAATGTTAGGCGTATTTATTTAGACTTTGGCACCAGCGATAGTTATGTTGCACTATTCTATAGTAACTATGACCAAGGTGGAATGACCTCTGGCTCATATGAAGTAGCTACCTCTACTAATGGTGGTTCTTGGTCTACTTCTACAATTGGTACTTTAAATAATGGTGAACAAGATTTCTTTGCTGGAGGAGTCATTAGTGGTAGTGGGGCTTCAAGAGTATTTCATGCAGCATTTTTTGAAGATAATTTAAATGATATTATATATTCTTCTTCTACAGATGGTGGAGCTACGTGGACATCGACAACTGTAGCAGAAGAGCTTAATACAGAAGGTCCGGCAGAATTTACTATTAATTTAGCAGTGGATGACAATGGCCTACCTGGTTTGGTGTATCATGGTATGGTTACTTCAAGTATGCCAAATGTCACATCTACATTAATATATAATAAAAAAGGTGATAATGGGGTTTGGGCTAGTTCTACTATAGATACTCCATTGACTTTTGTTGTCGATTCCAATCCAGAACCAAGTGCTTTTACTTTCTTTAACACGGATGACCCTATAGTTGCGTATGGTGGTAGTAGTTTTTATCCTCATTGGGCAGTAAACACTAGTACTGACTTTGTGACTACTTCGATCTCTGGAAGTAATGCCGTAGGCATTTCCACTGAAATGGGTCTGGCTTACGACTCCACTGATGAAGAAGTGGCAATAGCGTATGTTAGTGGCGGTCAATTATATTTTTCTACCAGTAGTTTACCAACACCTACAGTAGCTTGGGACGGCTCTCTTTCTTCCATTACAGAGGCAGAATCTTACTCTTGGACTAAATTGATATATGCCAACAGTCAATATAATTATTTTTTTGCTGGTTTGGAAGATGGTAACTATTATGTAGAATTGACTACATCTACGAGCGGTGCGGATGGTACATGGAGTGAGGTAGTTCAGGCTTTTGACACCCCTATTAAGGTATTGTCTGAGGATGGAAATCTTTATACTATGTTTGATATTCAGTACAATGCTTCCACATCATACTTTGGTCTCACTGCATATGTTTCGTCTACAAATGTGATGTTTTTTGCGACGTCTACTGACGGTATGACTTGGGGAACAGAAAATGAAATATATAATTCTGGTGGTAGCGGTGATGAGTGGGTAACTAGTATAGACTTCCTAGAAGGTACTGATTACATTGCCATTACTTTTGAGTATGATTCAGTAGCTTTATCTAGTGATGCTGGTGTTAACTGGACCTCCTCTACTATTGATGTTGTGGATCCAGACAATGACGATCTATTTGCAGTGGGTATTGCTACAGGATCAGTTTTGCATGCTGTATATAGAGCTAGTAGTACGCAGGATTTTGTCTATACTTCATCTACTGACGACGGAGTTTCGTGGACCACCTCATCAATATTTTCTCCAAATGGTACTGGTGCAACATATAATAAGTTTATGTTAGATGGTAATGGTAGACCAAGTGCTCTACTATATGATCAATCATTTTTTGGTGATACTAGTGCCAGTGGTACTATGTACTTTGCTTCTCTTGAAAGTGGTGTTTGGTCTACCAGCACCATTGGAGTGACTGAGCATACGTTTAGTGATGGTAGCGAGGTTGCATCACCAGATATGGGGTTCTACGGAGCAAAACCATATATGGTATATTATGGCGATGATAATTATGTTGATTTTGCGTATAGTACGAGCACAGACGCACCATTTACCATGAATTTAACACAAGACATAGATTCTAGTAATGCTATTGGTGAGCTTAGTAAAATGTCCACGACGTATAATAGTGCAAGTACTACTGTAGCAGTTGCTTATGTTGATACGAGTGGGGAACTCAGGTTTGTGACGAGGTCTGTTGATTTGGTGAGTGTGGACAATGACGCTCCAACAGTTACCGTAGGAACTCCATCCCAGACTACTGCTGCAGGCATTATAACAGTCACTACTACTGTAGCAGACGCAGATAGTGATGTGACTAGTTTAATAGTAGAGCATTCTACAGATGGGAGTAGTTGGACATCTTCTACCCTAGAAACAGTAACAGACACAGAAGGTATTGATGGAATTACTACATCTACTGGTAATATCGCTGACATTGATACAGATGATGATACTTCGGTAGATATGACTATTCAATGGGATGCGTCAGTTTTAGGGTCAGTAGACGATTTGGAAGTTTGGTTACGTTTTACACCTAATGACGGGACAGTTAATGGTACAGTAGTAAGCTCAACTTCTTTTGGGGTTGATGTGAAAGATCCTACGCAGCCGGGCCCTCTTACCTTAGAAGAAACTTCAATCACCAGCTTTGTGTATGGTTATGGTTCCACTACTACAGATAATAATTTTTCTGAATACAAAATATTTTACAAAGAAGGGTCTTCTGGTGTAGAAATAACTGATATAGCTGTCACATCTTCGACAATCTCAGATTTGGGTAGTATCACATTTGCTGGAACTACTACATCTACTGCTACTGGTTTTTCTGCTAATACTCAGTATGTCTTTAATATTTGGGCATATGATACATGGGGGAATAGCTCTTCTGGTTCAACAGAACTCGCTTTTTATATACTTGCTTCAACACCTTCGTCTGTGACCGCTACTGTAAATTCAAATACACAAATTACAATTGCATATTCTGGTGACGCTACAAATTATTATATAGAAAATACAACAGCCAGCACAAATTCTGGGTGGACAGCAGCATCTTCGTATGCATTCACCGGTCTTACTTGTAATACGGAATATACATTTAGGGTTAAGGGTCGAAATGGTGACAGTGTTGCAACTGATTGGACATCTTCAGTTTCGGCTACAACTTCTGCTTGCTCTTCCCCAGGCGGATCATCATCTCCATCACCATCCCCACCTGCAGCACCTAGTACCTCAGCTCCGGCAACAGTTAGTATTACAACTAGTCCTGGTGCTCCTCAGGCTGTTTCAGTAGGTAATTCATCTCATACAGTTACAGCGTCAGCTCCAGGAGCTGATGGATCAGTAACTATAGTAGTTCAGTCAGACCCAGTTACAATTGTATTAAAACCTGGTGAAGAAGAATTGATTGATACAAATAGTGATGATGAGGACGATTTATTTGTTAGATTAGACTCTGTTGATGGAGATAATAGTAATATGACTCTAGCTGCTATAAATGATTTAGAATTTAGTATTAACAAAGCCTTGTCTACGACAGACTCTAGAAATGTAAAATTATATTTCAATTCAACAGACGCAACTCAAGTAGCAATTTCAGATACAGACGATTTCTCTAGTGCATCGTTTCAATATTACACAGACACTGTTTCATGGACATTGACTGATGGCAATGGATTGAAAACTGTGTACGTTAGATTTAGAACTGCTACAGGTGGTACGCGTACTGTTTCAGATACCATTACACTTACTGGTCAAAGTGCTGATCAAGTGAACGGAACAAGTTGTTCTCTAACTACACAAAAAGCATATAAACATTCTTCATCACCATCTGTCTACTACATTACAGAAGATTGTACAAAACGAGCTTTTTCTAGAGAAGATATATTCTTTACTTACTTCAGCTCATGGAGTGACGCAAAATCTACTACAAAAACAAAATTAGATTCTATTTCAAATGATGCTCTGGGTTTCATGCCGCTTGGACCAAATTATGATCCAAAGTATGGTGCGATTGTGAAGATAATTTCATCTCCACGAGTATATTTGTTATTAAATACAGAAAAATATTGGATTACATCACCAACTGTATTTACCGCACTAAATTATGCATGGGATTGGATAGAAGATGTGGATGAAAGATTACTAAATAAATATTCAACTGGATCAGAAATTATCTATACAGACCATCATCCAAACTATACACTCATAAAATACGAGAATGATTCTAAGATATATAGACTTGAGCCATCCTCCTCCGCTGAAGCTACGGCTGGAGAGCAAGTTAAACGTTGGATTGCAGGAGAAGGAGCATTTAATTCCCTTAACTTCCGTTGGGACAGAATAGTGACTATTCCAGACACAGAAGTATATGAGACAGGAGAAGAATTGGGAAGTAGCGCAGCTATAGAGCAATCATACAGTCCATATACATTTAGTTCCTTCTTATCTTTTGGCCAAGGTGGAGATGAAGTAAAGCAATTACAACTTAGGTTACAAGAATTGAATTACTTGTCAAAAGATATTGAGGCAAATGGTAATTTTGGTCCGTCAACCAAAGAGGCGGTTATCAAATTACAGCAAGAACACAATTTGACTCCAGCCCAAGGTTATGTGGGTCCGGGTACCAGAGCTGTATTGAATGACAAATAATTTAACAACAACTTTATAACTTTATAACTTTATAAACTTTTTACTTTTAACCAATTACTTTTAACCAATATTTATGCCTGTCAAAAAAGCAGCTGGAGCCGGCGCACGCCGTCCAAAAAAGCCAATAATGCCACCTCCTCTTCCAGAGGAAAAGATGGATGATGTAAGAAAATTATGTCACCCTCATGCACATATGTCTCATATGCACCGTGGTCACATGTCTCACTGTTCAGGATTTGCAAAAAAACTTATTGTTACATTTATAGGTATTTTGCTTGTATATATGATCGTGTTTGTTGGTACACTTATACGCAATGAGATAAAAGAGTATGAATATATTGGTCTTTCTGATCGTATGGAACGTACTATTATGGTAGACGCTGTTGGTAGTGTAGAGGTAAAGCCAGATGTTGCAACACTACGTATGGGTGTAAAAACTCAAGCCAAAACTGTTCAAGATGCACAGACTGAGAATACTGAAAAGATGAATTCATTGAATAAGAGTTTGAAAGAGCTTGGAATTTCTGAGGACTATATTAAAACAGCGAACTATGATGTCTATCCACAATATGATTGGACAGCTGAGGAAGGAAGCGAATTGGTTGGTTACGAAGTAAGCCAGAGTGTCATGATAAAGATGAAAGATACTGATTTGGCTGAAAAAGTTTTGGCTCTTGCAGGTCAGCTTGGTATTACAGATGTGGGTCAACTTGAGTATATAGTAGATGACAAAGAAATATATCTAGAAGAAGCTAGAAAAGATGCTCTTGAAAAAATTGCAAGCAAGGCAACATTACTCTCTAGATCGCTTGGTGTAAGCTTTGTGAATATAGTGAGTTATGATGAATATGAATCTGGTGGTGGGGATGGTTATGGTGTTAATCGTTTGTTTGCAGAAGCTGGGTTTGGTGGAGGAGCCCCTGAACCAGTTCTCGAAGAAGGTCTCAATGAGGTTAGTCTAAATGTTAGCGTAACATTTGAGATTCGATAAGACAGATAAAAATAAAAACAGCCTTTCAAAAAGGTTGTTTTTTTTGTATAATGGTTATGTCATCCTGAGCTTTAAAAGCGAAGGGTTCCTGCCTTCCGGCAGGTAAGTTTCTTACTTCGAGCTTTTGGTAAGAGATGGACATATATTTTAAAAAAGAGCGTAGTAAGAGAGATTCTTCACTTCGTTCAGAATGACAGAACTATGAAAAAAACAACAATAAAAAATATCACAGCACGAGAAATTCTAGATTCACGTGGCAATCCTACAGTTGAGGCAAAGGTTTTTCTTGCCGACGGGACAGTTGCCAAAGCGGCAGTGCCTTCTGGTGCGTCCACTGGGATTCATGAGGCTCTGGAGCTTCGAGATGGCGCCAAGAGGTATGGTGGCAAAGGAGTGCTAAGGGCTGTAAAAAATGTAAATACACTTATTGCAAATGCTTTGAAAGGAATGGATGCTTCTTTGCAACGAAATATAGATGAAACCATGCTTGAGTTGGATGGAACTGAAAACAAGAAAAAACTTGGAGCCAATGCAATTTTAGCAGTATCTCTTGCATGTGCGCGTGCTGCTTCAGTATCAAAAAAGAAACCACTGTACAAACATATTCGAGATACGTATAGACTCAAAGAAAAAGGATGGCGTATGCCAATTGCATCCATGAATATTTTGAATGGTGGTAGACATGCTGACAATAATCTGAGTGTACAGGAATTTATGATTGTACCGATTCATAAACGAATGGCTGAGCGTGTACGTATGGGGTCTCAAATTTTTCATTCACTCAAGGCAATTTTAAACAACAAAGGCTACTCAACCGGAGTAGGTGATGAAGGTGGTTTTGCTCCAGATCTGCTTAATAATGAACGAGCAATTCAGCTTATTATAAAAGCCATTAAAGATTCTGGTTTTACACCTGGTAAGAACGTATTTATTGCATTTGATGTTGCAGCTTCAGAATTTTATCGTAAAGGCAAATATTATTTTTTGTCTCCTTCTCAATCTTCAACCGCAGACAAGATGATGCGTGTTTTGCAATCTTGGGTTAAGCGTTATCCAATTATGTCAATTGAGGATCCTTTGGCAGAAGATGACTGGGATAATTGGAAGATTTTTACAAAAAAATTAGGCAAACGCGTGTCAGTTGTTGGTGATGATTTGTTTGTGACTAATATAGAACGTATTCAAAAGGGGATAGATGAAAAAGTAGGAAATACAGTCCTTATAAAATTAAATCAAATAGGAAGTCTGACTGAAACAATTGATGCAATTTATCTAGCAAAGAAAAATAAATATAAAGTTTTTGTATCTCATCGTTCAGGTGAAACAGTGGATACTTTTATTTCCGACTTGTCAGTGGCAGTAAATGCTGACTTTATAAAGGCGGGCTCATTATCAAGATCAGAAAGAGTTGAGAAGTATAATCGTTTGATGGAGATCGAAAGCGAGGTTATTAGGTAGGTTTAGATCGTAATAACAAATATATTATTTTTAGATGACGGGCCAGGCTCGTCATCTTGATTTTTTTATATACTATGCTAGTATGTGACTGACCCGTAGGGTTAACCATGTGTAGAGGAAAAAGATGGGGATCGGGATTCTGTTCATCAACCTGCTCGTCTGTGCCTTTTGTGCGCCGCTTTTTGTCCTGTTCATGTGGATGGGATGGGGAGTTCTCCGTGAGCGCGATAAGCCGTGGGTTGAGGTTAAGCCGGGGAAATGGGTGCAATGGAACAGATGGTACTACCAATTGGTTTTTCCATTGACAGCGATCTTTCTCGGTGGCATTGGCCTCACTGTACCGATCGAGAGAATCGTGACCGGGCATACAAACATTGCCTCGGTTTGGTACTCGCCCGCGACGCCTGCGTTCTTTGTCCTGTCGAGCATCATCTGCTATCATTTTCTTGTCTCTCGGCTCCTCGTGCCTCGGTCGCGCGATGTGCCGATCTATGCGTTCCCTCCAAAATAACCCATACTACGTCCGTAGTCCCTGGGTTCCCGTTCAGTGTAATTTTAAAATTATAATGATCGAATAAAAAATGAACTACATGGTTCATTTTTTATATTTCTTTACTTACGCTCCATAAATATTCAAACATACTAAGCTGAGTCTGGTAGATATGAGGATCATCTATTATTATTCCCATCATATCATCTTTTCGAAGTGTTAGATAACCAACCTTATTGTCGTATATGTGCATACTTGTGTATGCTGGTTTTATTGATTGATTAAGGATGCGTATTCCGAGTAGTTTGCTTTTTTCTTTCAGAGCAAGCTTTTTTGCGTTTGGAGTATTGTATACAAGCATTTTCTTTTCAAGCTTTCGCTGTTCGCACATGAGTCTATACCTTTTATTTATTTGAGGTAAGTGTTTTACTGATGCTTCTATATCTACAATTGAATATGTTGGTTTAGAACATATGAATGTGTCTTCAAGTGCTTCATTTATTCCTTCTTCTCCCTCAAAAAAACGTACTCCAGGCTTATGTTTTGTTAGATTGTATTGTGGCGTCAATGATTTTAGAGTATTTTGTAAATCATGTGAAGCACGTTCAGTTTCATTTCTTTTTTCATCTACTAAAGGTGCTAGTTTTGATGGATGTTCTGGTCCATACAATGCGATCTTGCCTTGTTTACGATATGTAATAAATTTACGTGACAAAAGACTGCTAAGTGCTTCATACACTGTAGTCCTACTCATGTTCGTAATTTTTACAATAGACGGCACATCAAGCTCACCTTGTTTATTGAGTATGAGATAAATGGTGGCTTCGTGTGGAGCCAGGCCGCAGGACACAAGTGTATTGTGTTCAAATTTCATATGTGAATACAATATGTTAGGACATTCTATTAAGTGCACGATCTATGTTTGGTCGGTGTATGACAAGGAGTAAAATAGAAGGGATGGCGAAATATAAGAATATTCCTAATTCATGATTTATAATACCAAGTACAAGACCATAAATTGCTATAGATTCTGCCATTGCTATCTTAAGCATAAAAGATATAAAATATGCATAAATGATTCTAAGATCTTGTATTTCTTTATCACTTAATTTTTCTAGCTCTTGTCTATTTTTTATAGAAACTAAGAGTTGTTTAATATTTTCATCACGAGATAGTTTGCCTGATTTGATTGCAGATAACAATCCTTTGGTGATAAAATTAGGTAGAAAAAATGAAAGTATAACTACCATGATTGAAAATATCACTAATGTATAAACAAATGAGTCATTTGCTGGAGCAGAAGCAGGATCTATATTATTTGAGGTTATTTTATACAATACACCCGCGTATATAGATGGGGCAATCAAAAAGGCTCCCCAAAGGGCCTGCATCTTTAACTTCATAGATTTCATGGTTTTTTCAAAGTATGGTGTAGGCATATTTTTTGGCTTATTTTAAATATAATAACTTGTTTAAGTATATACCAAAAGGTAGGATTGAATCAATCCTAAAAGTAGGCTATAATGTTATTATTATGAAAGTAACCAAAGTACCTAAAAAACAAATAAAAAGCAAGCATAAGGAGTCTACGCTTCTTATTATTTTAGATGGATTTGGTCTTGCTGACCCAAAAGAAAAGGGGAATGCTATTACACCAGAAACTGCCCCAAATATCTTTGGATATATGGAAAAGTACCCAAATTCACACTTAAAGGCCTATGGTGAAAATGTTGGTTTATTCAAAGGACAGCAAGGGAATTCAGAGGCAGGTCATATGAATATTGGCGCTGGTAGAATTGTAAAACAGGATTTAGTAGAAATTTCAGAATCTATACATGATGGGACTTTTTATAAAAAGGAGGCATTTAAGCAGGCAATTCACCATATACAGAAATATAATACATCTGCTCACATCATGGGACTTTTGACAGACGGTAATAGTGCGCATGCATTTTCTGAGCATTTGTATGCTACTCTTGAACTTTTTCGTAGAGAAAAAATAGATAAAGTATATATACATCTGTTTACAGATGGGCGTGATTCACCTCCACATGCCGCATCTACATATTTGCATGAATTACGTACTCATATGATGGCACATGAAAAAATAGCAACAATCATGGGGCGGTTTTATGGGATGGATCGAAATAAATATTGGAATCGTACAAAAAAGGCATACGAAGCTATGGTACTCGGGAAAGGTTGTGCTGCAGCAAGTGCTGAAGAAGCAATTTCTCAAAGTTACAATCGAAATGAAACGGACGAGTTTATTTGTCCAACCGTTATCATAGAAAATAATAAACCAGTTGCGACCATACAAGATAATGATGCAATATTTTTTATCAATGCACGTAGTGACAGGGCACGACAAATTACCAAGGCGTTTGTGCAGAAGGATCTAGGCAAAAGGAATCACGGAAGTTTTAAGCGTTCAAAATATCCTAAAAATACGCGCTTTGTTGCTATGACTGATTTTGGTCCGGATTTGGAAGGGATCTTTACAGTGTTTCCATCTCCTGATTTGATGGGTACACTGCCTATGGCGCTTGCAAAAAAAGGGCAGCTATATATCTCCGAATCAGAAAAGTATGCTCACGTAACATATTTTATGAATGGTGGTTATGCGGATCATGTAGGAGGAGAAATTCGTATGAAAATCGAGTCAAAGGAAACAGATAGTTATGACAAAAAACCAAAGATGTCAGCCAAGGGGATTGCTGACGAAATTATTCGTTATTTAGACAAAGACTATCTGGATTTTTGCTGTGTAAATTTTGCAAATCCAGATATGGTTGGACATACTGGAAATTTTGAAGCAGGAAAAAAAGCTGTCAAAGAAGTTGATGGACAAGTAAAGAAAATCGTAGATAAACTTTTGAAAACAAACGGACAAGCGCTCATCATATCAGATCATGGAAATGCAGAAGCAATGATAAACAAAAATACTGGAGAAGTTATGACAGAGCATACAATCAATCCAGTTCCATGTATACTTATTAAAAATGATGTAAAGGATGTAAAAATTAAAAATGGTATATTAGCTGATGTTGCGCCTACTATTTTGAAAATGATGAATGTGAGTAAGCCAGAAGAGATGACGGGTAAATCATTAATTTAAAACTGTACATTATGTCGGACCGTCCAAAACCAGTAGTACTCGCCATACTTGATGGCTGGGGTATTGCACCAGATGGCAAAGGAAACGCCATTACACGTGCAAAGACTCCAACCTTTGATAAGTTTGTGCGCGAGTATCCAGCAATGACACTTTTTGCTTCTGGAAATGAGGTTGGTTTATCATTTGGTGAGATGGGAAATTCAGAAGTAGGGCATTTGAATATCGGCGCTGGCCGGGTGTATTATCAGACACTCCCTCGCATTAATAAGACAATTGATGATGGGACATTTTTTGAGAATAAGGCATTTTTGTCTGCGGCAGAACATATTAAAAAACACAAATCAAAATTACATTTGATCGGACTAGTTAGTCCAGGAAACGTACATGCGAGTCAGGATCATTTATATGCTCTATTAGAATTAGCAAAAAAACAAAAAGTAAAAGAAGTGTTTGTTCATGTAATACTCGATGGGCGTGATACAATATACAATTCTGGAATTGATTTTGTAAAACAATTGCAGAAAAAAATGAAGAAATTAAAAGTTGGAGAGATTGCGAGTATTTCTGGCCGGTATTTTGCTATGGATCGGGATAATAGGTGGGACAGGTGTGAAAAATCATATCGTGCAATGGCAGAGGGAAATGCCCAAGAATATTTCAAAGATCCAATCGATGCTCTTGAGAGTTCGTATAAAAAAGAAGTATATGATGAAGAATTTATACCTGTTGTAATTGGAAAAGAGGGTAAACCTGTGACAACCATAGAAAAGAGTGACGCAGCAATATTTTTTAATTTTCGTCCAGATCGTGCACGTCAGCTTACCAAGGCATTTGTATTGCCAGGGTTTAGTAAGTTTGATAGAGAATATATAAAGGATTTGTTTTTTGTGACTATGACTGAATATGAAAAAGAAACACCGGTGACTGTCGCGTACAATCCGGTCGTAGTACATAATTCTTTAGCAGAGGTGATAAGTAAAGCTGGACTAAAACAATTTCATATTGCTGAAACTGAGAAATATGCACACATTACATTTTTTTTGAATGGTACTGTAGAGGATCCTTTTGACAAAGAAGATCGTTTGATTATTCCTTCTCCGAGAGTGTCTTCGTATGATAAGGCTCCAGAAATGTCAGCAGGAAAAATCACAAAAGAAGTTGTAAAAGCTATTGAATCAAATAAATATGATGTTATCATTTTAAATTATGCAAATGTTGACATGGTTGGGCATACTGGAGATACCAAAGCTACTATAAAAGGTTCCGAAGAGGTTGATAAAGGTTTAGGAAAAATTTCAGATTATATTTTGGCGCAAGATGGTATCCTTCTTGTTACTGCGGATCATGGTAATGGCGAAGAGGTGTCCAATCTACAGACAGGTGAAATGGATAAAGAACATAGTACAAATCCAGTTCCATTTCTTATTATTGGAAATGAGTACAAAGGTCAGGCAGGACCAGCAGGAGACCCACCAGATGGAGATATGAGCCTGATGCATCCAGTTGGAGTTTTAGCTGATGTAGCACCAACCATGCTTAAGATTTTGGATGTAGCACAGCCAAAGGAGATGACAGGAAGAGCATTAATATAAATTTAAAATTTTTAATTTACAATTTGAAAATAATTTTAAATTCACAAAAAATAAATTATGGAATATGACCTAGAAGGCAGAACATTAAATTTTTCTAAAGATGTTCTAGGTGTGGTCAAAACTATAAAAGAAAACAATCTGAATAGAAATATTCTTTTTCAATTGATCAAGTCTGTGACCAGTGTTGGTGCAAACTACTGCGAAGCAAATGGTGCGAGTTCAAAAAAAGATTTTAGGAACAAGATACATATATGTAAAAAAGAAATAAAAGAGTCAAAATATTGGATAGAGCTGTTAGCGGAATTAGAAGTAGATAAGAAGGATATATTGAGAAAATTATGGAAAGAGGTGCATGAGCTAACATTGATTTTTGGAAAAATAAGTTCGACATTAAGAAATTAAAATATTGAAAATTGTTTTAAAATTGTAAATTAAAAACTCCTTTTCAAAGGAGTTTTTATTATGTGTGAAGTTTATTTTTGTATTTCACTTTTAATGTGACCAATGATTTCGTTTTCTACTTCTTTCAAATTTCTTCCAGTAATTTTGAATGTTGATTCGTCTTCATCACCCTCTGCTCCATATTTTTTCATGATATCTGTGGCATGGTGAGATGGGAGTATTCTGAGTGTGCCCTCAATATTTTCTTCGTTTGGATGCTCGTTTAGAAGTAATATAAATTGTGCTTCTGGGGATGTGGTGATGAGTTCGTCCACAATGGTATTTAAGTCTTCACGTTTTGCACCAGCGCGAACAAAATCATCACGAGTGAGTGTAGTCCATACGAGACCGTGTTTCAGGTCATGCTGTATGTTTGATAAAGCAGCACCCCATAGTTTGAAGGTTGCGATAGATTTTGTTTGGTACAAATTTTTTATAATGAATGATCTGTCAGCACCAAAGTCTACAAGTTTACTTGCGACGTTAAGTGTTTGTGGGCGAACCTTTTTCTTTTTGAAACTATTGGTTCCCGCAATAATACCAGTAAGAAGTGCATTTGCAACATGTCGATCAATAAATTCTTCTTTGATATTAGATAATGCATTGTATACTATTTCAGCACTTGTGCTCGCAGGCAAGTCTATAACATTTATAGCACCAAAATACTCATTAGTACTCTTGTGATCAATATTTATAACTGGAGTAGAATAGAAAAAATCTTCATGATCAGTATACACATTTCCCAAAGATACAAGATCAGGTGTGTCAATTACTACGATGAGATCATATTTAAATTCAGTTTGAGAGGTTTTTACTTGGTCTTTTGAAATGTACCCTGTTTTTGGTGTAATAAAAATACGAAGTTTTTCATCCTTCATATCATAGCTCAGTTCTGATAGACCTGATTTCTCAGTGTCGAGTGTAATAATAAATTGATGAAGATCACCAATTTGAGATTTGATTTTTTTACTACGCTTGAGAAATGAATATTGTGAGGATAGCACAAAACCATCGCATACTACATCTACGCGTTTGTTCATTTGTTCAAGGAAGAGTTTAAGTGCCAAAGCACTTGCCAAAGCATCGCCATCAAAGTGTTTTTTGAAGGTAATAAGGATACTTTTCTTTTCTTCTATGAGTTTTTGTAATTGTTCGGTTTTGTTTAATGCCATATATTAGTTAATAGCCAATAGTTCGTAGCCAATAGTTTAAGACAGCCACAAAAATGCTATTTAGAGTGGATAAGAGATTATACAGGAATACTATTCTTATGTCAACCCTGCTAAATAATGGCTGGTGTGGATAAGAAGGTTACTTTTTTGGCTAAACTAAGCGTATTTCTTGCATTTTTTAGTGAAATGATTTAAACTTAAGACTAAGAGTTTTTATAGAGTATACATGGATATAGAGAAAGAATTATCTTTTATCAAAGATAGAAATAAAAAAGTCGAGCTTGATAAGGCTTGGGAGACTTCTTTTGCCCGTAAAATGGTAATTTTAGTTCTGACATATGTGATAATTGTATTATTCATGTATGTTTCACATATTGTAAAACCTTGGCTTAACGCTATTGTGCCAACGATTGGTTTCTTCTTGTCCACACTTACATTGCCATTTATCAAAAAATGGTGGATAAAAAAACATTTAAAATAATATGAAAGAATTAGAAAAAGCTTACGAGCCACAAAAATATGAGGATAGTATTTATAAGCGCTGGGAAGAAAGCGGGTTTTTTAATCCTGACAATCTTGAAGGTGAACCATATTCTATCATGATGCCACCACCAAACGTTACCGGTGTTCTTCATCTTGGTCATGCTTTGGAAAATAGTCTCATGGATGTAATGACGAGATATCAGAGGATGCAAGGAAAGAAAGTACTGCTTCTTCCTGGAACTGATCATGCTGCCGTAGCAACACAAGCGCGTGTTGAAAGAAACTTGATAGAGGGTGGTATGAAAAACCCTCGTGAAGAGCTAGG
>JABGUG010000024.1 GCA_018646705.1 Candidatus Parcubacteria bacterium | reverse complement strand
TACTATTTTTGGTACAGCCAATGAACTTTTCAAAGTTATTACAACTCCAAGTATTTCAGTAAGTGCGGTGGACGGAACACTTATTCAAGATAATATAATATGGAATAATGTAAAAGTTGTAAGTCCAACTCCAGTAGAAAAATATACTCGAGCCGAGACATCTCTTGGTGGTTTTACCAATATTTTCAATGTATCACGAAATATTTATCTTGGATTTATTATTTTCTTTGCTATTGCCCTCGCACTCAAAATTTTTATTGCGTTTAGAAAACAACACCACCATGTTATTATTCAAACCTTGCTTTTAATAGGTCTTTTGGTGGTTTTGTTTGAGGTGTAGTATATAAATATACTGTGAGTTTTTTAAAATATCATGATTAACATGGTATTTTGTTTTACTTGCTTTTTTACTCCACTATGTTAGACTGAAATAGTATATTATTATATTGTTAAATTGTTATGTCATATATAAAAACACAAGAAGAAATAGATTATCTCATAAAAGGAGGTAAGATTTTGGGTGAGATATTACAAGAGATTTCAGAAATGGCTGCACCTGGTGTAACCGCATATGACATTGATAAGCGTGCTGAAAAATTAATAAAGCGTGCTGGTGGTAGACCGGCATTCAAAGGGTATCAAGGTAGAAAATCAGATCCTAAGTTTCCTTCTACCATATGCGCATCAATCAATGAGGAGCTTGTGCATGGTATTGCGACTAAAGATAAAGTTTTGAAAGACGGTGATATTTTTAGTATAGATATTGGCATGCAATATCCTCTTGGGTGTGGTATGGGAAATAGTGGAAATGGATTTTTTACTGACACTGCTGTGACTGTTGTTGTGGGAGACGTGCCAGATGATACTAAGCAGTTGTTAGACGATACGAAAAAAGCACTTGAGATTGGTATAGAACAATGCGTTATGGGAAACACAGTGGCAGATATAGGACGTGCAATACAAGATTACGCAGAGTCACTAGGATATGGTGTTGTTCGAGATTTGGTTGGTCATGGAGTTGGTCATGAAGTGCACGAAGATCCTCGAGTTCCTAATTTCTATGATCCAGATTCGAAAAAATGGAAACTGGAGCCAGGTGTTGTGATTGCTATTGAACCAATGATCTCCATGGGTAACCATAGGATTGAAACAGCAAAAGATGGGTGGAGCATTTCTACTTCTGATGGAAGTTTGTGTTCACATCAGGAACATACAATTGTTATAGCAAAAGATGGTCCAATTGTAATAACACGTCGTCCAAACGAGTCTTTATGATAAAAAGAATATCTTTTTTTATTGTTTTATGCTTTCTAAGCATTACTTTTTTGTATACTGAATCTGCATACGCCCAAGATGAGACAGTCAATGAAGCAGAAGCATGTGTTACACAGGCGTATACAAAATATACTGATGATGTGACAAAATGTACAATGCAAAAACAGGGTGAGTATATAAAGGATCAAAAGACATTAGAAACAGAACTTGAGGAAGGTATAATAAATTGTCCTCGTGATGATGAGTATGATATTTGTGTTAATGCATTGCAAGTAAAAGCATATGAAAAAATAAGTGAGCTGTCCAATAATATACAAAATGTATATAAGGATTGTAGTGAAGGAGTTGCTAAACAAAACCATATTCAAGCTACTTCAAAATGTTATGATGGCATTTCTCTTGGGTGGGTTTGGGATACTCCGGTTCTCAAAAGCATGCTTCAAAATCAATCACTTGATTATACAAAACTAGACGCCACACAGGCTTCTAATTTGGGTACTTGCATAGAAGACGCAAATTATAAGTATGATTTTAGTATTGTGTCAGCAGACACACAACGAGCTATTGCTACATGTTTCAAAGAGAGTGGTCTTGATTATACGTTTGCATTGTATGAGTCTGCTGGAGTTGCAATTGACTGTGCTTCTGAGACATTGGATATTCAAGAAGATCAAGATATTCTTAATTTTGCACAGACTGTCACACCAAAACAGAAAGAATATATATCACAGTGTATTGTGAAACGCACTACGCCAATTGTTGCTGGTATAGCAGTATTAAATATTCCTTTTGCCGCTGGATTTGGTAATTCTTTTATATTTATTCAGTTTTTATTTACCCAACCGTTTATACTTTTTGTACGTAGAAAGAATAAAAACTGGGGAAGAGTATTCAATTCGTTTACAGAGCATCCTGTAGATTTGGGGACGGTACGTTTGGTAGATCATGATACAAACAAAGTGATCAAGACCATGGTGACAAGTCATAAAGGAAAATATTTATTTTTACCTGCGCCAGGACTATACCGTGTAGAAGTTGATAAATCTGGTTTTGAGTTTCCATCTACTTATTTGAAATCAAATGTTGATTCAGAGGTACATTATTTTGGAGAAGAAATAAAGGTTCAGGGAAAACTAGATGTGGTAGACAAACATATTCCTATTGATCCTCATCATAGAGAAATTTCTGTTGGTAGGTTTACTTGGCGTATTTGGAAAAAGAGGGTTGCGATAATTTTTGCTTTTGCTGCACCACTTCTTGCTGCACTTGGTTTATTATTTGTTCTAGAATGGTGGTCTATACTAATTGTGATCGTACATGTATTGTTGTTATTAATTTTTATAAGACTTGTTTTTACAAAGAAAGACCCACAGTTTGGTCGAGTTTATACTGATAAAAATACATCTCTTAGAACTGTACAAGTTTCCCTGTTTAGAAAAAAAGATAATAAACTTCTAGGATATTATGTAACAGATTTGTTTGGACGATACTTTTTGCCAGCTGTAGAGGGTGAATATATACTTACGTTTAGTAAGAAAGGTTATGAAAAAAAGAATATCGATATAAATGTTGACAAGAAGGATGCTGACCAAGGAATTATTAACATAGACACACAACTTAAAAAAGACTTATGAATATTCTAGCTATAGATTATGGAAAAAAACGTATAGGTCTTGCTTGGATGCAGACTGGTTTAGATATTGTTTTACCTTTCGGCACAGTCAATAGTTTGGAAGAAACAATTGAACTTATAAAAAAAGAAAAAATTGATAAAGTTATTTTTGGACTTCCTTTTGATCTAAAATCTATAGAAGAAAATGACAATACAAAACGAATTAGAAAATTTGCAGAAAAAGTAAAAAAAGAAACAGAGGTGGAAATAGATTTTGCAGACGAGAGATTTACCACGGCTGAGGCTAGAGAAATGGGCGGGGATGCAAGTCTTGATGAAAAAGCAGCGATGCTTATATTACAAACTTATTTAGAAGAAAATAAATAATATGAATGAAAGAAGGCGTGAGCATCAGGAGTCTCCACAAGAAATTTTTACAAGGATGTTTATGGATAATAAGAATCCTTTTTCAGTGCGTCAAGCTATACAAATGTTAATGTTTTTTGAAGACGTTCATAGCATTGATGAGATAAGTAATGCTGACGCAGAAAAATTTGCCCTCATGTATGATGGAGAAGATGGCCCTGCTGTTAAGACCTATATTGAAATATATGTTTTGAAACAGGCAGGGGAGGGAAATGTTGAGAAAGCCGTAAGTTTTGTCAAAGATGCATTTGATGCATTTCCTGAAAAGATTGACTTGCCAAAAGAGGAGGCCGTTGTAACAAAAAGGGCTGCCTAAAAAAATATTTATGAAAGCAATAGTCCTTTCACGTCGTGATTTTCGAGAGTCTGACCAAATCATTTCACTTTATACAAAAGAAAAAGGAAAACTCGAACTTCTAGCACGTGGAGTAAAAAAAATTACAAGCAAAAATTCGGCTCATCTTGAGCCGTTTTCTTTGGTTGATATTGACATTGCATATGGTAAAGAATTCAATCACTTAACCAAAGTTCAACCAATAGAATATTTTAAAAATATTAGAAAAGATTTGGAAAAAAGTTTAGTTGCGCAACATATTATTTCTATTACAAATAAACTCACACAGCCAAATGAGCAAGATGAAAGGATTTTCAATATATTAAAAAGTTGGTTGCAATTTACTAATCTTCCAGTCTTTCAGTCTTCCAATTTTTCATTGTCAGATGGTTATATTGTTGTATTACTACATTGTTTAGGGTTTGCAATAACTGAGGATGAAAAAATGAAAAAATGGATTAATGAACTCGAGATATTAGAAGGCGGGAATTGGGAGGCCATAAATGAGCTTGAATATAACCCAGAGCTTCATAGACAAATTTATCAATTTTTAGTGTATCAAACTGAGAAAAAGGTCTTAGATTGGGCAAAACTTGCGTAATTTAAGGGAATTTTGTACAATATAGGACATAAGACGTAAGACCTAGGACTTAAAACTAAGTCCTAAGTCCTAAGTCCTAAATCAGTTTCATTATGCATATTCTCATAAAAGACATTTCAAACTATGTTGATCAAGAAGTCACGATAAAAGGTTGGCTTTATAATAAGCGTTCTTCTGGTAAGATTGGTTTTCTTGAGTTGAGAGATGGAACAGGGTTTATTCAGGCTGTGGCAGTAAAAAGTGAGGTAAGTGAAAATATCTGGAATGATGTAGAAAAAACAACTCAAGAATCCTCAATTATTGTTACTGGTACAGTCAGTAAACATCCCAAACAGGAAGGAGTATACGAGTTACAAGTTACTAATTATGAATTACTACAAATAGCAGAAGAATATCCTATTACAAAAAAAGAACATGGCCCAGACTTTTTACTTGATAATAGGCATCTATGGCTTCGAAGTAAAAAGCAATGGGCAATTCAACGCGTACGTGATGAAGTGATTCAGGCAATTTATGATTTTTATCACAAAAACGGATTTATAAAAATTGATACACCAATCATAACTCCAAATGCATGTGAAGGTTCTACAACATTATTTGGTATTCAATATTTTGATGAGGGTGAGGTATTTCTTTCTCAGTCTGGACAACTTTATCTTGAAGCTGCAATCATGTCAGTGGGCAGGGGATTTGATTTTGGTCCGACATTTCGAGCTGAGAAGAGTAAGACGAAACGCCACCTTACTGAATTTTGGATGATGGATGCAGAAGCAGCATACGTTGAGCACGAAGAGAGTATGGAACTTCAAGAGAATATGATTGTGTTTACCATAGAGAGAATTTTAGAAAGATGTCAAAAAGAATTAGAAATTCTTGAACGAGATCTTGAACCTCTCAAAAAAATAAAGGCACCATTTACTCGTCTCACATACACGCAAGCAGTAGAAAAATTAAATTCACTTGGGAGCGACATTAAGTTTGGAGAAGATCTTGGAAATGATGACGAGGGAATGCTAACACAAGATTCAGATGTTCCTGTTTTCATACACAAATGGCCACGAGAGATCAAGCCTTTTTATATGAAAATGGATCCAGAGAATCCAGAGCTTGTTTTGAACAATGATCTTATTGGTACCGAAGGATCAGGTGAGCTTATTGGAGGGTCACAGCGTGAGGATGATTATGACACATTGAAGAGTGCGATTGAAAAAGAGGGTCTAGCAGGGCCAGAATATCAATGGTATCTTGATTTACGTAAATATGGATCAGTTCCTCATTCAGGATTTGGCCTTGGTCTTGAGCGTACTGTTGGGTGGATTTGTGGAGTTAATCATATTCGTGAAACAATTCCATTTCCTAGAATGATCAATAGAGTAAGACCATAGTATGGATATTGTTCTTGTATTTTTTGTTGGAGTTTTGACTAGTTTTTATGGCGCAATGGTTGGTGGGGGTGGTCTTGTTACCATCCCTTTTTTAATTTTCATGGGCCTTCCGCCACAGGTGGCAATCGCAACTAACAAGCTTGGTTCAATTGGGCAGCTTGGTAGTGCATTTGTTAAATATGCCAGATCTGGAAAAGTTCAATGGAAGCTCATAGCGCCTTTTCTTGTTATTGCAGTATTCACAGGTGTAGTAGGCGCACGTATACTTTTGTCCATAAATGAGGCATTATTATCTAGAATAATAGCCGTAGTACTACTTGGTATATTGATTCTCGTTATTACAAAAAAGAAGATAGGTTTAGAGCACCGTGAGGTGGGTAAAGTACGCAAATCAATTGGTTATGTTTGCTACACGTTATCCATGACATGGGGTTCATTTTTTGGCGGTGGATTTGGTGTTTTCGTTTCATATACACTTATATATTTGTTTGGACTCACTATGAATGAGTCGGCTGCTACAAGTAAATTTCCTAGTTTTATAATGGGTATAGTAGCTTCTGTAGTTTATGCGTTAAGTGGAGTAATACATTATCCTTATGCAATTTCTATTTTTTGCGGGATGATATTAGGCGGCTATTTTGGAGCAGGTTTTGCTCTAAAAAAGGGGGACGGAGTGGTAAAAAGTGTATTTGTTGTAGTCGTGGTAGCATCTGCTATAAAATTATTGTTAAGTTAATTAAAATGTACTAAAAACTCCATATTAAGGAGTTTTTTGTTTGTCTCATTATGTGTTTTTGGTCGACTTTAAATAGTCATTTTGCAAGACTTTTATTCTCGGGATAACTCTTGGTAGTTTAGCCAAAAATATGGTATTATATATCTAGTTTTTATGGTATACTTATATTGATAACTTTCGTATAGGTTACCTATTTGTTTTTAGCACATACATTGTGCGTATAAAACGCTTTATAAAATTTATTGTACCAAAAAAAATGAACCACTGGAGTAGTCGGTTGATTTTTGTGTCTATTGTTTCGGCAGGATTGCTTGGTGCATCACAAGTGTTTGGTTTAGATATTGTTGGAGGTCTTATATCCGGTGCATCTTGGATTATGTTGACTGTTGCACAGATTTGTATCGCATTCACGGTGTTTTTCTTGCAATTTTTTATTACACTTGCGAGTTACAACAACTATATTGATGTGAGTGTAGTTAAACTTGGATGGGCAATGGTAAGGGACGTGGCAAATATGTTTTTTGTAATTGCACTTCTCGTAATTGCCTTTGCCACGATTTTGGGTCTAGAGCAGTATGAATGGAAAAAAGGCCTGGTCAAACTTATTGTCATGGCCGTTTTTATTAATTTTAGTAATTTGATTGCTCAGCTGGTTATTGATGCAGCCCATGTATTTACAATTACATTTTTAAATGCTATTTCAGCAACAGCAGGTGGAAATCTAATCAACATGTTCAAGCTTGATAAGATTGTTTCTATGGTGTCTGATCCAAATCTGGGGACTACACCAGAAGGCGCAGGAACGGCTGTCCTTGCTTCCTCAATAGTTGCAACTATATTTGCTATTTTGGCGGCTGTTGCACTTGGTTCGTATGTGATTGTTATGGCATTACGTGTCGTAATTTTATGGGCACTTATTATTATTTCACCATTGGCGTATCTATTGTATGCTTTACCAAAAGGGGAGAAATATGCACAACAATGGTGGAGTGAATTTTTCAAACACGTTATAGTTGCACCTGTTATGGTGTTTTTCTTGTGGCTGGCATTTGCGACGCTTGGGAGTGGTACAATTATGGATGAGATCATGAGTGACAAAGCAGTGGTTCCATTGAGACAAGGAGAAGAACAACAATCAATTTCATTAGCAGACGTATCAACGTGGGAAAACATGGCAAACTATCTGATTGCACTCGTATTTCTTATGATTGGTTTGAAAGCAACACAAGAGAGTGGCGCTCAGGGCTCTGGTCTTGTGGGTGGTGCGGTTAATTTTGGAAAGAAAGTCGCCACATATGCTACTGGATACGCTGCAGGAAGGTGGCTTGTAGACAAGGGAGTAGTAACTCCGGCCAAAGCAGCAGCAAAGGGTGTTGGGAAGGGGCTTTGGACTGCCACCAAATGGGTTGGTTACAAGCAGCTTGGTGGACACAGAATAGACAAGAAGGCACGTACATTTGGAAGAGCTGTCAAAGGTTGGTATTGGGGCAAAGGATTTGAGGAAACAAAAGAAAGTCAGGGATTGCAAGATCAAATTAATCAAAAGAAGGCAGTGCTTAGTGCTGCAAAGAGTACCGAAGGACGTCAAAAGATCCAAGCAGAAATTGATCATCTAGAAACAGAACAAAAAGCTCTATTTGATAAATCACAAGATCAGAGTTTGAGTGAGGCTGAAAGAGACGACTCAAAACAGAGAGCAGAAAGAATCGGAGGTCAGGTTCTAGAGCGCAAAGACATTTTGTCTGCTGCACAAGGTATGGGTACTGAGGAACAAAAAGCATCAGAAAAAGAAATAGAAGGTCTCGAGGCACAAAAACAAAAGAAAATGGGTGGAGGATTTATAGGAAAACGTGCCCGTCGGTATCTTGAAATTGAAAAACAACTTGGAAAAACCCAAAGACAAGAAGAAGAGAGAAGAAAACTGTTATGGAAACGCGTTGGTTCAGAAGCTGGTGGTAATATATTATTTGGTTCAGGTGTTGGTATGGGTGCTGCAGGTGTTGGTTTTGGTAAATCTGGTAAATATAGAATTTTTGGAGATATTTATAGACAACAAGAAGAAGTTTGGGAAAAGGATAAAGATGGAAATGATGTTCTCGATAGTAAAGGTAGAAAAGTTCAAGCCAGGGATGATGCAGGAAAGAAAAAATGGAACCAAAAATATGCTGGAAGCGATGCTCAGGATCGTATTGAGCGTGGATGGCTCAAAGCTGAAGAGATGCGTAGTGCTTCTAAAGATAGAGAATATGAGACGCGCGGTACAAATCAAGTTCTTGAGATGCCGCGTATTAAATTCAATGTTTTTGATAGGTCTTTTGACTATGAAGAGAAGAAAGGTACGATGCAGGAACGTATTTCAATGCATGACGTAGGCGCTCAACAGCTCGAGCATGCTGCAAAAAATCTTGAGGCAGAAGCAAAACTCAAGATTGTTACTGATTTTGTAAAGGGTGATAGTAAAATTCAAGGAATGCAATCAGACATTGGTAAGCTTGAAGCAGAAAGAAGTTCTGTGTTGACAGGTGCACGTCAAAAACAAATTGAACGAGAATTAGAAGAAAAAACTATGATGCTTGAGGGTGCAAATGATGAACAGCGGGGTCTAATTGAAAAAGAGATGACTGGCCTTGGAGAAGAATTGCAATCTATTACATCGGGATCTGCTGTTCAAAAAGTTCAAGATGAATTAGATCAGAAGGTCGGACAATTGAGTCTTGCATTAGGTATTGATCCAAGCGAACTTAAAGATAAAGATGGTAATATTTTGTCACAGAGTGAAATGGCAAAGAAAATAACAGACAAAAGGGCTGCGATTAAAGATCAAATTGAAAAGCTAGAGGCACAAAAATCTCAAGTAAAAGGAAACAAAGCACAAAGAAGAATAGAAGATATTATTGAAAAAAAGAAAGAAGAAGGGGACAAATTTGAATCACAGTTAGAGTCTGTTTCACCAGAAGAACTTATTGATTTACAAGAACAATTAAAAGATGAATCTTCACCAGAAAAGAAAGAAGAGAGGGCGAAAATTATTGAAGAGCGCATGGATAAGTTGAAGAAAATGAGGGATGGTGTTGATAAAGGTGGTGTTGAACACACAGCCTTAACCAAAGAATCTGCTGATTTAAATGCGCAGGCAGCGCTTTTGAGCACTGATGCAGGAAAAACTACACGTGTAGAACAAATTGAACAAGAGATAGATGAAAAGAGAAGATTGGCAAAACAAGCAAAGAAAAAAATGAAAACATCTATGTCTGGAATATCATATGATGATTTTCTTGAAACACAAGCCATGAGTAAGATGACACAAGATCGTTTGTCAAAAGATGAAGAAAGACTCATGAATGATCGTTTTTCAAAAAAATATGATGATGCATTAAAATTGGACATGGGTGCGGGTCATCTCGAAGATGGGGGATATGCAGATGAAAAGACAAAAGGACAGCTCGAAAAAATTAATGGAACTCTCAAAAAAGTAGAAGCAAGATTACAAATTGCAAAGGATCGTCAGGGTGCTCTTGGATCTGAATCTATGGAGGCACGACGTGAGATAAGTCGTCGCGAAAAACAAAATAAAGAAGAAGGGATATCAGCAGAAGTGAGACAGGAAAACGATAATAAGATTTCGGTATTAAAAGGTGTTTTGGATGCAAATGATAAGCGACAAGCGGTATATTCTGCAGAGGCTCTTGAAGCAATAAAGGATAAAGGAAAAATTACCAGAGAGAAGAGCGTCATAACTGATAAGTTCAAAGCAGATGCGGATGCGCTAAGAGGTGGAGATGCACGTGTTGCTGATGAATTAGCAAAAAAACTTGAAAATGAAGCAGGAACACTCACAGATAAGGATAAGTCATTTGAAAAAAAACGTGAAGCAGAACAGTGGAGACGTATTTCCAAGGGAATGAGGAGTGGTGGAACTCAAGCTTGGGATTATGCTGCATCTACTGCACAAAATGTAGAATCCTCTCGCGGTTTTCGTTATAAACACAATTTGCTTCTAAGTGAAGCAGAGCAGCGTGTCGTATGGGATAAGCGTGGCCTTGATACTCCAAAGAGTACTTTGACTGAACTTATCGAAGAGTTTGAGCGTAATTTTGGTGAGATGTCTTATGAAAGTTATGTAGAAAATTCTTCAAAAGTATTTTTGGAAATGATGGACAAAGTCGAGGCAGGTACGTTTAGCGATGCAGATAGAGCTTCTTTGGCTGGATTGTTTAAACGTGGATTCAATGAGTCGTGGGTAGATGACACTATTATTTCCATTATGAGTAACAATGAAGCACGTCATAAGATAGGGGATGTACTTGGTTGGAAAGATATGGACTTTACCGTGGACAAAATTCGTGATGTAGAGATGTTTTATGCCACAGGAGATATTGATTTTGCTAGAGATAATGTAGTTATTTCAGAGACGATTGATGAGGCACTTAATTCTGAAGATAAACGTTTTAAAATGAGTCTACCAAACTTATTTGAAGGTCTTAAAACAGGTAATTTTAGAAATGAAGCAGGTCATACATTGGATACATCCGAAGTGACAGAGTTTAAAGGACGTATAAAAGGTCTTTTTGCAGAACAAGGACGTGAACTTACTGATACTCAAAAAGATTTATTTGATGCATTACTTTCCGCAGAAGGTGAAGCTGATGCAGAAACAAAGACACTTAGAACTAGTGCAATGAAAACATATATGGAAAAGACAGAAAAGAATCAATCTTCTCTCCAGTTTTTTGGAAATTTACGTAATCAAGCAATTGATAAAAAACATGGTGAAAATGCTGGTTGGGCACTTAATATGGATGTTGGAGATGGTAAAAATATGTATATTGGTTCTGGTCGACGTATGGCAGAGGCTCACGTGTATAGTGATATCAATAAGACTGATGCACGTTTTCGTGCTCCTGCTCATCCACACATGGTTGCCGATCTTACAGAAGAAGATGGTCAAGTAGTTACTCGTGTAAGAGAAGATGCATATGGTGTGATGCGTAAAGGTATTATTGATCCAAACTCATGGCGTGGAACACAGGGTCGTTATATTAGTCAAATGTCTGGTTTGTCTGCTGGTGAAGATGCGGCAAAATATAGGAATGCATCAGGTCAGTTTGCTGTAGGAAAATCAACAGCAGCAGTGAATACGTGGAGAAAAAAGTATCGTTCTGAGTTTGAAGACCGTACAAAAGGAAAATCAAAAACTGAAATTAAAAAAATAGAAGAAGCTC
>JABGUG010000015.1 GCA_018646705.1 Candidatus Parcubacteria bacterium | reverse complement strand
TCCATAAGTTTAAACATATCACAAGAAGTCCGGTACCATTCAATCATTGTAAACTCTGGATTATGAATTCCACCAAAACTTTCTTCATCACGAAAACATTTACATATAGAAAAAATATTTTCAAAGCCACTAGCAAGCATTTTTTTCATTGTATATTCAGGAGATGTATGTAAATGTCCTTTGAATTTTTTACCTTGTTCGTTTGAAATATCAACACCCATAATGGACAGGTTTGGTTCTAGTCCTGGATATTTTACAATAAGAGGCGTCTCGACTTCCAAAAAATTTTGGTTCCAAAAAAACTCACGAATATGTTTTATAATATGTGAACGTAGTTCTAAATTATCTTTGTTTTTTGAAATATGAAAAGTTTGAGACATATAAACAATTTAATAATGTAACAGTATATCAATAATATAAAAAAATCAACCCTTATAAAAACACGCAAAATTTGTTATAATACAAATATCTTACATTTAAAAAAACAATATGGAATACGAAATTTATTTTTATTTTATATTACAACTTTTATTTGCGATACTCCTTGGAGGATTGCTTGGTTGGCAACGAGAACATATTGGTAAGCCAGCTGGCCCAAGAACTTATGCCCTTGTCTGTATTGGCTCTACACTTTTTACTATTATGTCTATCAAGGGATTCGGACAAGCAGAACCATCGCGCATTGCTGCACAAATTCTCACAGGTATTGGTTTTCTTGGTGCGGGCATCATCATGCACAAAGAAGGTGGTGTTGTTGTAGGCCTTACTACGGCAGCAGGACTTTGGGTTGTGGCAGCAATAGGTATGGCTATTGGACTCGGATGGTTTTGGCAAGCAACCGTTGCTACACTAGCCATCTTTGCAGTAATGAGTGTAAACGACAATAAAGTAACAAACAGAAAAATAAAAAAGAGGAAGAGAAAATAAATTAAACCCTAAAACATAAAACCAAAATCCGCCCATAAAGGCGGATTTTGCGTGGCCATACAGTAAGGGCTTGTTTGTTAATAAACCCTTATGTAGAGTAGTATAACACATACTCCACATATGTCGAATTAATACCCAACAATGAGATTATTATACAGGAATACAAAAGCTTTGTCCATATACCTATCTCTGGATAAGTAGCGATTTATTATATACAAAAACACCACTTATTTCAGTGGTATTTTTCTTGTGAGCCGAGTAACAAATGACGTTCGAACTACAAATAATTTATTGTCCGTTCGTTTATGAAAGTTTCCCTTCTCTTCCTTCTAGGCGTAATTCTGTCAAGCAGTTTTGGGCTAATTTAGCCCTAGTTTCTAACTCTTTTGGGTCAGCATCGGATAAATACCGTATAAAAGTTCTTCCTCCGATACTTTCATTTTTTTCTTTCAGGTTAATTGCAAATGCTGCTTCAGGTCTCATATCGAGTGCTGCTACTGTCACTCTTAATTCTTCATCGTCAGTTAGATTTTCTGGAAGTGCTATAAATCTACGTACCTCATTTTTAGCAGGGCTCACACCTTCGTATACTCCTGGGGCAATCTCCTTTAGTTGATCGTCGTCTGTCATACTTTATTATTAAATAAGTTAAAATAATACATAAAGTATAACAGAGGACAACTTTTTTTCCAATATATCGTTTTCAGTTCTAATACAACTCTTGAATATACAAAAAATATTGCTGTGTTAAGCAATATTTTTCTTCGATGAGCGGTAGACCAGATTCGAACTGGCGACCTCTTCCTTGGCAAGGAAGCGCTCTAGCCAACTGAGCTACTACCGCATGGCACGTATTTTGTTGCGGGGGAGGGATTTGAACCCCCGACCTTCGGGTTATGGGCCCGACGAGCTGCCTGACTGCTCTACCCCGCGATATGTGAGATGTAGGCTATTATAGTACAAAAGGCTTAAAAAATCAAGCCTTGAGCGGGCAAGGGGAATCGAACCCCTGTCACCAGTTTGGAAAACTGGGATAATAACCATTATATGATGCCCGCATTCTTATTTGTAATGTTGTTTACCCGACGAAGCCAATAAAAGCGGAGGTGGGCATCGACGGCTATAATTATATACAAAAACACCACCGGTGTCAATGGTGGTGTCTGTATATCAAAAATCTTTTACTTAGTAATAAGTCCATTCCAATCACTGGCAAATTTTTCAAGTCCTGAATCTGTCAGATCATGCTGAATATTATATCCATTCCATTCTTTCTCAAGATTTGTGTCCTCGAAAGGCAAATTTTCCATACTACCTGCATCATATACGTAATCGCTTTTAGGTAGTTCAAAATTATTCTCTGCCCATTCTTTCAAGACCTTGCCTGGAACTGTTGCCAGATCAACCTCAAGAGACAGGCATTGTTTGAAATGTTCATACGTACGCACACTGGCAGCAAGTAATTCTACATGTCCGTCACTTTTCTTAAACATATTATGAGCATTTTCAATAAAGCTCATACCGTTCTCTCCTCTATCATCAAGTCTCCCAATAAAAGGTGAGAGAAATACATCACCCTTTTTGGCACCAAGAGTTGCAGCATAAACTGCCGCACCCTGCTCTTGTGAAAAACACAATGTCATATTTACTCTCATTCCTTCACCAGTCAAAACATTTGCTGCCTCAAGACCTGCTGCAGTAATAGGCAATTTAATATGTGCATTATTGATCCAAGTATTCATCTCTCTAGCCTGTACTAACATGTCTTCTGCTGGAGTATTTGCATCGGCATATACCTCAATTGAAACTGAACCTTGTGGAATCATTTCTGAAATTTCCCCTACAACGTCTTTGTAAAAATTATTAATATCTTGAGAAGAAAGTTGTTCGCCACTTCCAAGCTTTTCTTTTAGTTCAGGATTTTTTGCAATAAGACTTGGGTTGGTAGTTTGCCCATCCAAAAATCCAAGAAGGTCAAGTATTTCTTTTGTCTCTTTTGGATCTCCACTGTCGAGGAATATTCTCGTCTTAAGATTCTCTGGTCTCATAGTATTAAATATATAAAAATTATTTTTCTGTTGTGACTTTATCTCCTTTTAAGATAGGAAGCTTAACTGCGATAAATTCAATATCATTATGCTTCGCAATGATTTTATGCCTATCCTTACATTGTAATTTTATAAGTGTGTGTGGTTTCAAATCATACGGTTCGTCGTTAAGAACGATATACATTCGTGTAAGTGTATAAAACATTTCAAAACTTTTTTCATGAAAATGTTCGTCGGATTGTTTTCCTTTCAAAAATTTTATAAAATAAAAATTAAAATTTGATACATTTTGTCCAATATCAAGATAAAAACGCTTTCCCTCATAACCCCCAGGTCCTCTAAAAAATTCTAAATCCTTATTATCTTTTTGATCACTTGTGATTATCTTCATATATAATCAACTAAAATTCTTTTTAAATTGATCTAGAGCATCAATCTGATTTTGATCAAGATGAATCACTGAACGTTTGTCTTGTATTTTTTTGATTGCTTCTTCCACACTTAAACCCTGGGCAATGTAATAGGCTGATACAAGTGTTGGTGCCCTACCATGACCGTTCTTACAATGAATATACATTCTGATTTTTTGTCTGACCAAAGAATCAATCATATCTACACCGACCTTAAGCTGTTCTTGAGTCGAAGGTGTGTGATCTGCTGTAGGAAGCCAAAGAAAATACTTTACACCTTGTGCAGCATCAAGTCTTTCTTCTTCAAGTGAAATATCTGCATTAACTTCTTGGTCAAGCAGTTCTTCATCAAAATGAGTCTGACAACACATGTTTGTCCCAATCAAAATATAATCATCTATTTTGTCGTACTCAAATATAGGATGCGCCTCATCATGTTTGATAAAAGGAAATTTTATCTTTGTCATATATTTATTATTTAAGTATCTACAGTATAAACTCTTGAGTGCAGTTTATCAATGTGTATATAAAAACTTCCCTTTTAAAGGAAGTTTTTATGTTTAATCGATTATTTTCAAAAAAATATTTTTGATATTTAATTAACTTTTCTAATTTTTATAAACTGAACCGCAACCAAAGTTGCCAAAGGTACTGCCAATACAAGCCCTATGCTGCCAGACAAAGTCCTTACTATTTCAGTAGCAATTATTTCATTATTCAAAACTTGATTAAAAGTAAAAAAAGGGGGCTGTTTGATACTAAATAAAATAAGCAGGGGCAAAGCAGCTCCAGCATAAGCCAAAAATAAAGTATTCACCATTGAACTAAGATGAGAAACCCCGACTTTCATGGATTTACTATATAGATGTCTTTTTGATAATTCAGGATTTGATAATTTTAATTCATTAACCAAAGCTATTTGAGAAACAACCACATCATCCAAAACACCCAATGCACCAATAATAATTCCGGCTAATAACAATCCTTTAATATTTAAATTACCGTCAGCCATTCCTGTGAGATACATTGCCTCGTCACTGGCAAAGCCTGTCAATTTTGTCATGGCTGTAAACCAAAAAGATAATAGCCCTGTTATAATCAACGAAATAAGAATTGAAAAAATGGCGATAGTTGAATTTCTTTTTAATCCTTCAGTAATGTAAATAGCTAGAATTAAAATGAATAAGGAGCCAACAATAGTAATCAACAAGGGATTACTACCGGCTAAAATTTTAGGAATAATAAATTTTAAAATAACCAAAAAAGTAAGTGCCAGCACTATCAGCGCTCTTAACCCCTTAAAACGTCCTATAGCAATAACGATGATTGCAAACAAAAAAGCAATCCAATAGATTACCCCTTGCCGTACAAAACCTATAACATAAAACATGTCATTTCCTTGAACATCTAAACTATAATTTACTAAAACTTTGTCACCTAATTTATATTCTGGACTAGAAATAACATCATACTCAGTGCCATCAAAAATTATTTCTCTACCTTCCCATTTCCTTTCAAGCCCTTCTAGTTTTAATTTCTGTTGTATTAAACTTCCACCATCGTTTATTGTGGTGTTTTTATATTCAATAATTTCAACAATTTGAGCTTTAAAAATTTCTTCAGTTTTTTCTCCCACAATATTTTGAGCGTATGATACACCACTTGGGTAAAAGAGGAAAGAAAACAATATTATTAACAATATTTTATTTTTCATAATTTATTCGTTAATAACACTAATAGCTTTACCATCAATTA
>JABGUG010000057.1 GCA_018646705.1 Candidatus Parcubacteria bacterium | reverse complement strand
CGAAGAGCTGGCCGATGACGCCGCCGCCCCGGTCGCCGAGGAGCCCGTCGTCGAAGAGGTTGCCCCGGTCGTCGAGCCCACCGATGACGCCGCCGCGCCCGCCAACGAAGAGCTGCCCGTCGAGGAGCCCGCCCCGGACGCCTCCGCGCCCGCCGAGGAGCCCGCCGCGGACGCCGACGCGCCCAAGACCGAGACCTAGAGAATCCCACCTGTTCTTTCCCTCCTCCCATGCCTGATTCGCGTTAGGCACGCAAGAGGGCCATTTCGGCCCGATCACACCGTCACATATCCCAGGAGGAAGTGACGCGCCCGTGGCCGAACTTCCTACTATACATAAAATATTTGTGTGTAATAGGAATAAAAGAATCTGCTTTAATGCAGATTCTTTTATTTAGTTTGTAATTTTAATGTCTAAGTATGTTTAATACCTGTAATGCTCCGGTTTATATGGTCCTTCTTTTTTTATACCAATATAATCAGCCTGATCATCTGTGAGCTCAGTGAGTTTTACACCAATTTTTGCAAGATGTAGACGAGCAACTTCTTCGTCCAATTGTTTGGCAAGTCTATAAACTCCAACTTCATAATCATTTTTCCAAATATCTAGTTGAGCTAAAACTTGATTTGAAAAACTATTACTCATTACAAAACTTGGATGACCAGTAGCACAGCCGAGATTCATGAGACGTCCTTCTGCGAGCATGTAGATTGCATGACCATCTGCAAAAGTATATTTATCAACTTGTGGTTTGATATTTTCTTTTGTAATATTTTTATTTTCATTAAGAGGCTCTACTTGGATTTCATTATCGAAGTGTCCAATATTACATACCACAGCCTGGTCTTTCATTTTTTCCATATGTTCGGTGCGGATAATATCTTTGTTTCCTGTGGTGGTTACATAAATATCTCCGCGTCCAAGTGTATCTTCTACAGTCGTAACTTCATAGCCCTCTACCGCAGCTTGGAGTGCACAGATTGGATCTATTTCAGTTATGATTACTCTAGCTCCTTGCCCTCTGAGAGCTTGGGCACATCCTTTTCCTACATCACCATATCCACAAACTATAGCTACTTTACCACCGATCATTACATCCATTGCACGATTGAGCCCATCAATTACTGAGTGACGACAACCATAAATATTATCAAATTTTGATTTTGTTACGGAATCATTTACATTTATAGCAGGGAAGAGAAGTGTCCCAGCATCTGCCATTTGTTGGAGTCTATGAACACCTGTTGTAGTTTCTTCACTTACGCCCTTTATGCCTTTTGCCATTTTAGTCCAGCGAGTATTGTTTTTTTCATATTCTGTTTTGAGGCATGCCATGAGTTCACGAAGATCTTCTGGTTCATTAGAATAGTCTTTTTCAAGTAAGCTAGGATCTTTTTCTACTTTTACACCTTCATGAATCATCATGGTCGCGTCACTACCATCGTCTACAATCATATCTGGTCCTTTGCCACTAAAATCTAGAGCACGTTCAGTACACCACCAATATTCTTCCAATGTCTCACCTTTCCATGCAAAGATAGGTACGTTTGAATCTCGTACCACTGCCGCTGCTGCATGATCTTGTGTTGAAAAGATATTACATGATGCCCAGCGAACATTTGCACCAAGGTCTTTTAAAGTTTCTATTAAGACTGCGGTTTGAATCGTCATGTGAAGACTGCCCATGACATTTACGTTTTTGAGAGGTTGTTCTTTTGCATATTTTTCTCTGATTGCCATGAGTCCTGGCATTTCACGCTCAGCGATTTGAATTTCTTTGCGTCCAAGCTCGGCTAGTGACAGGTCTTTGATTTTATAGTCCATATTCGTTTTTTTTGTCATTCTGAACGCAGTGAAGAATCTCTCCTACCTCGTTCATTTTTAAATAATTTATCTTGGTTTTATTCTAGAAAATGTTATTATGGTTTCGTAATTATCAGACCATTCAACATTAATTTCTTCAATAAGTTTAATCTTTCTATATCTTTTCCATCCTTTTAATTCTTTTTCTCTTTTTATAGCTCTTCTTATGTCTGTAAAATGTTCGTAATAAACTAATCGTTTACAATTATATCTTTTAGTAAATCCTTTAAGTAACCCCGATCGGTGTTGCATCACTCTACGTACTAAATCATTTGTAACCCCTACATATAATACCTTACTGACGCTTGCCATTATATATACATAATAGTTATGTTGTCTAACCATATTTGGGTGTGTTAGCCCCACAACCCTTAAGAGAGATCCTTCGTTGCACTCAGGATGACAGTACCATCGAACCTACCCCCTAAATGAAATAAATACAATATAACCAACGTACATAAGAAGCATGACTATTGCTTCGCTACGTCGTAATTTGTGTCTACGGCGTTTGCCACCAGTAAACATGAAAACAAATAATATAAATGCAGCTAGTCCAGCTATCATGATATCGAAATTTGCTTGAGGATTCATTTTTATTGGCGCAATGATAGGCGTTACTCCGAGAACCCACATAATATTAAAGATGTTTGACCCAACAACATTACCAACTGCCAAATCTACGTGTCCACGATATGCAGCAATTCCTGATGTTGCAAGTTCTGGTAGTGAGGTACCAACTGCCATAATGGTTAGACCAATAAAGAGTTCTGACAAGCCTGCCATACGTGCGAGAATTACTGCATTGTCAACAATGAATTTACCACCAATCACAAGTCCAATAATACCTAATACAATATACAAGATAGATTTACCTAAAGAATGTTTTTCCACATCTTCTTTTTCTCCTTCAACTTTGGTAAGTCCATATGTGTAATAAAGGAAGATTAGGAAAAAACTAATAAGTATAAGTCCATCTCCTCGTGTAAGTACGTCAATTCCATTATTTCCAAACAATATATCATTTCCAAGTATAAATAAAATTACAACTGACAAAAATCCAAGTGGGATTTCTTTCCAGGTGGTTCCTTCTTTTACAGACAGTGGGCGGATGAGCGCCGCTATACCAAGAACCAAGAAAATATTTGAAATATTACTACCAAGGATATTACCAATAGCAAGATCTCCAGATCCTTGTATAGCAGAGAAGATGTTTACGACCATCTCTGGTGCAGAGGTACCAAAAGAAACAACAGTAAGGCCAATAACAATAGCTGACACTTTCATTCTTTTAGCCAAAGAAGAGGCACCTTTTACAAATATATCACCGCCAAAAAGGAGGATTACAATTCCTAAAATGATGAAGAAAATTGGAAGAATCATAATTTTTGTGAAAAATAAAACACGCGTAGTATAGCGTGTTTTTGGCTTGGAATCAAGCCCTTGAGAGATTATTTCTACATCTTCAAACTAATCGGCTCACCATATGTATTTTCATATCTTTTTTCAAATTCTTCCATAGTGTATGAATGACTCACTGTCCCATAGTGTTCCACAGCATAAGTGGCCGCTACGCTTGCCATCTGTCCGCATGTTTTCAAATCATAGCCACGAGAGTATCCAGAAAAGAAGCCACCACGATATGCGTCGCCAGCACCAGTCGGGTCTTCGACTGACACGGCTGGACATGGATTGATTTCGATTGACTCGTTTTTTGTTACTATGAGTGATCCTTTGTCTCCAAGCGTAATAATAATAATTTCAGCATGTTCAAGAAGGTCGTGTGTGTTCCAGCCAGTTTTTTCTTCTGTTAGTTTCATCTCATAATCATTACCAATATAGAATTTTGCTTGGCCTATTGTGGCAGCGAGTTCCTGATCACTAAAAGCAGTGAGCTGATGACTTGGATCAAAGCAAAAAGGAATTTTTTTGTCATAACATTCTAGTGCGTGCTTTATCATTGCATCTTTTTTTGTTGGGGTGATGAGCGCGAGATTTAGCTCTTCTTTTATATCAATCACATTCATTTCAGTAGCTTTATTTCCTGCACCATTGTGATACGCAATGATTTGATTGTCATCTTTGTCAGTTGTAATATGTGCAGAAGAAGTTAGTTCATCTTTTAATTTTGTAATATATTTTGTTTCAATTTTTTTCTCTTTGAAAAAATCAAGAAGATCTCCACCATCACTTCCAACAGGTCCAAGAACTATAGGATTTTCTTCTAACGATTTCATTGTATACGCAATGTTTGTAGCACATCCACCAAGATTTTTTTTCAATTGTTCCACAACGAAGCAAACATTTAAAATGTGTAATTGATCAGGGAGTATATGATTTTTAAAACTATCAGGGAAGTCCATGATGTAATCGTAAGCGAGGGAACCAGAAATGAGGATTGACATAATATTTAGTTATTAGCAACTAGTAATTAGTAACTAGGTTTAAGTGTATATATAATACGTGATAGTCGGCTGGTTTGCAACTGATTTTTTTAAACAAAAAACCACCTGGCGTTTCTATAGCATATCCCCATACCAAGCCTCCCTGGAACAAATGGGTGCTATTGTGAGCGTCAGGTGGTCTCCGGCATTCGCTCTATCATAGCTACTAGCCTTAGCCATCCTTTTATTTTTACACGTGGATGGGTGCTACGTGTCGACCGTTGAAGTACCTTCGCACTTACCGGACTATTTATACTATAAAACGGGAGGGTCGACACGTCAAATGTGGATATGTGAGTGAAAAGTGGATAACTTTAGTATAGTTTTTCTTTGCTAAGCTTAGCAACAATTGGACACTCTTCATGAGTGCATCTTGCAGAACAATACACACGTCCATACCACACCATGCGATGATTTATATTACTCCATTCTTTTTGAGGAATAATTTTTATGAGGTCTTGCTCAATTTTTTTTGGATCAGTATGTGTGGTGAGCTTAAAAAGTTTAGATAATCGTGCAACATGTGTGTCAACTGCAACTCCTTCATGAATATTGTAGAGATGTCCGAGGACCACGTTTGCTGTTTTTCTACCAACTCCAGGAAGTTCTATTAATTCCTTTAACGTTTTTGGAATTTGTTCATTATATTTTGTTTTGAGTAGTTTTGCTGCAGCTAATATGTTTTTTGCTTTACCTCTATAGAGACCGATTGATTTTATATCTTGTTCAAATATTTTTATATTTGCTTTTGTATAATCATCGAATGTTTTGTATTTTTTAAATAAAACCTTTGTGACTTTGTTTACTTGTAAGTCGGTGGTTTGGGCAGACAAGACTACTGCAACCAAAAATTGCCAATGTGTTTTGTATTGGAGCTGTGTATCTGGTTTTGGGAAAAGTCTTGTGAGTTCACGAAGAACTATTTGTACATGTTTGAGCGGCCTGGTCATAAATCTATTTTTATTTTATACTATACACACTTTTAGTAAAGATGTATATGACTATACGCCATAATTACAATCCAAATTTTATTCATCATCAAAAATCAAAAATACTACCCTTATTAAGAGAAGTAGTTTTTGGGGTTGAAGATGGTATGGTTTCTACACTCGGTGCTATAACAGGGATAGCTACAGCAACAGGTAATTATTTTATTGTAGTACTTTCTGGGGTTGTTGTTATTTCAGTCGAATCTATTTCTATGGGAGTTGGTTCTTATCTTTCAAATAAATCAGAACGAGATGTAGATCTTAGAAAAATTATTGAGGAAAAACAAGAACTTAAAGATTTTCCTGAAGAAGAAAAACAAGAATTGCAAGATATTTATATAGAAGATGGGTGGCCTAAAAAATTAGCAGAAACTATGGCAGAAACTGCGTCACAAGACAAAAAATTATTTTTGAAAGAAATGATTGTGCATGAGCTCGCTGTCGATACTACTGGAAAGCACAATCCAGTCACAAATGGTATTACAATGTTTTTTTCATATGTGGTTGGTGGCTCAATTCCTCTTCTTCCATATTTTGTATTACCAATTTCATATGCATTACCAATATCTATTGTAATTACTCTGTCAGGCTTATTCTTCGTAGGTGTTGGGACTACTAAATTTACTAAACGAAAATGGTGGAAGGCAGGTCTTGAGATGTTTGGTCTTGCTAGTGCGGCTGCGCTTGTTGGGTATGCGGTTGGCCAGCTAGTAGAATATTTTATTAGATAGATTATTTTAGAATAAAAAACTCCAAACTAATGTTTGGAGTTTTTTAATTATTTTTAGTTAGTATTTTATTTTTGTTCACCAAGCCATGATGTGTGAGATTTCATATGAAGATTCCAATCCACACCAATTTTTATGAGAATGAGAATAATAAGTGACCAGATTGGGGTTCCGATGCTGAGTAATACAAATCCAGATAACAAAATGGTGAAATGCATTATCATAATACGTTTGTATGGTTTAAACATTTGTATTGCTGGATTTGTTTTCATATATTCTTGATTTCCTATGTAATTTCTCGAGTAAGAAATTCCGTGGCTTACAAATAGAGAACCAATGGCAATAAGTAAGCTGATTGCTGTCATGTTTGGTATGCCAAACATAGTAAATACAAATATTCCGTGTACAAGTGAAAAAATACCAAAGTGAATTATAAAGAATGGAATGAGAAATGTGTATGTCACTGTTTTTATTTTGTTTCTGTCCTTTTCGGTTTTGACAACAATATTCTCTTTGTTGATTTCCATGTGTGTTGCATGTTGTGCTGCTTTTTTCATTCGAAAGATGTTGTAAAATCCAATTACAATATTTTCAAACCAATAAAGGAAAATAATTGTTGCTACATCCCACCCCCAAAAAAACACACCAAATAAAGGTATAATATTTGCAAGTATTAGGGATATTTGTGATGTGTTATTCTTTGTGTGAGATGTGGTTGTCATAAAGTTTTCTCAGAGTTTGTAAATTATCAGGAATTATATCAAAAGATTTTTCATCAATTGTTTTTACTGGCATTATTTTTCCTGATGTATTTGTTAGAAATGCCCCATCATAATCAAAAATGTTTTTGAGTGGAATATTTTCTTCTTTTATATTATATCCATTTTGTTTTGCGCATTCTATTACTGTGCGTCTGGTCACTCCGTCCAAAACTTCCGATAGCGGGGGAGTTGTAAGTGTTTTATTTTTTATTGCAAAGAAGTTTGAGCGAGTACCTTCTATAATATTTCCATCTCTGTCAATAAGTAAGGCATCATATGCATTTTCTTTTTGTGCGCGTTTGAATATGATGTAGCTTGGTAACATGTTTAGAGCTTTGGCTTGTGGTGCAAAACGTTCGTAATTGTATGTGGTAACTTTTATACCTTGTCTGTATTCTTTTTTTTCAATATATTTTGGTGGAAGCATGAAGATATAAAGAATAGGCTTTTTTCCACCAATAAGAATCATTTTTATATTTCCATTTTTTATGTTATTTTTTTCTATTAATTTTTCTACCCAATTTTTTACTTGTTTAAAATCTAAATCGTGATTTAAATCTATAATTTTAGCAGAATCAAATAGACGTTTTATGTGCTCTTCAATATGGTAAACAAAACCTTTTCTCATTCGTAGGTTTTCATATACCCCAAAACCATATGCAAACTCAATATGATCAATCGGGAGGACTGCTTTTTTTGTTTTGGTTAATTTTCCGTTGAGTGAACAATATTTTCCAATCATATGGTTATTGGCTTAGGCGGCTCTTCATCGTATTCATCTTTATCAATCATATTCATGTCTTTTGGTAAAGTGAGTTTATATTTTTTCATGATGGCTTTTCGTATAGGAGAGGGAAGTCCAATTATATCATTTGTTTTATACACCAGACCGCTCCTTTTTATGTTTGTTGGTTTTTGAAAATCTTGTTTTCTAATAGTGCTGTACTTATAAGCACCTTCATCACAATTCATAAATTCATAAAACTGTTTTTGTCCAAATATATCTTTGTAAGCAATGTGAGAACTTAATGGGCCATAATCTTCATAAGCATACAATATATATTCTTTTGGTAAAATTGTTATCCTGCTTCCTGAGCGTTCCATAACATATTCAGGACCAATATAAAGATAGGTATTATTATAATTTTTTCTTGAGTTAATTTGTCGATCAAATCTTATATATGCCCATATATCAATAGGGACAATAAAAATTAGAAGTAGTGGATAGACAAACCACATATCTTTTACTTTTTCAAAATCTTTTGTAATAAATGGTGCAGCAATTATTACAAGATACGCTACACTTATGCCTAGAGCATATAATATTAATATTATGCTCCACCACAGCCATGGTTTTGCAGTCATAAATTTATTTTTTTGTGCAGTGTCAGCCTGAATCACAAGTTCTTGAATCTCGCGATCCAGTTTTTGTAAGTCTTGGTCTATAATTGGATTTTTTATAATCATAAAATTTAAATATCAATTTCAATTCCAACCGGACAATGGTCAGAACCCGGAATTTGATCCCAGATAAATGCTTTTTTAATTTTGTTTTTTATTCTTTTACTTACGAGACAATAGTCTATGCGCCATCCGACATTTCGTGATCGTGCGCCAAAACGATATGTCCACCAGCTGTATTGTATCTTCTTTGGATTTAATTCTCGAAATGTATCCACAAATTCGTTTTTTAGAAACCTTGTCATGTCTGCACGTTCTTCATTAGTATAACCTGCGTTTCCTTCGTTTGGTTTTGACCTAGCCAAATCAATTTCAGTGTGGGCAACATTGAAGTCCCCCATAGCAATGACTGGTTTTTTCTTATCAAGTTTTTTTATATATTTTAAAAATGTTTTATTAAAGTCTTGTTTGAACTTAAGTCTTGATAAATCATCTCGTGTATTTGGGAAATAAGCATTAACTACATAAAATGTATCAAACTCAAGTGTTTGGACACGACCTTCTGTATCATATTCTTTTTTACCAATACCAGTTGTGTGACTAATAAATCTTTTTTCAATCTGAGATTTTTCTTTCAACAACGTCATTGTGCCAGCATATCCAGGACGATCAGCAGAATTCCAATGTTCGCTATATTTTGCAAAATCAAATTTTTCGATATTGCGTTTTGTGTCATCGATCTTTACTTCCTGAATTCCTAAGATATGTGGTTTTTTTGATAACAAAAAATCAGTAAATCCTTTTCGGACTGCAGCGCGTACGCCATTTACGTTCCATGATAGGATGGTTATTTTCATACTGTTTGTTTTATAGTACACATTTATCATTCTGAGCAAAGCGAAGAATCTTTCTTAAAATAACCATCTTTAATTTAGAAAACATGTATTTTAAATAGTTCTCGGTAAGAAAGATCTTTCGTCGTGCCTCCTCAAGATGACATAAGCTGACTGCCGCTCTTACACCATTTACATTCCATGATAGGGTGGTTATTTTCATACAGTTCCTTTTAAGTATGATTGTCGTTTTTTTTCTTCAAATCTTTCTATAGCATATCTTAGCATAGTCCGAGGCATTTGTTTATAATGTCTTTTTAAAAACTGTTCTTCTTTTTCTTGACTAACTCTTTTACCAAGTTCACGCAACATCCATCCCACTGCTTTGTGGATTAGATCATGTTTATCTTTGAGTAAAATCTTAGAAATGGCGAGCACGTCTTTAGTTTCATTATTTCTTATAAGCGCGAATGTCGCGAGAATAGCAATTCGTTTTTTCCAGAGGTCCTTTGACTTTGCCATGGTGTAGAGTCTATTTCGCTCTTTTGGTTTGTCGAGTAGGTATGTGCCTACAATATTTGGTGCAGTGAGATCGACCAAATCCCAATTATTTACATACTGTGTATTTTTGAGATAGAAGTTATAGATTTTTTGTTGAGACGCAATATTTTGCGTCTTTACCTTGTTTACAGTCTCATATTTTTTTACGAGCATGAGAAGTGCTGCTAGTCTATATTCATGAATCCCACTTTCCAAAAGTTTTTGTATTGTTTCAAAATTTGTTTCATCATAATACTCTACGACTGTCTTTCGTATATTTGGCACTGTAACACCAATAAATATATCACCCTCCCCGTATTGTCCTTTTCCTGTTTTAAAAAATCCCATCAAAAGTTTTGCTTTTTCTTTGTTTGCGGTTTTTTTGAGATCTTTTGTGATTTTTGTGTAGGGCATATAGTTTTAATTGCGGAAAGGGCGGGATTTGAACCCGCGGATCTTTTGCAAGATCGTTGCTTTTCGAAAGCAGTGCATTAAACCGGGCTCTGCCACCTTTCCGTGTCAGTATATCTTATTATACATGACTTGTAGAATCAAGGGTAATAAAAAACCCCTGTGAAGGGGTTACTTTCTACGTTTTTTTATCTCCTTTAATATATCTGGTAATTTTACTTTTTTTTCTACCAGGAGTGCCATGAGGTGATATATTACATCAACACTTTCTTCTACCACTCTCTCATTTGTTTCTTCTCGAGCCGCACGACACACTTCTTCAGCTTCTTCCATCACTTTGGCTTCTATATTTGGTAAGCCTTTTTCAAATAAGCTCGTGGTGTAGGATCCTTCCGGCATCTCTATCTTGCGTTTTTTTATTACATTATATAAATCAACAATAATACCAATATCTACTTCACCTGGTATCCCTTGCTCTATATCAAAACACGATTCAATATTGAAGTGGCAGG
>JABGUG010000062.1 GCA_018646705.1 Candidatus Parcubacteria bacterium | reverse complement strand
TTAAAATCAGGAACAAACGGCATATGTTCAAATCAAGATGCAAAGTTTTTTAGAGATATTAACAGGTTGAAAGATTTGCGTGTGTCACAGTCGCGTTTAGACCAATATTTTGCAGGACATCAAGATCAAATTGGTACAGATGATTTCAAGATAGATTTCCCAAGCGGATCATATGTCCAAGGATATACCAATTCTCTTTGGCAGATTTCTTGGGGTTTGCTTGGAAAACATACAGGTGGTTTGGCAGTTGATCCTATAAATAGATGGGTAGGGTGTGAGGATCATGATGATGCCACGTGTGTGAATGCTGTAAGCTCTACATTTAAGTGTCCGCAGTATGCACAAGTGTATGAATATAAATATGCAAGTTCTACACAAGACTATACTTTGTATGCACCATTTGAATTTTTCGAATCATCAGATGCATTTGTAAGTCAATTTATTGATACGACAAAAGTTCAATTTGGACGATCATGTACGCCAGGACAAATTCAGAGTAAGTATCAAGGTGTGTGTGGGGACGGAGTTCTCAATCCAGCTCTTGAAGAGTGTGATCCACCAAATAAACAAAAAATCCTTCAGTATACTTATAATGATAGTGGTGTATTACAGCAGTGTACTAATGGCGAATATGCAGTGGCAACATGTAGTGATCAGTGTGCATGGGAATATGATGTGTGTTCACAAGGGTCCACGGCAGTGTGTGGAGATGGAGAAATTGATTGGGAGCAGGGAGAGACGTGTGATCAGGGGTCGGAGAATAGTCAATATGGTAGATGTGATGGTTTAACTGTTCCTGCATTAAATGCAGAGGCATGTATAACCACAGGGCGTATTGGTGGACGCTGTGAAGATGAAGTATTAAATTATTCTGCAAATGGTGATCCTCTAGAATTTTGTGAGGAAGTTAATGGTGTGTGTACATATATTTTGGATACTGGACAACAGATAGAACCTAATATTTATATTTTGCTTGATAGATCGAGTTCTATGGACAGTGCTTCAAAATGGACTAATGCATTATCAGGAATAGATTTGCTTGTAGATTCTGTACATGATCAAATGAATATAGGTATGGCTGTATGGCCAGCAGGTGAGGGGATTGATAATTGGTTCTCATATCCTACAGAGTTATTTCCTTTGACATTACTCAACACACAACAATTAGTAGATGATAAAAAAGCAATTTATTATGGTGTAAGTGCATCTGGTGGGGCTACCCCGTCTGCAAAAGCTGTTAAATATGCATATGATAATGATATTCTTACAAAAGCAAATGATGCTGATCTAGATCAATTTCGAGAAAAATCTTTGGTATTTATAACTGACGGCGCTCCTACTGTACCTAAAATGCATGATGACGAACCAACCTGGGGTGGCGCACTTATTGATCAAACAAATTTTGATTTTAATTGGAGTGGCGAAGAGAGGACAGAATATGTAACTCAAGAAATCATTGATCAGATAACAATGATAAAAGAAGAACAAGGTGTTTCGGTTTATGTCGTTGGTTTTGATTATGATGACCCTATGTTAAATCGTCTTGCACAAGCAGGTGGAACAGAACATTCATATCTAGCAACTAATGCACAAGAGCTTTACAATGTATTAGTAGAATTACTTGGTTGTAAAGATTATTCATTTTCTCCAGCAGGTAGTTGTTCATTTGATTGTCAAAATTTTGGCGAGTATTGTGGAGATGGTGTGACACAGTGGGACTATGAGGAATGTGATGATGGAAATACTAACAATACAGACGCATGTCTGAATAATTGTACATTGCCGCAAGGTGCAGTGTGTGGTAATGGAGAAAAAGAAGGGATTGAGCAGTGTGATGATGGAAATAATACAAGTGGTGATGGATGTTCTCAAGTGTGTGCTATAGAAATTACTCCAACAACAGATCCATTCTGTGGTGATGGAGAAGAAAACCAGCCAAACGAACAGTGTGATAGGGGAGATCAAAATGGTGTACTTTGTCCTCCAGAGTATGGAGATTCGTGTACCTATTGTACCGCAGGAACACTTGAACTTGGTGGATGTAGAACTGAGACAATTGATTCAAACAAATATTGTGGAAATGGTGAGATTGATTATGATGAGAATAATAATCCTTTAGAAACTTGTGATTATTCACTTGATGGACAAGGAAGCCAATCATTGGTATATATGGCAAGTTCTACGTATCCAAATGGACAGCTTTCATGGGTATGCACAAGGGAGATTCCTGTTTTGCATGATAGTTCTAATAATGCAGTATTTGGAACGGTTAGTTGTGATAATCAGTGTCAGAAACTCAATACCGATAAGTGTGTACAATGTGGCTTAGCTCCTCTCTCAGAGGGTGGTGTGACACCAAAAATGTCTGTACTCAATGTAATGACTGGTCAGCCAGGAGATACTGATTGGGCTACTGTCCCAGGTGATAGCGGTTATATGATCAAAGGAATGTATTCTAAGTATTTTGGTCTTTTGAGAGAAACCCCAGTTGACTTCTCACAGCATATGGGTTCAGGTTCTTTGTCTGATTCAGAAATGAGACCATATACAGAACAAAAAAGAATTGGTTATAAGATTGGAACTTTGGGGGGAGACCCTACTACAGGTGTAACTACGTGGGGCATTGAAACAGATTCTCAATGTAGTGATTTTTATTCAGTTTATTTTAATCGTGAAAAAGTAGGTACGCCGTATATTAATCACGGCACCTATTTTCCTTATCAGGTAGATAATGAAGCAGGAATCGTAGAACGTGATTTTGTCGTCTCTCCAGCAGTAAGACAAGATGAAATTCGTGTAGTAGTAAGATGGGATAGAAATAAAAATCCTGATATCAATTTTACAGGAGGATTTTGGAGAGATGGAGATGGGTTTGTTTCGTATTTAGGTTCTGTCGCTGATCAAAAAATATGTAGAGCGGTAGCACGTGACGCAGATGGGTATTGGGTTCCAGATCCTGCTGACCCTCCGTGTGTTTCATCTAATAATGCGTGGACTCACTTTACGTCCAAAGGCGATGATACTGGCGTGCAGGCATATACATTTAAAGCGGATCCATTAAATGATGAATCTATAGGTTTTGTAGTAATGTCTCCTAATGGGCCTATAGGTCAATACACTGATTACGATATTTGGGTTGATGTATATAAGCCTCGAAATGGTCAAATACCTACATATTCTATGTATGAGCCTGATATTACATATCATATTAATGAAGCTACCACATCTGACAACTCGTTAGCAATGTATTGGCATGTATTTAATATTCAAAATATTGCTGGAAGTCTTATGCAGTTCGATCTTTTTTCTGAAGATCTTTCTGGCGGTAATATAGAAACAAACATGTGTCAGGTACGTGAGAACATGCCTAATACACAGAAGTGCTCAAATTAGAAATAATAATATATATATGCATACGGTAAGAAACATAATCGCAATAATAATTTTCATTACACTTATTGTGTTTGGTGTGTTTTATATATTTTTTTTCAACAAAGAAGAGATTACAAATGATACGACTCAATTAGATCAGACGACTAATATAGTAGATCAAAATAATGTACAAGATATAAAAAATATAATTGATGAAAATCAAAATATTAATTTGGATGATTTTAAACCTTCATCACCAAAAGAGGAGCCTGTGTGGTATAATATGGATAAAGATAATGATGGGTTGTCTGATGAGGATGAAGAAAAATTTAATACAGATATATGGGAACCAGATACAGATGGTGATGGGATTAATGACAATGTTGAAATAGAAAAATATGGTACTGATCCTACAAATCCAGATACAGATGGCGATGGTTATAGGGATGGGATAGAAATTATTAATGGATACAATCCTGTTGGTGATGGGGCTTTGCAATAGAGATCAATAACTTATTTTTTACTTATCATTCCTAAATATTTAATACTATAATAACCACGTATGTTTGATGATCAACAACCAAAAAATGCAGGAAATATTCCAGGTAATCTACCCGTGGGGGATCCAGAGGATATTTTGGCAGGGGCTGACGATACTGTTGCACCTCCGCCAGGTTTAGATCTTAAAGATGATATTCCTGCTCCTACTAAACCTAGTTCACCTACTGCGCTTGGTGCAGGTGTACTAAAACCAAAAATTGCCCCTGTAGACCAGGTGGAAAATATTCCTATGCAAGATGCTGCTCCTGTTGCTGCACCACAGCCACCGCCACTACAACCAATTGCTCCTGTACCAGATATGGATATAGATCCTGCAATACCGGCCCCTGAGATGCCTCAAAGACCATATGAGCCATCTTATTCACAACCTCCTACACAACAACCTCAAGTAGGGGCAGACATGACAACACCTCCACCAGGAATGGCAGGTGCAACTGGAGGTGGAGATGAATATGCACTCAAAGAACCTATAGGAAGTAGAAAAACAATTTTATGGATTGTTATAGCAGTGATTGTGCTTGTGCTTGGTGTGGGAAGTGTGTGGATTTATATGTCATTTATGAGAGATTCAGGCGGTGGAGAAGATAGTTTTGATATTCCGGTTACAGAAGATGTTGATCTAGACAATTTAGATGTACCTACACTACCTACGACTCCTGAGGTTCCTGATGTTCCAGTCACACCTGATGTTCCAGAAGATCCCATTACTGACATTGATTTGGAAGACCAAATTTTATTTGGGGAGCCTGTTGATACAGACGGAGATGGGTTAGATGATGTTAGAGAGGCTGATCTTAATACAGATGCGCTAAATTGGGATACAGACGGAGACGGGCTTGGAGATGGAGACGAAGTAACAATTTGGAAGACTGATCCACTCGATGAAGATACAGACAATGATACATATTCAGATGGGGCTGAAATTAAAAATGGTTATAGTCCTACAGGACCTGGAAAATTGTTTGAACTTCCAACATCTACTGAAGACAACGCTTAATTACTCGAGCATCTAAGTATCTTATTACAAGGACACTCTTACTTTTTAATATGTTTGGAAGAAAAAAGAAAAATAAAGAAGAAAAAAAAGAATTATCTGTAAAAATGCAGACGATTCCAGACGTATTTTATGGAGGTAAAGATCCGGAGATTTATCATACACATGATTTGGAAAAACCTATAAAAAAAGACGGGAAAGAGGTGCATCCAAAGAAAAAAATATCAAAACTAAAAAAAGATTCAGGACCAAAAAAGAAAATAGTTATTGTCTCTTCATCCGTAGTATTTGTATTGGTAGTAGTGGCTATTTCTTGGTATTATCTTGCACAATATAACAAAGCAAAGCAACAAATAGAGGATAAAACAACACAAGCACCAGATATTATTGAGGAAATTCCTTCCGTACCAGATATAGTTGAGCTGCCTAAGGTTCCTACGTCGACTATAGAAGTTGTGACAAGTACTGAAGACTCTTTAGATATTGTTACAAGTAGTCCGTCTCTGGAAGCGACATTTTTAGAATTTCCACCATTACTCTTGTTAGACACAACAGATTTGGATGGGGACAGTTTAACTGATATAGAAGAAGAACTTTTTAGTACTGATAGTGGGACTTGGGATACTGATGAAGACGGATATTTTGATGGTCAAGAAATATTTAATTTATACAATCCTAAAGGTTTTGCTCCAGTAAAATTAATTGATTCTGGTCTTGTTCAGGAATATATTAATCCACTTGGATATAGAATATATTATCCTTTATCTTGGCAAGCTGGAAATGTGGATCCAAAAGAGCTACAAGTGTTGTTTAGCTCTATTTCTGGGGATTATGTTGAGGTTCGTGTATTTGAGAAAAAGCCAAGACAGACATTTATTCAATGGTTTGGTCAAAATACAGAAGGACAGTTTTTTAATGATCTCAAAGGTTTTACTAATCGATTTGAACAAAAAGGATGGTACAGGAGAGATAGTCTTGTAGCATATTTCGACAGTGATAGATATATGTATGTGATTGTTTATCATCCAAAAGATCGTGCTCCTGTGGCATACCGTCATGTGGTACAGATGATGTACCAAGGATTTCGTATTCAAAAAACTGATATAGAATTGCCTGATCAAGAATTATTTCCCGGGGTAGAAGTAGATACAACCACTACATCAGATGTTATTGTTGATGAGGAAGATACTCAATTTACAACAAATACTGAATTTTAATATTTATGGAGTGCCTCGTATTTAAAACAGTGGCACGTCCTGGTGTCACAGATAGTTATATTAAAGATGTTGTTTTTTTTGTATTAAAAAAAATAAAAAAAGAAAAAGGATCTCTTAGCGTACATTTGATAGGGGATACAAAAATGAAAAGTTTAAACACGACATATAGAGGAAAAAAGTCTACAACAGATGTATTATCATTTTCGTCGCAAGAGGGGGATTTTTTTTCAAGTAGTCCTATTGAACTTGGAGATATATTTATATCCATTCCTCAAATATATAAACAGTCGCGCGAACATATAATTAGTTCAAAAGAAGAACTTACACGTATGCTAATACACGGTGTATTACATTTGGATGGGTATGATCATATAAAAAAACGTGATGCAGACAAAATGTTTTCATTGCAAGAGCGTTTAGTAAAACATTTTTTATGAATGTGAAAAGGTTAATACAAAGCTTTAAGGATGCTGGCAGAGGGGTATCTTTTGTATATAAGAATGAACAAAATTTTAGAATTCAGTTATTTTTTGCTCTAGTTGTCATAGTATCTATGTTTGCACTAGGTGTTCGGACATCTGAACGAATAGTTATATTACTACTTATTATTTTGGTTGTTGTACTTGAATTTATAAATACTATTATTGAAAAATTTTTGGATTTGCTAAAGCCTAGATTACATGGACATGTCGAGGTAATAAAAGATGTAATGGCAGCAGCGGTCCTGATATCTTCTATAGGATCTCTTGTTATAGGATATATTATCTTTATGCCTTACATAGTTGAGCTAGTATTTTAAACATGTTATAATACGCCTGTTATATCGTATATTATGGCTAGAAATAAGACATACACAGAAATAGTAACCGGACTTGATATTGGATCAAGTGCTGTTCGTGTTGTAATAGGGCAACTAACTGTCTCAAAAGAGGGTGGAAATGGTCTACAAATCGTTGGTGCAGTAGAGGTCCATTCAGAAGGTATTCAGAAAGGTCAGATTACGAGTATTGAAGATACTGTTTCTGCTGTATCAAACGCACTTGAACAGGCTGAAAAGATTGTAGGTGTACCTATTGAACACGTATGGGTCGGTGTTTCTGGCAATCAAATTATTACACAAGAAAGCAAAGGTGTTATAGCAGTATCGCGTACAGACGGGGAGATTGCAGAAGAGGATATAGAGAGAGCGGTTGACGCTGCAAAGGCAATTTCTACACCACTAAATTATGAAATTTTGCATGTATTACCACGAGGATTTTCAGTTGATGGTCAAACTGGTATCAAGGATCCTGTGGGAATGACCGGAGTCCGCCTTGAAGTGGATACAAAAATTATCCATAGTGTAACTTCACATGTCAAAAATTTGAGCAAAGTAGTCTACCGAGCAGGTGTGGATATAGATGACTTTGTGTATTTAATTTTAGCAGCGGGAGAGGTAGTTACTAGTAACCGACAAAAAGAGCTTGGGTGTGTTGTAGTAAATATTGGTGGACCAACCACAAGTATAGTAGTGTATGAGGATGGAGATGTATTACATAGTGCTGTAATCCCTATTGGTTCTGCTCATATTACCAATGATTTGGCTCTTGGTCTTAAAACATCAATTGACGTGGCAGAGAGAGTAAAAATTGAATATGGTGAGTGTGTGAGCAAGAGTATAGGTAAGAAAGAATCAATTGATTTGAAAGACTTAGGTGCCGACACGTCAGAAGTGGTTACTAAATATTACATCGCACAAATTATTGAAGCCAGGGTAAGTGAAATTTTAGAAAAAGTAGATGAAGAACTTGCATCTATTGAACGTAGTAGCATGCTGCCTGCGGGAGTTGTGTTTATTGGGGCTGGTGGAAAACTTAATGGAATCATTGATATTGCAAAACAAGAATTGTCTTTGCCAGCACAATTAGGATACCCGCTTGGTGTAGATAGTATTTCAGACAAAATAAATGATATTGCATTTGGTCCAGCCATAGGACTTGTGAAATGGGGGAGTGTTATGACAGGTGGTGGTAGACGTAAAAGATCTCTTAATGTCACACGTAAAGCTACAGAAAAAGTGAAGGGTATATTGAAGAATCTAATACCTTAGAAGGGTTAAGTGTTAATAACTAAGGAATAGGAAATAACGCCCAAAAGGCGTTCTTTTTTATTGTGTATACACTGGGTATCTTTAGCTTGACACTATATCTCAAAACTTATACACTATCAGTACCTGCATGCCGGCAGGCAGGCAGGCTGAATACAGATTTTGTAGTCAATACAGGTTATTGAATACAAATTGTGTTCAGATATAGTTTATTATATATCATTTTAAAATACGTATGCCACAAGTAAAACCAGATGTAGAGACATTTGCCAAGATTAAAGTTGTTGGTATTGGAGGATCAGGAGGATCTGCTGTGAACCGTATGGTTGAGGGTCGTATTAGAGGTGTAGATTTTCTTGCTCTGAACACTGATGTTCAAGCACTGCATCATAATGGTGCACCAAAGAAATTACATATTGGTAAGACTGTTACTCGTGGTCTTGGTGCTGGTATGGATCCAGAAAAAGGAAAACGCAGTGCAGAGGAAGCTCAAAATGAAATTAGAGAGGCACTCAAAGATACTGACATGATTTTTATTACATGTGGGCTTGGTGGTGGTACTGGTTCTGGGGCAGCACCTGTTGTAGCAGAAATCGCGCGTGATATGGGAGTGCTCACTGTTGCGGTTGTTACCAAACCTTTTTCTTTTGAAGGTCCCCAAAGAAAGATGATAGCTGATGAAGCACATGATGACTTGGCTAGACATGTCGATACGGTAATTACTATTCCAAATGATCGAATTTTACAAATTATTGATAAGAAGACATCACTTCTAGATGCATTTGAAATTGTTGATGATGTACTCAGACAAGGTGTTCAAGGAATTTCAGAGCTCATTACTGTACCTGGACTTATTAATGTAGATTTTGCTGATGTAAAATCTATCATGAGCGATACCGGTTCTGCACTCATGGGTATAGGTGTTGGTTCTGGAGACAATCGTGCAGTTGATGCAGCAAAGGCTGCAATATCTAGTCCTTTGCTCGAAGTATCTATTGATGGAGCGAGTGGTATATTATTTACCATTACTGGTGGATCTAGTCTTGGTATGCAAGAAGTTGCGGAAGCAGCCAAAGTCATTACAAGTTCTGCTGATGATGATGTGCAAGTTATCTTTGGTGCAGTGGTTGATGAATCTATGGGTGAAGATGTGCGTGTGACAGTGGTTGCGACTGGATTTGATGAACGTGAGCGCGAAGCAAAAGTAAATGCTGATTCTAAAAATGCTGGACTCGAAGTATTCACAGCAAAGCGTCCAAAATTTAAATCAAATCTATTTACCAAAAAACAAAATTCAGGAGAAGAGCCAAAAGAAGAAAAGACAGAAGAAGTAGTGCGCACTAATACGTTTACTACAAAGTCAGTTGATGAAGGTCCACGACCTGTTTCAGCTCAGCCAAAACCTATAACAAAGGGAGATGAGGAAGATTTGGAAATACCTGCATTTATCCGAAAGAAGATGGGGATGTAGGATTTAGTTACAAGTTTATAAAGTTATAAAGTTAAAAGTCTCTTATATAGAGGCTTTTAACTTTCTATGGTTAATGTTATACTTTAAGTGGACTTTATAACCTTCAACTTTTTAACTTTTTACTTATATATGCAGTGTCCAGTTTGTAGATCAAAAGAGACAAAAGTTGTAGATTCACGCGTGACTCATGATGGAAATATGATTCGTCGTAGACGTGAGTGTGTGAAGTGTCAGTATAGATTTTCTACTGTTGAAGAAATGGAACTTTTGGATATTGTAGTAGTAAAGCAGGATGGAAAACGTGAAAACTATTCACGCAACAAACTTGAGAAAGGTATTTTGCATTCATTGTCAAAACGACCATATACACAAGATAGATTCGATCGAATGGTCCACAATATTGAGCGAGATATACAAAAAAAGAATAAGCGTGAGGTTACAAGCAATGAAGTGGGGGAGCTTGTTATGAAACATCTCAAGAAATTTGATAAGGTGGCTTATATTAGATTTGCATCAATTTATCGTGCATTTGAAGATGTGAAGAAATTCCAAAAGGAAATTAAGTCACTGCAACCAAAAAAGAAAAAAGCTTAATTTTAATTATATTTTATTATGCCTAAAAAGAAGAAAAAAATTGATGATGTAGAGGAAAAGAAACCTGATGCTTCAAAAGATGAGGAAGCGCATGAGAGTCCAATAAAAACAATTGTACCAGTGACGCCTGTTCACGATGAATTGAAGGATCTCATTGAAAAAAATATCAAGTGGTCACAGGTGATCTACAATCAAAACAAAAAAATAAAACATAGAATGACCATGATGGTTATTGGTAATTATATGCGTTTACTTTTGATTGTAGCTCCTATTATTATAGGTATTATTTATTTACCGCCACTTATGTCAAGTTTGTGGGAGCAGTACAGTTCGATGCTTGGATTGCAAGGAGTTCCTTTGACAGATATTGGTGAGATATTCAAACAATTACGAGGTACAGGATCACAGATAGATCCATCACAAATTCAGGAAATATTGAATCAAGTACCTAGGTAAAATAGTTAGTTAAATAAAAAAATAATGGTTTATAGCCATTATTTTTTATTGAGCCCCTCCCCATTTTAAGGGGAGGTGCCCGAAGGGCGGAGGGGTTGCATGGTTTTTAACAATAATACACCGTCCGATTTTTCTTCCCTTACTTTTTGTAACCAATCCCGATTCTATCGGGACAAACAGCTATTCCCCCGGACCCCCTTTGGTTATTTTGTATAGTTTTCTGAATAGTATATTTATAAAAAAACAGTCCTATGTAGGACTGTTTTTAATTTTGTAGTATTTACTTTACTTCTTCTACAATCTTTTCAAATACTTTTGGATGATGTTCTGCTACTTGAGAAAGCACCTTACGATCGATCTCAATGTTGTTTTTTTTGAGACCTCCAATAAATACAGAATAGGTTGTTCCAAGAGCTCGTACGGCAGCGTTTATTTTTACTTGCCATAGTCGGCGGTTGGTACGTTTTTTGTTTTTTCTATCACGATATGCGTGAGCACCTGCTTTGGTTTCAGCTGTTTGAGCTAGCTTGATGAGGTTCTTTCTTCCTCCCTCATAGCCTTTTACACGCTTCATGACTGCCTTGCGGCGTTTTACATGTTGTACTCCTCGTTTTACTCTAGGCATATACTATTTTTTCTTACTATAAGGAAGAGCTCTAAGAACAGTCTTCTTGAGCGGAGTAGATGCGGTGTTATCAGAACGCTTGTTTCGTTTCACCTTTCCACTTTCGCGTGAATTAAAATGGTCTTGACCGTCAGTACGTTTCAAGACTTTGGTGCCTTTTTTTGATTTTTTCACACTAAATCGCTTGGCTGTCGCTTTGTGTGTCTTCATTTTTGGCATAATTTTTTATTAATGTACTTTTTTGGGGCGCTCTGATTATATACTATATGAAGCTTTACGTCAAGGTCTATACTTGTGTATAGAAAAATCCCCTTAAAAGTAGGGGATTATGCTTAAAATAAGGTTATTTTTTGACTACCACAGCAGTCACTTTTCGGCCCTGTTTCTCCACTTCTTGTTCAAATTTGACTTCCATAGCTTTTGCTAGGTCACCAGCGAAGTTTTTTACTACTTCCTTGGCTAGGTCTGGGCGTGCATTTTCTCTACCCTTCATTTGAAGTTCTATTTTGACTTTATCTCCTCGGTTTAGGAATTTTTCTGCTTGTTTTAGCTTCATTTCGAGATCTCCTTTACCAATACGGACTGAAAGGCGGACCCCTTTGGTTTCGCTAGCACGTGAATGAGCTTTTTGTTTTCGTGCTTCTTTTTCTTTTTGATATTTGAATTCAGTGAAATCAATGAGCTTTACAACCGGTGGATTTGATTTTGGATTGATTTCCACTAGGTCTAGCTCTTGTTCAAGAGCCATATCAAGGGCTTCACGTTTTGACATCTCACCAAGACTCTGTCCTTCCTCACCCAATACAAGGAGTTGTTCAGCCTGAATCTCATTATTCTTTTTATAATGAGGTATGAGTGATTTTTCTGGACGTTTTCTTCGTGATATGCGCATAATTAGTTTTTAAAGTTATAAAGTTGTTAAGGTTTATAAAGTAACTTTTTAACTTTATAAACTTTCCACTTTTTACTGCTTGAGTGGAGATGCCGGGAATTGAACCCGGGTGTAGATGGGTTACCACCACACTATTACATGCGTAGCTGATTTGGTGTTTCACTATTCGCTAGAAAATCAGCAAAATAACGGATAGCTAGTCCTGAATTGAGTTCAGACATGATCCACAGGAGGGGATTATGGCCTACGCTCGATAAGTTGACACCACTGACCCGATATCGAGTATCCCGGAAGTGATGGTAGCAGGCTTATTAAGCCACTACAGATGCGAGTGTTGGAACACTGAATGCAGAAGCAACAGCGTTTTTAACTCGACTTACTAAGTTTGCACTTAGAATTTGGATATTGGCATTAACGAGGAAAATATCCAACCTCGACATGTGTGTAAGTAGATAACTTAGGTCCACCTATCGAACCCTGTCATCCCCTAGTGTTTAATTGTTGAATTCTTTGATCGCTCTATTTGCTTCACGTTTTTGCTCTCTATCTTTTATCACTTGTCTTTTGTCACGTGTTTTCTTACCCTTAGCAATACCTATTGCTAATTTGATATAACGACCCTTAGTATAAACAGAAAGAGGTACAATTGTCAAGCCCTTTTCTTGTGATTTTGCTGTTAAATAAGTGATTTCTTTGCGACTTAAGAGTATCTTTCGTGTTCTGTCCGGTTCATAATCTTTTATAGTAGAGTACTTATATAGAGGTATGCTCACATTACTGAGAATTGCTTCATTGTCATGAATAGTGATAAATCCACCAGTGAGCTTCAATTGTTTGGCTCTTACAGATTTTACCTCTGGTCCAGTCAATACTAAACCAGCCTCGAGCGTTTCAAGGATTTCATAGTCAAATCTTGCTTTTTTATTTATTGCGTATGTAGGCATATTGCAGTAGTATAGCGTTTTTTAAATATTTTGCAAGATTGAGGGAAATGTTGTATAATTTTGGCATATATTTAATATAAAATTATGTTTACTCACAAGAGGAAAAAACCAGATTTAGTATTTTGGATATTTGGGTTTATTGCACTTGGGATAATTATTTCTTTTTCGGTTCTTGTATTTATGCTGTTTACCAAGGTGGGTACTAGTTCTAATAGTAAATCTCAGACAGATGTAGTAGATGAAGTAGAAGCTCCTGCGTTACCAAGTCTAACGACAGAGGAGCTCAAAGGTGAATATAATGAGGCGGTAGAAGAGATTGTGTCAGAATTGGGAGCTGATGAGAATGGTTCAATTGATGATATTTTGTTACGTGTAGAAAACAAGTTACTTTCAGTTCGTGTTCCAAAAGAAATGAAAGAAGACCATCTTAATGTTGTGTTATCAATTGTCCGTTTGCGCGCAGAAGTTTCTAAGTCTCCAGATGAAGTACACAGTAAACTATTGGAACTTCTTAAAAATCTTCATATCAATTAATTATGAATCCAAAGCGTCCTGCATGGATACGTATCGCTTCAACAATGTCTGCGCCAACAGTTTTGTTTTTGGTTACCGTATTTCCAAATCCTTATGTGTTTGGTGTGAGTCTTACTTTGTGGTTTGGATTTTTTTTACTTTTGCAATTTAAATATCACGTTCCTCGACATCAGACAGCACTTAATTTTATGACAGTGCTATCTTTTTTGACGCTCTTGCTACTTGTTGAAACCGTGTGGCTACGATGGTTTTTTGTAATTATATCTACCATTGTTTTTTTCTTTATTGCCTATTGGTCAGAACCACGTCTTGAACATGCGATCCATATAAAAGAAAAACCATTGCGTCGTATGATGATGATGTTGTACGTGTTTAATGTGTATGCATTTTTTGTAGGATTGTTTGCACTTTATTTATATTTTCCTAGATTTCCTTTTGCTTTTTTAAGTATTGCTGGTGGTGCATATGCAGGTGTAGGTGCTTTTATGATATGGAGTCTGTATTTCAAATTCACTGCTGATAAATTATTTATTTGGACACTTATTGTTGCATTGTGTGTAGTCGAGCTTATGTGGGTAATGAAATTACTTCCATTTGGATATTTGGCACTTGGATTTTTACTTGTTTGGCTATGGTATATGATTCAATTGTTTGCCCGTTTTCACTTGAGTCCAAAAGGAATTCTTTGGAAAAAGCAAATAGGATTTTTGATTACAAATGGTATTTTATTTGTTTTAGTTTTATATTTTATACGTTGGATATAGTAGTGAGGATTAACGATTAAGAAATAAGGATTGTTTTAAATTTAAAATTAAAAATTTTCAATTTGAAAATAATTTAAAATTATTAAATTAAAAATTGTTTTCAAATTTCAAATTCTAAATTAAAAATTACATCAAATATTTCCTAATCCTTATCTCCTATGAATTCTCATCCTCCTCATCTTCCACACAAATCATGCTCAGTTACTATGCGTACGCTGTGGTCAAATATACGCAATGTGATTTTTTTTATTTTTGTTTCAGTATTGGCTGGTGTGACAGGTGCACTCATTACATCTGCATGGATTGAGCCAACATTTTATCCAAATCAAAATCTGTATTTTGTAGATCGCACACCACAGTTGTATGGTACAAACCAAAGACCAGAGGCATCAGTAGCACAGCGCTTTGGTGTGAGTACTCTTCGTATTTTTAATAAGACTCAAGCTGTTGGAGAAGGTCTGTATTCAAAAAGTTCATATATTGGTCAGGTAGTAATGCTTAGTTCAAATGGTTGGGGAGTAACATATATGCCAGATTTTACACCATCACGTAGTTCTAGTTTTGATGTAGTAAATAATAATGGTGTTTCATACGATATTGAAAAAACATTATTTGACGCAAAGACAGGATTTGTTTACTTCAAATTTTTGGGCAATGATTTTCGTGTCATGTCATTCCCAGATTGGAATTTATTGGATTCTGGGTCTGAAGTTTGGTCAGTACATGAAGGGGAGTGGAAGTTTCGTATTATTGGAGATCAAGAGTCCATTTTAGGATCACCTTTTGTATCTGATCGTGATACGGGTTTTTTAAATATTGAACCAAGTTTTTATAAAGACGGTATCGTTTTGACAGAGCAGGGTCATTTGCTTGGGTTTGTTGATTCATCAGATGTACTACATAGCGCATGGTCTATTGAGCACCATATGCCATTTGTACTTGGATTGGGGCAGTTGGATGATTTTGTTTCTACGTGGCAAGGATATATGGTATACAACAATAATACAGATGCATCAGATAGTGGCCCAGATGCAGGATTTTATGTTACGTCTGTAGGCGCTTACCCTAGAGGTTTAAGAGTGGGGGATATAATTTTGAATATCGAGGGCAAAAAGCTAAGTGAAAATACCCTCTCTCGAGAGCTTTTCAGTGCATCTCAAGAATTTGTTCTTACTGTGTGGCGTAAAGCTCAAGAATTTGATATAATAATAACCAAGTAGATTGGCTAATATTAGCCAAAAGTTTGGTTAAATATATTGACAAAAGTCTAATTTTGTGCTATATTCTATTGTTAATTTAAAATTTCAAATTAAAAATTGTAAATTTAATATCTATGTTACACAACTCTCCATTGTATCTTCTAAAAAAACGTTGGAAATTTATTCTCGTGGTAGGTATTATTCTTGGTGTATTATCTGGAATTGTTACCATGCTTTTTCCACTTAGCTATCGTGCAGATGCTCAGGTTCTTATAATTTCAAAATCACGTTATGGAGTAGACCCATACACTGTTGTACGTTCTGCAGAACGTGTAGGTGAAAATATTGCACAAGTTATGCGTACAAATGACTTTTATAACAAAGTAAAAGACCAGAAAGAATTTGCTATTGATTGGTCACGTTTTGACGAACGAAATGAACGAGAAAAAAGAAAACTTTGGAATAAGACAATGAGTCCATCCGTAGTGTATGGAACAGGAGTATTAAATGTAAGTACATATCATCCAGATGGAGAACAGGCAGCTCTACTTGCTGGTGCAGCAGTGAATGCTTTGTCAGCAAAAGGTTGGGAATATGTCGGAGGAGATGTAACAATAAAAGTTATTAATGAACCAATAGTTACGCAATTTCCTGTTAGACCAAATGCAATACTCAATATCCTACTTGGATTTATGGTAGGTGTGTTGTTAAGTGGTTTAGTTGTCGTTAAAAAATAAATTTATTTTATTAGTTAAATTATTTTAATTTGTATATATGGCACAAGAACAATCAGACGTAAAATTTGATTTCCTTCGTTCATTTATAGAAAAAACACTTGAAGGTGCAGGTCTTGAGAGTTTGACCGAAGAAACTAAGGATCAATATCTTCCACAATTTGTTGCTGAAGCAGAGCGTAGAGTAGGTCTTGCACTTATTCCTGAACTAGATCCGTCAGCTGCAGGAGAACTCAAAAAAGTATTTGAGTTACCTGAGCCGGATCCTGAAGCAATTCGTAATTTTTGGAAAACACATGTTTCAAATTTTGATGAGATAGTCAAAAAAACATTAGAAGATTTTGCAGTAGAATTAAAACAAACACTTTCACAAATTTCTTAATTTTTGGGGGAATATGGCATTGCCAACAGCACAACAACTAAAGGAACAATCAGAAGAGACAAAAGAAAAAATACGTCGTCTCGAAGAATTGTACAAACAGTTTGATGAAAAATGGAACAAACTATCAGAGGAGGAACGTGCATTGGCAGATGAGCTCCGTGGTTTTGTTGACAAAAATAGGATTCACGATATTTTACATACCATTCATTCTATAAAAGAATAATCATATGCCTCGAGATATACATACACACCCAACCGAAAGGCCAGAAAATGAACATTTTAAAGACATGGGGGATTTAAGTGCATATAAAAAAGATACCAACATTGTTGTAAATGTAGATGGTGATTGGGTGCAAGGTGTCTTAGTAGAAGATATTAAGGAGTCTGATTTTGATAATGGTAAATTACGTTTAGAAGTAAGTGTGGGTGGAACGAAAATTCCGCCGATGACTGTTGGTGAAACACCACAGTTCGTGAAATATCATGGTATTGGTAAAGATACTATCCAAGATGCTAAGCTTGGAAATTTTAAATTAAAAGATACTCATGTTACAGAAGATGGGCGTATTGAATATACTATTGCTGAGCCTGGTCCTGGTAGTACAAAAGAACATATCGGTGTTCCTCAAGAATTGCTTGATATTTGGATTGAAAATATTGAGCTCGACAATCGTCTTGCAGCTTTGCAAACAGAATTGGCTAAATTACCATCTCAAAAACAAATAGATTTTTCTGATCGAAATAGAGACATGCAAAAAATGGTAGAAGAAATTTCTGCACAAATTCCAAATGTCGAAGAAATGTCTGATCAGGATAAAGAGCAAGCTTTGAAACTTCAAGATAGTATCGAAGGAATTACAAAAAAAGCAGATGAATTAATCAAGGCACTTGAAGAAGAAGTAAGTGATATTCTCACGACTACTCCAGGTGCTGCCCCAAGTTCTCCTGATTATCACCATGTAATGACAGAAGCAGAGCGCGAAGCAGCTGCAAAAGAAGGGGAATCAAAAGCAGAACATGCAAAAGATTTGAAACAAGCATTGGCTAAGCAAGTAAAAGACGAAATATCAAAAATTGAAAAAGTAGAAACAAAGGAGCTTGAAAAAGTACGTGATCAAAAAGAACAGGAATTTGATGATAAGTTGACACGATATAAGGAAGATATGGAAGATTGGGACGATGCTAGGAGACCTGGCCCTAAACAAACGTGGACAGATAGAACAACCAAGTCACATGCAGGCAAACCACGTCATCCTGGTTCATTTAGACGCGATAATGTGAAGTTACCTGTTGCTGATTCACGAGCATATGCCGATCAAAAACAAGAGGTCGAGGATCAAGTGTATATTGATTTTATAGAAAATACACGTCTTTCGACAGAAGATCAAGAGATTGTTACTCAGCTTGAATCACTTCGAAAAGAATTTCTAAAGAAAAAAGATCGTTTTGCAAAAACAGCTGATCTAAATGGAGCTGGTGATGATTATAAAAAACCTACAGATCCCAAAGGCTCACGTTATCTCGAAGTTAGTAAACAGGTTTTGGATGCTCTTCTTGATGACCGTGCAAAAGGAAAGGGATATGAAGAACCAAAAGTTCCAAAAGGAAAAGAAACATTTGATTATGCAACATTACAACAAGAATTAATGCTTAGTCTTGATGGCGTACTTACCTCTGTTCCACTCAAGGAAAATAATGGTAAACCAGAAAATGATTATAAGACATTGTATAAGACAGTAGAAACATACAAAAACACACTTCCAAATAAGTTTAAAAATTTACAATCAGTAGATGCAGCAAAAGCTGCGGGAATCGTACTTTTTAAGACAGGAATGACCGAATCAGAGCGTTTACGTGAGATTCGTGAAGATCAGGTGAGAGTTATTAGTACATATATTGATACGTTAAAAGAAGATCATGCAAAGATCTCTCTTTCAGGTAAACAAAAAGAAATCAAAAAAGAAGTAGAAGAAACATACAAGTCAGTCGAGTCTGCGACAGATAGTAGACGAGAAAAGAAAGAAGCTGTTGTTGATATTCCAGAATATCTTATGAAAGAGCTCATGAAAATGAGACATACTGAAGTCGGCGCCGCAGTTACTTCATTATTTGACGAAGGTACAATCAATGAATCAACGGGAAAAGTTTCTACAGGAGCATTAGATATTTTCAAAAATATTTTTGATGGAGATGACCCTCCACCTGCAGATGTACTCAAGAAATTGCGTGATTCTGGTATCAAAGATTGGAAAAAATTTAAAACATTGTGGGACAATAAGCTTGCTGAGAGATCTGTTCATGTTATGAATGAGATGGCAAAAGCAGTTGTCCATCGTCATGTATCTGAAAGTATTACATGGGGAGACCAAATGAAAAAACAATGGGGTCAAATTACAGGGCGTATGGCCACGAATATTGCTGCAGTTACAGGAATAGCAATTGTAGCGAATTTGGCTACAGCTGGTGGCGCGACTCTCGCTGCGCTTGCTGCAGTTGGTACTACTGCTGTAGCTGGTGGTGCGCGTGCTCTTATAGGTAAATATATTTTTGGTCACAAGAGGATGGAAGATCGCAAAGAACGTCAGATGGCAGAGCTTAGGGAAAGTAAACGTGGTGCTATAGTGACAGAATTGTCAGAGAAGGTTATGGATAACCTACTTCCTTCTGGAGCTGTCCCTCCACCAATTCCAGGTAAAAAGCCTAAGATTATGGAAGAGCTTCCTTCGTTTGCTGGTGTAATGGCACAAACGTTGCGTGATATTACATCTGAGATGCATAAATTAGGTGGAGAAGAACCAAGTGAGGCAAAAGATCTAAAAGAAAATGGACGTGCACTTTATGAACAAGCTCTCGCTAATCTTGAACTCAAAGATAGAGGTCCTGATACAAAAAGAAAACTTGCAATCGCTATTTCAAAAATGACTGGTACCGGTGAAAAAATGGAACACAATCTTTCTGAAATTACTGATTCAAAGATTAAAGGCGTGATTGAAGCTGCAGTACAAAGTTATGCAGGTAAAAAGGGCGTTGCTATGGGTACTGCTGGAGGTCTTGTTGTCGGAGCCGCAATATTTGTAGGAGCAGAATGGGGACGTGCTGGACTTGGTGCGGTACTTGGTGGTACGGCTGGTTACAAAGAAGGAAAAGCACGTGATCTACGTGAAATACGCAATCAAGCAATGAATCGAACTGGAGAACGTGTTGCTCATGTTCGTACAATGACTGAGACAATATTGAAAAAAGGCAAAGGTGAATGGAATAAAGTGTCTGATGCAGACAAGCAAAATGTACGAGGAGAACTCGATTCACTCAAACGTCTACTCAGTGCCAATGCATCACCTGCAGATATGGCAGCATTTGGTATTGTTGGTGAAAAAGAAGTAACTGTAAAAATTCGTGGTAGAGAAGTAGAAAAGAATTGTCTGGTGGACGCCAATAATAATCCTATTATTGATTTACAAACAGGAGAAGTCATTGCACCAGACGTGAAGATGTTTATGCAAGACATTAGATCTGCTATTCGTGATGCAGAACGTGCTGGTATAATTTTTGAAAAAGAAGAAGACAGAGGTAGGCTAGACAAAGTAAAAGAATTAATGACCACTCGAGGAGATGAGCTATCAAAAGCAGTAGATGAAAAGATAGGGCTATGGGGTAAATTCGCAGCATGGGGTAAACGAAATAGAAATACAATTTTATATACCACAGGAGGTGCTTTGCTGGGTGGTTCAATTGGTGCTGGGGCTATATATGTTAGCTCTGGCGATATGTTACGTGATTGGGGTGTACTCGATGATGTTAAATCAGGCACGCTAGATGCGTCTGCTGTTAGCGCTGCAGCTGTTGAATATGCAAAAGCACATCCAGATCAGTCTACTCTTGTTCCAGATGGCACGGATGCTGCTGAAGCTATTCCTGCAGGTTCTGGTTCTGGAGATGCGTTAGATCTTGCTGATCAAGGAGCGGATACAGGGGCACCATTTGGTGATCCAAAGGATATAGATACTGCAGATATTGGTGGAGAGGAAGTAGTTGGAGGTGTAGAAGCTGGACCTCGTACTCCTGAAGTAAGTTCGCTAAATATTCAAGATATCAAAAAAGGAGAAGGTATTCTCCATGGTGTAAATCGTGCATTGCGTGAAGTAACTGCTGGAAATGATTCTTTGAGTGGTATGAGTGATCAAGAAATTCATACGTGGAAAATCCAAGAGTTAAAAAATATGGGATTTGTTTTCCAAGATGGGAAATGGGGATATCCTATGACTGTTCACGAAGGTGCGCAAGTAGAACTATTTACTGATCCAGAAGGTCAGCCACATTTTCGTGTGGTTGGAGAAGAAGGTTCTACAGTTACGAGTCATGAACATATTAAATTTAGAGATCCTGTAGTTGGAGATAAAACACCAGATGTACCAGCTACAGAAACACAAGCTCCTACAGAAACAGTACAACCAACTGAACTTGAAATACGCAAAGCCGCTGCAGCAGAGTTTGCTGAAGAAAGAGGGGCTATTACAGTTGCTGACGATGCATTAAAAGAAGAACTTGAACATCTCGGAGGTAAAATTGATATCGAAAATATAGAAGTTACTCCATATGGTACGGCAATACTTAATTTTGATCGTGATGGATTTAGTGCAGAAATAGACGTGCAAAAAGTATATAATCCAGAAACAGAAAGTTACGATTGGCATGCCACAAAACCAGCCGTTACACCAGAAAGCACAGATAGTGAATGGTTACGCGCTGCGTCCGAAGACAAAGTTCCTGGCATAGATCCAAATCATGCAAAACAATTTTTGAGATCATTTGATAGCTTGGCTGATATGCAAGATTTACGGCTTGCGGGTATTC
>JABGUG010000036.1 GCA_018646705.1 Candidatus Parcubacteria bacterium | reverse complement strand
GTGTGAAATCCTGCGAGGAAAAAAAAGCAAATACCACATCTACGGAAAAAAATGAGAATCCATTTTTGTCTGACTGTAATAACATGTGCATAAAGGCAGGTAAGCCAGTCATTTATCTTTATCCTGAAGAAGAACAGAATGTAGAAGTACAATTGGATTTTAAAGGAGAATTAATTGCAGAATATCCCAAATATGATGAGTCAATCGGAGGTTGGTCTGTCACTGCATTTTCTAATGGTCGTTTGATAAACCACAAAGATAATAGAGAATATAGTTATCTGTTTTGGGAAGGGGCTTTTGATGAACCTTTAGACATTGATATGACAAAAGGATTTGTAGTAAAAGGAAATCATACACGAGAATTTCTGCAAGATATTTTACCTAAGATTGGACTTTTGCCACATGAGTATAATGAGTTTATTGTGTACTGGTATCCCTTGATGCAAGACAGTCCTTATAATTATATTCATTTTACTGGTGATGAGTATACTTCGGTTGCTCCTCTTGCTATCTCACCAGAACCAGACTCTATGTTGAGGGTTTTTATGATGTATAAGGGAATGGAAGAAAAAATAGAAGTCGAGCCACAGATATTTGATAATTTTGATCGTCGAGGTTTTTCTGTTGTCGAATGGGGCGGTGCTGAATTTAAATAATTTATTGAGTGTATGAAAAAATTAATACTATTAATTATCACATTTTGTATCATAGTTGGAGTCTGGTTTTTGTATAGTGAGATTCATTCAGCAGAAGCACAGCATGTAGATACTGTTACTTTTTCAATTGAAGATGGTGAATCAGTGAGTGTTTTGGCTAATCGTCTTGAAGAAGAGCATGTAATTCGTCATGCATGGCTTTTCAAAAAATATATTGTATGGAAAGGAATTGATCGTGAAATTAGGCAAGGGTCTTTTTCAGTAAGTTCTCCAATCACACTTGCACGGGTTGTAGAATCTTTAGAAAATCCAAGCGTAGGTGAACGAACTATTACTATTATTCCTGGATGGGGTTTGAGAGATATTGCAGAGTATTTTGAAAATGAAGGAATTGCGAGTAGTACAGCATTTTATGAAGTAGTTGGATTGCCTGCGCACAATTACAAAGCAGCAGGAGAGAGCGCCCCACAACCATTTGATGATATCGTAGTTTTGCAGGACAAACTAAATTATTTTGGACTAGAAGGATATTTATCACCAGATACATTTCGTGTGTTCAAGAATGCGTCTGTTAGTGATATTATTCTAAAGTTGGTGCAACATAGAGATTTACAATTTAGTGATCAGATGTACAACGATACAGAAAATTCTGGAAGAAGTGTGTATGAGATTATTACTATGGCGAGTTTGCTTGAGCGTGAAGTAAGGGGTGAAAAAGATAAAGCATTTGTTTCAGATTTATTTTGGAGACGATATGATATGGGTTGGGCATTGCAGGCTGATTCCACCGTGCATTACGCGGTCAATAAAAAAGGCGATGTGTTTACTACAAAAGAGGATCGTGAATCACTCTCACCATGGAACACTTATAAATACCCAGGACTACCTTTGGGGCCAATATCAAATCCAAGTTTGGAATCTATCATGGCCGCAATCTATCCAGAGTCTAATGGATATTGGTATTTTCTTACGACAACAGAAGGGGAAGTCAAATATGCCAAGAATTTAGAGGGGCATAATATTAATGTGCAAAAGTATTTACGATAAGAGGTTTTTATGAAAACATCAGAATTTGATTACAATTTACCAACAGATCTCATCGCGCAAAAGTCAATTGAACCGCGAGATCATTCACGATGTATGGTTGTCGACAAAAAAGAGCAGTCGATTGAACACAAACATTTTTATGATATTGTTGACTTCTTAAAAGTAGGTGATTTGTTAGTGTGGAACAATTCAAAAGTTTTCAAAGCTCGTTTGTTTGGTCGTTTAGAATCTACAGATTATGATATAAACAAAGATGGTGTTCCAGATAAGCCACTTTTGAAACAGCAAGAGATTGAGATTTTTCTTGTTCGTCCTATGGAAAATGATGGAGTGTGGAAGGTGCTTGGAAAACCAGGTAGACGATTAAAACCAGGCATGAACGTTAGGTTTGCAGAAGATTTTTATTGCACAGTCATGGTAAAAGAGCCATCTGGAGATATTTTGGTTGAATTTCCAGATGATGCTGAAATTGTTCGTGCAAAGGCGAATAAGTATGGGCGTATTCCCGTTCCTCCATATGTAAAAGATGAACCAAATCAATTAGAAATGTACCAAACTGTGTACGCAGATGAAAATAGTGAAGGTTCTGTGGCTGCGCCTACAGCAGGATTTCATTTTACGTCTGAAATTATTGAAAAGCTAAAAACAAAAGGTATTGAATTTTCAGATGTGACTTTGCATGTTGGCTTGGGGACTTTCTTGCCGGTGAAATCAGAAAATGTAGATGATCACACAATGCATAGTGAATGGGTAGAATTAACACAGGAAAATGCTGATAAAATTAATAAGGCAAAACAAGAGGGAAGGCGAGTGATTTCAGTTGGTACGACCACCACACGCACGCTTGAAGGTATTGCAATGCTAAAGAATTATGAAGATAATAAGTTTGAAGCGTTTAAGGGCGATATAAATTTATTTATCAAACCAGGATTTCAATTTCAAGTAATTGATGCAATGATTACTAATTTTCATTTACCAAAGTCCACTCTTCTCATGCTTGTCGGTGCGTTTGTCGGAGATAAAGATTTTATGCTCAAGTGTTACGAGACAGCAGTTGCAGAAAGATATAGATTTTTTAGTTTTGGGGATGCAATGTTTATTTTCTAACACATATTAATATGGAAAAGAAAGAAGAAAAATTTGTCTGCACAGATTGTTTTAAATTTAATAAATGTGTTGATTCTCCAGTGTCTTGGATATTTTTTTTTATTGGACTTATAGCTACTGTTGCAGTCAGAGCAGTGAACCTTGCATTGGATTTTGATCCTATTTGGGCAAAAATTTTATGGTATGTAGGAGTTAGTGGTTTTTTTATATTTTTCTTATACAAATTTAAATATGATCACATGCTTCACCGTGAATTGAACGAGACACAGTTGACTGATAAAATTTTGGCAAAAGAAAAAATTTCTGAACGCGAATATGAAGTACTCGGATCTATACTTTGTAAGCTTAGTTCGAAAAAAGAAAAGATAAATTACTTTTTTATCTTCTTTTTTTCAGGAATTGCACTTGCACTTGCAATATATTTTGATTTTTTGGCATAAAAAAGTTGACAAACACATTTTTCTGTGCTATACTGTATTTATAACTAGGAAAGAATTTTAAAATGATCACACAACCTACGGGTCTGTGTTTTATTTTTAAAATTTTTTATATGGGACGAAGAGGAAGAGACGGTAACTATGGTCATCG
>JABGUG010000018.1 GCA_018646705.1 Candidatus Parcubacteria bacterium | reverse complement strand
GAACCGTCGTTGGATCCAGCGCTGTGCGAGCATCATGATGAGCCCGCCGATCGATCCAGCAGAGACACAGAGCACGATTTCGTGAGCACGCTTGAGCATCGTGAGGAGCGGTAGCCCCATGAACATGCCGATCGACATCGGAATGCCAATCCAGAGCAGTCCGAAGCGAACATCCTCGTGGATGATCACGGCGATGAAGGCCGGGATGGTGACCACGCCGATCGCGATGCGTTCGAACGTTGTGAAGTTCGGGGCGTCGATCGCAGCCCACAGAGTCAACGCGAAGAGCGCGAGGAGAAACCAGATCCAGTTCTGGCGGATACAGATCCGCTCCCAGATTTCGGCCTTAGTCATGAGTAGCTCCTTCTTGTGTGGTCCGTGTATCTTATGCAGAGGATTTTGTGTAGCCTATTTAGGTGGATAACATTTTCACCCTACCATATCCATATGTTCATTTCAAGTATTTTGTTGTATACTATGTCCATATGTTAGGCAAGAAAAAACCTTCAAAATTCGAACGTTACCAAGATCCGACTGGTGAGTTTTCAAATAAACGTTTGAAAATGGCAGAGTGGTATGTAAGTCACAAGATTTTGTTGCGTAAGATTTTTATTATTACAATGACATCGTGGAGTGTTGTCACTATTAGTATTGGTTTATTTGTTTGGGGAAAATATCTAATGTTTGACTATACACGTGATGAAATAAATATTTCGAGTATTGCACAAAATTATATCTCTCAAGAGCAAATAAAAATCAACGCTCCTAAGATACTTAATCTCAAAACACAACGCATAATTAATAGTGCGCCAGAGAAATACGATTTTTTATTGGCTGTTCAAAATCCAAATGAAAGATGGATAGCGGAAGTGCGGTATATGTTTACTTATGGAAATGGTCAGACAGAAGTGAATGAGGCGATTGTTTTGCCTGGACAGACACGCAATGTGGCAGTGTATGGGCATGATCTCACACGCACTCCTACCAATGTCTCTTTTAGACTTGTTGATACAAAATGGAAACGTATTGATCCACACGAAATTTATTATCCGTTTCAACATATTGAACAAAGGTTGCAATTTACTGTTGATAATGTAAAATTTACACCTGCAAATAGATCACAAGGCACCGGTTCTCATCTAATTAGTTTTGATGTATCAAATGATTCTTTGTTTAGTTATTGGGAAGGCACCTTTAATGTTATATATAAGAATGGCGGACAAGTGGTAGCATTTTCTCCTCTTCAAATTGAGCAATTTTTGTCAGGTCAAAAGAGATCAGTTGAGCGCGCTTCGTTTATGGATCGTTTAGAGGTTGATTCTATAGAGATAGAGCCACTTATAAATGTATTTGATCTTGGGGCATACATGCCACTCCGTTAGTTGCCCAGAGTTATAAGAATTATTTGTTTGGTTATTTATTTTGCGTTTAACCCCACCCATTCCCTCCCCTATTAGGGGAGGGTTAGGGAGGGGTAATACTGTAATGACATAAATAAGGATATTTTATAGTTCAAAGTGATTAACACACATTTTATATTTTGCCTGTCCCTCTCCTTGCCCAAGGGGAGGGTATTTATCTAAAAGATTATGATACGCTTTTCACTACTTGCTTCATCTTGGAAAAAATTCGATTGGATTTTGGCGCTTGGTGTTATCATGCTGTCGTTTATTGGGCTTGCCGCAATATATAGTGTTGATTTGTCGCGTGGGGATACACTTATATATACACCAACTCAAATCTTAGCTCTTGTTATTGCAGTTATTGTATTTTTTGTTGCGTCCCAATTTCATGTTTCATTTTATGAATCAACTTCACGTCTAGCTTATTTGGTTGCTTTTATTCTTTTGGTGGCAGTTTTATTTTTTGGTGTGAATGTTCGTGGTACGACAGGTTGGTTTCGTATTTTTGGTTTTTCATTGCAGCCAGCAGAAATTGCAAAGGTGTCACTTATAATGTTTTTGGCATGGCGTACAGAAAGGCAAGCTCGTAGGTTTGATAGATGGCAATTTGTTGCAGCAACTCTTGTAATGACATTAGTATTGGCAGGGCTTATAATGCTTCAGCCGGATTTGGGTTCAGCAGTTATATTGCTTGGGAGTTGGTTTGGTCTGCTTTTACTTACTGGTACAAAGAGAAAGTATATTATAGGACTCGTGGCTTTGGCAGTTGTTGTGGCAGTCGTCGGATGGTTTTTTCTTCTCAAAGGGTATCAAAAAGAGCGCCTTATGACATTTGCAGACCCGGGACGAGATCCACTTGGTGCGGGTTACAATGTAACACAATCAATTATAGCAGTTGGTTCTGGACAGATGATGGGTAGGGGTCTTGGGTTTGGTTCGCAAAGTCAGCTTCATTTTTTGCCAGAAGCTCAGACAGATTTTATTTTCTCAGTAATTAGTGAGGAGCTTGGTTTTATAGGAGTGATACTTGTGCTTGGTTTATATTTGTTGGTATTATGGCGGCTAGTAAGGATTGCCAGGGGGTGCCGGAGTGATTTTAGTGCATATCTCGTACTTGGTGTTTCTCTTATCTTCCTTTTTCATATGATTATCAATATTGGTGCTGCTGTAGGACTTTTGCCTGTTACAGGGGTTACGTTACCATTTTTGAGTTACGGAGGGTCCTCACTTATTATTAGTTTTTTACTTATTGGTATAGCTGAGAGCGCTGCAAGATCGTCTTGAGGGTATTCCACTTGACGAATGCATGCTAGTTTGCTATAGTAGTCCCGCAAAAAATATGCCAAAATCTACACCTTTGCCACAACATATAGATTCTCTCAGATCTCAATTCAAGGTTATGAAAGAGTGTCCATTATGTGAGGCCACATTTGAAACAAATTCTATAAAAACAGTAGATCAATCGCAAGGTTCACACGTCTTACATATCACATGTTCCAAGTGCAAAAATGCACTTATACTACTTGTCGGTTTGACTGATGTAGGAGTAGGGCTTGTAGGACTTATAAGCGATCTCACCTTTGAAGACGCGTTTAGATTGAAAAACAGACAATCGATGACAGAGGATGATTTGCTCGATTATTATCAAACTATTTATCATAAATCTAATTCATTCGTTCAATTATTAATGAAAACGTAATATGACATATTCAATTACTGTACAAAAGAGAGAAAAAAATAATGCAGATGAAGTCCGCGCGCAAGGTCAAGTTCCTGGTGTAGTGTACGGACCTGATCGTGAACCTGTTTCTATTTTGGTAGATGCACGTGAGCTCGAAAAACTTTATGCAGAAGCTGGTGATTCAAATTTGGTTGATTTCACCGTTGAAGGAGAAAAAGAACCTGCAAAAGTACTTTTTCAAGATATTCAATACGATGTAGTTAAAGGAAATATGGTTCATGTTGATTTCCTACAAATTCAAATGGGAGTAGAGATGGAAACATCAATTGCACTCGAATTCGTCGGAGAACCAGCAGCAGTAAAAGCTCTTGGTGGTACCCTATCAAAGGCTATAGACACCGTTTCAGTGCGTTGTTTGCCAAAAGATCTTGTTGGTTCCATTGAAGTAGACTTAAGTACACTTGAAACATTTGAAGATGCAATTCATGTGAAAGATCTCAAGCTTCCAGAAGGAATTGTAGCTGCTGATAATCCTACAAACATGATTGCAAAAGTTACACCTCCACTTAGTGAAGATCAACTCAAAGCTATGGAAGAAGCTGAAGCTCCTACTGTTGCCGATGTTGAAGTAGAAGGTGATAAGAAAGATGGCTCAGCTCCAGTAGAAGGAGAGGAAGGTAAAACTGATGAAAAGAAAGAAGAGCCTAAAGCAGAGGGTGATAAGAAAGAATAAGATTGATCAAAATTATACTGATAAAAGAAAACCACCGATAGGTGGTTTTCTTGTTTGCAATGGTTTTTTGGTGTATGATGTAACCATATAAATTAATATTTTTATGAAAAAAATAGTTTTAGGTTATATTTCAAAAATTAAAGAAAAGAATAGTAGGGATAGGTCTGGGCCTGTTTTTAATGAGATCAAATTTTTGTATATTTTATCAGGAATTATTTTTATTGCAGCGATTATTTTGATTGGGTTTTTTGGGTGGGGGTATTTAGGTGGTGAAAGCCCTGAAGGGGTCGGTCGCGACCGACCCGTACCAGACGTTGTCGAAGAGGATTGTGAACACAGACGCACGCTTGACGGCATCTGCGTAGAATTTGAAAAAGATGTAAATCCAAAATTAGTTGCGGTCATGGTGGAAAATCATACGGACGCTCGCCCGCAATCTGGATTAAGCCAGGCGCGTGTTGTTTATGAGGCTCCTGTGGAAGCAAATTATTCACGTTTTTTGCTTTTGTATCCATTGGGCGATGAAGTATTAAAAGTTGGACCAGTACGTAGTGCGCGTCCATATTATCTTAGATGGCTTAGTGAATACAAAGATACAATGTACATGCACGTAGGTGGATCACCAGAGGCTCTTGATGATATAAAAGAGTTTGATATTTTTGATTTAAATGAATTTTATAGAGGTTGGTACTATTGGCGTTCGACTGATAGGTACGCACCGCACAATGTTTATACATCATCAAAACTTTGGGAGAGTGCTTGGGAAGACTATGGTCCTGAAGAAGAGATCAAAGATGAAATCGAAGAAAATAAAAAGAACACAGGAATTGAATCGTGGAAATTTGAAGAACGGGAACAATGCACGGAAAATTGTGTTGGTGAATTTACTGTTACTTTTGTGCCTCCGACATATGTTGCCACATGGCAGTTTAATTCTTCAACAAATAAATACGAACGCTACCAAATGGGGTACCCTCATCTAGATAAAGACGGAGGCTTGATTGAAGCTGACACAGTGATTGTGCAGCATGTGGAAACAGAGGTTCTTGATGGTGTTGGACGTCTTGGTATGGAAACAATTGGACGTGGAGATGCGGTAATGTTTCGCGATGGTTATATGATAGAAATGGAGTGGGAGAAGGCTGATAGGGAAGGTAAAACACGGTGGTTTAATTTTGAGCATGATGATGCAGTGCGAGTGGATGAGCCACTAAACCCGGGAAAGATCTGGATAGAAGTTTTGAATCAACGGGCGGAACTTATTTCTGAATAGTGACAATCCTATCAAGCCCGGCAAGATCTTTTGAAATAGTAATAGAGTAATCAGGCAGAGTGTGTCTGATTATTTTTTTTATGTGAGTTGTTTGCCCAGGGTCAATTTCTAAGAAGCAAGTAAATTGGCAAATTGGCAAATTGGCAAACTGTTGCAAAAGTTTTTCATAAAGTGCCAATCCTTTTTTGTCTGCCACAAGTGTAGATTTTGGTTCATGTTGTATAGAGGGTTCTGTTTCAAATTGTTCTTCAGTTAGGTATGGTAGATTTGCAGTAATAATGAGTTCAGAGTTCTCAGGGAACACTGATGCCCCGTGGGTAAGAGTTCTTAGTTCGGAGGATTTTATAATTGGTTCCAATAGGTTGCCGTGTAAAAAATTTATTTCAACATTATGTTTTTTTGCATTTTTTTTGGCAATGCGGAGAGCTTGTTTTGAAATGTCTGTTGCGACGATATCTATATTTTGAGACGCGATAAATCGCGTCTTTACTGTTTTTGTAATAGAGATAGGTATACATCCACTACCAGTTCCTACGTCAATTAAAACAGTCTTATGTCCTAAGTCATAAGTCATAAGTCTTTCTAAAACGAGTTCAACCATTGTCTCGGTGTCTGGTCGAGGGACAAGCGTATATTTGTTTACCATGAAGTCGAGTTCAAAAAATTCTTTATGTCCAATTAAATATGCCAATGGAATTCCTTTTGCACGTTTTTTTATCAACTTGAAAACTTTCCAACTTTCCAACTTTCCAACTTTATATTCCGGATGTGCAATCAAAAACTCACGTGACTTATGTGTCACATGAGAAATTAAAAGCTCTGCGTCGAGTTTATCTATTTGCTTCAAGCTCGAGTGTAGAAGTTGTTGCACTGTTTGTTTTTGTGAATTCAAAAACATAGGGATCCATGTCATACTTTGATTTTAAATAGTCTGTTAGTACCCAATCATTTTGAATAAACCAACGTGGTACTGGTGGGGCTACTATGTTTGATGTGTATTGTAAGAAAAAAATCTTATCTGCGTCTCCTATCGTGTTACGCATATATTTTTCAAAATCAGGACGTGTTACTTCTATTTCTTGCCAGTTGTACCTCACCATACGTTCATCTAGGTTCATACTGTCTTCTCTTGGATAAATACCCACCACAGGACTTGTTCCATGGTAATATTTATTAATAACAAGCTCTTGGTTGAAAGGTACAGAAAAGATCTTTGAATTCTGTGTTTCGTTTTCACTAATAAATTTTGTTATTTCTTTCCAAGATTTTAGAGGTGTGCTTGCATATGAAAACGCAGAGGGTATAAGGATGGAGGCTATAAGAAGAATAGTAACATAATACATTCTCTTATCCTTTAATTGTGCCACAGCATGTGCAATGAGTATTGCAAAGCCTGGTAGACAAAATGTAATATACTTTGAGATATATATTCCAAATAAGCTAGCAATGATGATTGGCACAATTGTCCAGAGAAATATAATAGAAAGTATATGGTCGGTTTCTCTTTTTTTGTAAATATGAAATATCGTGTAGACTAGTATTCCCAGAAGGCCAAGTGATATTATTAGGCCAATAACATTTTGTGGAGATTCTACAAAAAGTGGTATGAGTCCAGTTAAAATATTTTTACCATATTTTGCTTCTTTAAAAAACCATCCAGAACTAGCATTGCTTCCTAGCTTCGACAAAAATGAAGGTACAAACCAGATTAGGAAAAGGATACCAGGTGCTATGTGAGTAATGAAAAAATTGATTATATTATTTTTTCGTTTTTCATCTTTTAAAATAAGACCCCCGAGCTGTATTACAGGGATAAGCACAGCAGTCAGATGTGTAAAAAGTAATAATGTTTGTACAATTATATAGAGTATTGTTCGGCCAGTACTTTTTTTATTGTCGAAAAATATAGAATAAAACAAATAAAACGATGCAATTGTTAGAAAAAGGAATAGGCTGTAGGAGCGTGCTTCTGTGCTTAAGTGAATAAATGAGGAAGAAAAAATAAGTATAGAAGAACTCAATACTGCATGTTTTTGTGATAAGAAATTACGTGCAAATGTATATAATAATATAATCGATCCGGCCGAGAAGATCACAGACAAGGATCTAGATATAATTTCAGTATTACCAAATATAGCCAACCATCCACGTAGTAGAAGTGTGTGGAGTGGTGGGTTTGTTTCCATTACCCAGTATTTTATAGCATCTACCCATGGTAGAAGACTATAGTGAGTACTAAACATTTCATCAAAAGTAAAATCACCTCTATAGAAAATAGAAATTGCTGATATTGTCAGGCTACATATGAGTATTAAGATGAGAGGTGTATTTGTTTTTAAATAAGATTTGATCATACATTTTTTTCTTTGTATTTTTTTCTGTAAAAATTACTTATTATTTTGAACAGATCAATAAGCATACCAGGGGTATGTTTTGCAATATGAACAGTTTTACCATCTTGGCTACGCAGTTGTACTGGTATTTTTTTGATGTCGTAATTTTTTTTGAGTGCTATGTATAATATTTCTACATCACATGCAAACCCATTTATACGGGTTAGGCCAAAAATATTCGTAGCTGATTTTTCATTAAATCCTTTGATGCCACACTGTGTGTCAAACATTCCGCCAGCTATAAATCTCCCAACAACAAATGAATATATTTTACTTGCAGTTTTTCTTAATTTAGAAATTTCTGTATAGTATTTTGAATCTGGTAGGGTTCGATCTCCTATAACTAAATCATATTCTTGTACGGATAGGTGGTGCATTATTTTTTCTATAGCTCTTAGGTCATATGGAATATCGGCATCGGTAAATATTCTATATTTTCCTTGTGCAATTTGCATACCTTGTCGAATTGAAGATCCTTTGCCAAAGTTTTTTTTGGTATATGTATATATGCAGTTAAAATTTTGTGCTATTTCTTTTGTCATACCTTGGTCTTCACTTCCATCATCTGCGATTATGATTTCAAATGTATATTGTTGGGTTTGCAAAAAATCAATAAGAAAATGAAGGTTTTTTTTCAAGGCCTCACTATCTTTGAATGAAGGAATAACAATACTCAGGTCTACATTGTTTGTCATATTTACTTTATTATTTTTTTCCTATATAAATCCAATCTCCGCCTACTTTTTTAATCGAGTAAGTTTCCAGACCAATTAAGGAAGTGAGCATTTCTTTTTGTGGAAAAAAATGTATGTGCATATCTAGAGTATAGTAATAAAAATTTTGACAAGGCACAACTATAATAATTTGTTTTTTAGCAATTCTTTTTATTTCATTTACAGCTTTTTTGATATCGATTATATGTTCTAGGGTGTGGGTGCTTGTTACAATGTCGAATGATTGATCCTCGAAAGGAAGATTTTCTATATTTCCTTTTGTGTAGCTAAATTTTGTATCTTTTTTATCTTCATGTACGTCCACTCCAGAAACAGTATAGCCCATTTTGACAAACTTATTTGCCAAAAATCCTTTTCCGCATGCTACATCCAGTATAGTTTTTGAATTTTTATCAATATGTTTGATAAAATATTTAATGGATTTTTTAGTTAAATCCGTCTCTCTTTCTGTGCCTATAGTATCATAATTTTGATATAATTTCTCCAATGTCGCACTATCTAGTGTATATAAAAGAGATTTGAAATTCATAAAATAATCCACATTTTTACCTTTGTACGCAAAATAAAAAAATGGATACATGAAATATTTATTGTTTCTAAGTATAGGGGGTAAAAAATTGTCTATTAAATAACTAATAGTTTGGGTAAAAGATCTGTTTATTATTAATTTTCTTATAAATCGAAACATAAAATAATTATTTAACACGAATGTTTATTAATTGTAGACCAAGCTTTCTTTCGTCTTCACTCACACCGAGATCAAAGGGTATGGCAGTTTTTTCTGATTGTAATTTTATAAATATTTTTTTTCATAATTTACATCAAATTCAAATTGATTTTTTCCTCTGTTAAGTTCTTTTTTTATAACCCTGTCATTTATAGTTATTTTTAGACTATTTATCCCATCTGCAAATGCTGGATTGTCTAATGTTACTATCACTTTTTTTATTTTCCAAAATCTTTTTTCAAATTTTAATTCATTTGTGGTCGCAAACCAATTGTCATGGTATATAAAAGAGTTCAAAGAGTCAAGGTTTATTTTTTTTGGTTTGTCAAAATTTTCATATTCAATCAATTTTTTGTCTGTATTTAATATTATTTTTTTTAAGGAACGTGCGTATATTTTTTCAGCATTCAAATCATAGTCTAAGTCCATACTATGTAACTTATATATATAAGTTACAGGAGAGCCTTTTTCAATAATAGAAAATAAATAGAAGACATTATGTTTTTCTAAATGGATATTATAAGAGTCTTCACCAGTTTTGATTATATTTTGATTTAAGATCATGTCGTTGTCTGTCTCTTCCATTTGGTCTAAAAAACTATTCTCACCGTCGTATACTACAAAGTCTTTTTTAGAGTGTGTGGCTACATAATTTTTTTTATCAATTTCCTCCATAGTGTTGTCATAAACTATACAGTTTTTTGTGACAAAAATGAGCTGTGATCCTTGTGGTATATCTTCTACGGAAGTGCTTAATATTTTTTCATAAGATTCTTCAAGGATGCGACAATCTCCATAACTTTTGATTGAATTTCTGTTGTAAGATAAGTGAGTAATGGAAAAGAATGTTATGATCACGGACAAAAATATAATAAACTTTTTTTCTTAAAGAAATTACATAACCATGGTATGGTGAATAACACGATGAATAACCAGTGATATTGAAGATAAACGGGTATGTATGCTCGTCCTTCAATTTGATATTTTTCTGATAAGGCTATGGGCAGTGCACATATGCTCATCATGTAAATTCCAAAAATTATAAATAAAATAATCTTTTTTTTGTTAAAAGTGTATTTTTGAGCATAACTTATCATTTTAAACGATAAGAAAAAGATTAATATAAAGTATGAAATGTCTATTATATTGAAAGATTGATTTTTTAAAATACTTAAATTCCAATAAGGAAAGGCCCCTGCTATTTGTATATAAAATGTTTCAATTATTTTTATAATATCCAAGTGTGGTGTTATGCCAGTATAAGGTGTTTCAAAGCTATTCAATGCTCTAAAAATAAATATTCCGGAAATCACCGTAGCCGATAGAAGTATATGGGGAATTGAATATTTTAAACTTTTTTTCCAACCATTATCTTTGATCATGGCTAAGATGAAAAAAGCTGGTGAGTATAAGTAAGCAATTTCATAATAACACAAACAGAAGAGGTGAAATATTAAACTTAGTATAAGAAGTTTCTTCTTTTTGTTTTGAAGATATTTATAGAAAAAAATGAAGGATAATAATGTTAAAGAGAAAAATAGTGTCATTGATATGGGGAAGGTAAGAAAGGGATCGTGGGCATCTGCTCTAAAATGATATAATATAGGTATAATTGGTAATATATAATATATTTTTTTTAATTTTATATTGCTAATCAGACTTAAAAAGTAAGTAAATATAAATATGTTGAAAAAAACTAGGATGAATTGTATTATTTTTATAATTGTGACTTTGTAAAATAAAATAAAAAAGCTATCGAATACTAATAAATGTAGAGGAAAAAATCTTTGGTTAGTAAATAAAAATAAAGACTGACTTTGTATTATATGATCGAAAGCAGTCATCTGGTGTAACAACATATAACCTTTTATGCCTACCATTCTTATATCATCAGAAAACAAAGGGGCTTTTAATATTAAATAGATAGGAAATATCGTCAAAATAAGTATTACGATGGGATATATGTATTTTGGTATTTTTTTATTAAATAAAATAAAAAGTTCTTTTAACTTTTTTATATATTTAACTTTTTTTATTTTGGTGAACAGATACATGTGGGGTTGTTACATTATACAAATGTAATAGTGGTGATTGAGATAATAAAATAAAAAAGGATATATTATTTGTATCTTAATATATCCTTATTATGGGTATGTTTTTTTGATTTTTTATTTATCCATTTTTTCATAATCCGCATTGCGAAGTGCCGCTATTATAGCATCTAATTCACCATCAAGTATAGCCCCAATATTATTCCAGTTTTGTTTTATCCTATGGTCAGTAATACGGTCTTGCGGATAGTTGTATGTACGAATTTTTTCACTTCTGTCTCCTGTTCCAATCTGACTTTTTCTTTGTTCTGAGAGTTCTGCTTCTTTCTTTTCTTGTTCAGCTTTGTAGATGCGCGCACGTAACACTCCCATAGCTTTATCTTTGTTTTTTATTTGAGATTTTTCATCCTGACATTGTGCTACTACACCAGTAGGAATATGCGTTATGCGCACGGCGCTGTATGTAGTATTTACACTTTGTCCTCCGTGTCCTCCTGCACAAAAGGTATCAATTCGTAAATCATTTGGTTTGATTTCCACTTCCTCCTCTTCGATCTCAGGAAGTATAGCCACACTTGCAGTAGATGTGTGTATGCGTCCTGATTTTTCTGTATCAGGAATACGTTGTACACGATGTACACCCATTTCATATTTCATATCTTTGTATACACTTGTGCCTGTGATTGAAAATATCACTTCTTTGTATCCACCAATTCCAATCTGACTTTCTGAAAGAAGTGTTGTTTTCCAATTTCGACTATCAGCATATTTCATGTACATACGCATGAGATCTCCTGCAAAGAGTGCGGCCTCATCTCCACCAGCTCCTGCACGTATTTCTACTATCACATCCTTTTTATCCATAGGATCAGTTGAACGTGTGAGTAGTTTGAGATCATTTTCAATATTTTCTTTTCTAGTTTTTAATTCCAAAGTTTCTACTTCTGCAAGCTCTGTGAGTTCATCATCGCCACCTTCTGAAATGATCACTTCGTTTTCGCCAATATTTTTTTCAAGATTTTCTAGTTCTTTAATTTTTTTAACAACGTCTCCAAGTTCATTGTATTCTTGAGATATGCTTTTTAGTTTTCTTTGGTCACCCAAAACAGCAGGATTTTGTAAGTCCTGTTCAAGTTTTTCGTATTTAGTTTTGAGATCAATATATTTTTGAAGCATATGTACATTTTACCATATAAATAAAAACAGGCCTAAAAAAGGACCTGCTTTTGAATTTTCTATAGCTATTTTGATTCTTTATCTTCTTTTGCTTTTGCTCGTGCAGCTTTTTTTACAGCTTTACCTTTTCGTGTTTTTTGTGCAGCTTCCATCTTAGCTTGTTTCTCTTGGAATTTTTCTACACGACGAGCAGTATCAACAAATACTTGTTTACCAGTGAAGAATGGGTGAGATGCACTTGAAATTTCAATATTGATTTCAAAATGTTTTACACCATCAATTTCACGTGTCTTTTCTGAAGTAAGTGTTGAGGTAGTAATAAATTCAGCACCAGCGGAGGTGTCAATAAATACTACAGGATGTACTTTTGGGTGAATATCTTTTTTCATAGGTTTCTTAAAATGAAGTTTGCTTGGAAAATTAAAGCGAGGTGATTATAACAGGTGACCTAAGAAATGTCAAGAGTTTGATATTGAGGGAGATTTTAGGTAAAATATAAGCATTAATAAATGAAAATACAGTATTTAAGATAACAATATGG
>JABGUG010000001.1 GCA_018646705.1 Candidatus Parcubacteria bacterium | reverse complement strand
TGAATATGATGAGAGTTTCAAAGTTTCAAGTAATAGTGGCAAGATGGAGCTCGTAGTATGTAATCTAAAACCATTTATTTGGACAGGAAAAGGAAAAGATTACGTGGTACATCCTCAGGATGGTAAACTCGAAGCTTTTCTAAGGCCCATCATCAAAGGTAAAATGCTCAAGCGTGAGCAATATGAATCTCCTAGTATTTTTCCTTTTGAAGAAATGGTTGTGAGTAGTAAGACGCCGTTTCCTGTTGAAACTGATGGACAAATTTCAAAAGAAATAAAGATTACAATTAAGCTCGCAAAATCTCGAATTGATATGATTGTGGGCAAGGAGCGTAAGTTTTGATGTCGTCGTTGTCATCCCGAGCGAAACAAAGTAAAAAATTAGAGAATACAATTTTTTACATAGTTAAGTCGAGGGATCTCTTTTTTAAGGTAGTTATTGTTTAGGAAAGAGATTCCTCCACTTTATTCACCCTTCTTCGTCGGGTTCATTGCGGTCGGAATGACACAAGTGACATTGCTCAGGTGGCGGAACCCTCCTACGCTCTGTTTACACAGAGCTTCGGCGGGCAGGCTGGTAGACTTGGCCTGTAAGATAGAATAGTGAACTACAATATAACATTATGCTCAGGTGGCGGAACTGGTAGACGCGCTAGCTTGAGGGGCTAGTGGGATTTTTTCCCGTGGAAGTTCGAGTCTTCTCCTGAGCACAAATAAAAAAACACCAATGCGGTGTTTTTTTATTGTCTTGTTTATTACGATAAGCCGAATTTTGTTCCCGACTAAGTCGGGAGACGGTCATTTCTCTGTCACATACATTGCTGTACGTGATCAAACGCACTATCTTTTCCAATCGAAGCTCACGTTCGTTCACTCAAGACACCAGATATTCTAGATTAGTCTGAGCTTGTCCTGAGCGAACGAAGTGAGTCGAAGGGCTGTGCTTTCTCTAGGCAGGGTTTATCACATTGTAGTGTCACCACCACAATCCGTATAGTAGCTTTTGTCTTAAGAGCAAAAACCTCCATACACTTTTCACCTTTCTTTCATCCGCCGAAGCTTTAGCGTAGGAGGGTTGGAATCATTAATAATAATTGATTCCACCTTCGCTGAAGCTACGGCGGATAAAATAGTATAGTCTCTGCGACACTTTCCCTATACCAATGTTGCCATTGGGCCGGTGGGCGTTACCCACTACCTATACTAAGTATATACTTAGTGGAGTTCGGACTTTCCTCCCACCTTCGCTCTTCGCTTCGCTTGAACTTCGGCGGGCAGGCCCCTAGTTTTATTTGAAGGAGCATGCTTTGCCGTAGTTTCAAACAGAGTGAGGAACGAAGACGGGCGACCATCTGTAATGAACAAGACAATATACACTATACCTTAATTTGAGCCTTTTGTCAAGGTTGCAAAGAGGCTCATTTTCAAGTATGATATAGATATAATTTAGCCAAACAAAAGCAATTATGAAGCGTTCTGAAGTAATACTCATGGTTCTCCAGGTTCCTCTGGATTTTCTTATGTTGATATTTGCAGGGGTGTCAGCTTATTATCTCAGGTTTACCAATTGGGCTATTGATATGAAGCCTGTTGTTTTTGAGATGAGTATTTTTGAGTTTATTGATGTGGCAATATGGGTGGCTCTTGGATGGGTCATTATTTTTGCTGTGTTAGGTCTTTATTCAATAAATCCAAATAGAAAGTTTGCTCGTGATCTTGGACGAGTAATTTTTGCATGTTCTGCTGGCCTTGCTGCCATTACAGTTTATATAGTTTTTACACAACAGATTTTTGATTCTCGTTTTCTTGTTGCCGCTGGATGGGGATTTGCAATTCTGTATGTTGGGCTTGGTAGGTTTGTAATGAGAGGCATAAAGTCTCTTTTGTATCGTGGTGGTATTGGATTGCGTCGTATTGTGATTATTGGGTCAGAAGAAATTGCTGAAAATATTACAGATGTATTAAAAAGACGGCGGGAATTAGGGTATGATGTAGTAGCTACATTTGAAAAATATTCAAAGAAATTGGATAGAGAATTAAAAAAATTACGTCTTAATGAAATTATTTTTACTAATCCGCGTGCAGATGAAGCAGAGGCACTTGCAGCTATACAATTTTGTAATCAGCATCACGTTGTATTCAAATATTCTGCAGATGTATTTGCTACATATTCTGCAAATATGTCGGTCGCTGCGCTTGCCGGAGTTCCAATTGTTGAACTCAAGCGCACATCGTTGGACGGGTGGGGGAGAGTTGCTAAGCGTATTTTTGATATCGTCGTTAGTATTTTTGTAATATTGTTTTTGAGCCCATTTTTATTACTTTCTTCACTTATTATTTTACTCGAAACAGGACGTCCAATTATTTACAAAAATGAACGAGTGGGTATTCGTGGAAGAAAATTTTTTACGTTCAAGTTCCGATCAATGTATAAAAAAGATTCAACAGGGTCTCAATTTGGTAAGGATGGGATGCGCGCAGAAGAGAAAGAACAGGAACTTATTAAAAAACAAAATGCACGTAAAGGACCTATTTATAAAATTAAAGACGATCCACGTGTCACACGGTTTGGTCGTTTTATTAGACGATGGAGTATTGATGAACTACCTCAATTTTTTAATGTTCTTAGAGGTGAGATGAGTATTGTTGGGCCTCGCCCACATCAACCGCGTGAGGTCGACAAATATGAGAAAAAATATCCTATTGTTTTTACCTTGAAGCCTGGTATTACTGGGCTAGCACAAATTTCGGGAAGAAGTGATTTATCGTTTAAAGAGGAAATGAAACTTGATATCTTGTATACGGAGAGATGGAGTCTTTTACAGGATTTAGTTATTTTTATAAAAACGCCATTTATTGTTTTTAAGAAGCGAAAAGTATTATGAAGGTTGCTCTAGTACACGATTATCTCGCACAAGATGGAGGAGCGGAGCGGGTATTGAAGGCGTTTACAGAAATTTGGCCTGAAGCGCCTGTTTTTGTTTTGTTTCATGACAAGAAAAAAGTAAAAGGATTTGAAAATACGGAAGTTCAACAATCATTTATTAGTAAATTACCATTTTGTAAGACGCGATATCAATGGTATTTACCATGGATGCCATTTGCAACTGAGAGGCACAATCTACATGATTTTGATGTAGTTATTTCTTCTACTAGTGCTTTTGCAAAAGGAATTTTGACGCGTCCAGATACACTTCATATTTCATATTGTCATACACCCACGAGATATTTGTGGACGGATACACACAAGTATATTGAAGACTTAAATTATAATAGGTTTGTCAAAGCTTTATTACCGAGACTTATTTATAAATTACGTATTTGGGACAAGATGAGTACTGATAGAGTAGATCATTTTATAGCAAATTCAGATACCGTACGTGGTCGTATTGAAAAATATTATCGTCGAGGAAGTGATATTATTTATCCACCTGTCGATATCGAAACATTCTCGATTAGTGATGAAGTTGGTAATTATTTTGTAACAGGCGGACGAATGGTTCCATATAAGCGTTTTGATTTAGTAATCCAAGTCTTTAATCGTCTCAAAATACCTTTAAAAATTTTTGGTGATGGACCAGAAGAAGAAAAGCTAAAGAAGATAGCCAAGAGTAATATTGAATTTGTTGGTCGTGTGAGTGACAAAGAAAAAGCAGAGCTTTTGAGTAAGGCGCGTGCATTTATCCATCCTCAAGTGGAGGACTTGGGTATTACCCCTATCGAGTCTATGGCGTCTGGTCGCCCAGTAATTGCTTATGGTGTTGGTGGTGTGACTGAAACTGTTGTACCAGACAAGACTGGTATGTTTTTTGAACATCAATCGTGGGAGTCATTGCTAGATGCAATAGTTCATTTTGATCATAATTCTTGGGATAGTCAGCTTATTCGTGAACGTGCCAAGAAATTTGCTATTGATGAATTTAAAAATAAAATGAAGAAATATACTGAGGACAGATATGAAGAATTTACTCGTGGGTTGAACCAATGTAGGCTGGATATACGTTAAATTATATTCGTACATACATGAATATAGCAATCGACATTAGGTGTCTCATGCACAAGGAGCGTACTGGCGTCGGGGAGTATACATATGAACTCCTGGACGTTCTTTTTGAGATAGACAAAGAAAATAATTATATTTTATTTTACAATTCGTGGAAAGATGTATCAGATATTATACCAAAATGGAATCAAAAAAATGTCCATTATATAATTACGCGATGGCCAAACAAATTGTTTAGTTTTTTTACATGGTTACGTGTCATAAAACTTGATCATTTGATTGAAAGAAGGTTTGTGAAAGGTAATTCAAAATTTATAACTACTAGGCTTGATTACTTTTTTTCACCAAATTTAAATTTTACATGTCTTTCTAAAAAAATAAAACATATTATCACAATTCATGATTTAAGTTTTGAATTTTTCAAGAAGTGTTATTCGTGGAAACGTCGTTTGTGGCATAGAATATTGAATCCAAGTAAACAATGTAGACGAGCAAATATTGTTTTGGTGCCATCAGAAAATACAAAATTAGATGTTGGTGAGATTTATAATATTTCTAAAGAAAAAATTAAGGTAATAATTCCAGGTCTTAGTAATGAGTTTTTAAACATACGTTATAAAAAAGTTAATGAAGATGATGTTAGAAAAAAATATAGCCTTCCACAAAAATATATTTTATTTTTAGGAACTATAGAGCCTCGGAAAAATATAATAGGTGTTATAGAAGCATATAAAAAAGTTTACGGTCAAAAGTTTGGAGCCTGTGGATTGGTTATAGCTGGTGCACGTGGATGGAAATATGATAATATTATCAATGCAATCGACAAAACTCCTGGAGCGCAATATGTTGGGTATGTAGATGCAGAGGATAAGCCCGCATTATATAGCTTAGCCGAGACATTTGTGTATCCAAGTTTGTATGAGGGTTTTGGTTTTCCTGTGCTCGAAGCGCTTGTGTGTGGTACACCAGTTATTACAAGTAATCGTTCATCACTACCAGAAGTGGTAGGTGACTATGCATACTTGGTAAATCCATATAATATACATGAAATTGAAAAAGGATTGCAATTTTTTCAAAATAAAAAACAAACGTACATCGATTTAGAAAGTTTTAACTGGAGGGTGTCAGCACAAAATTTTTTATTATTACTAACATAAGTTATGAGAGCATCCAAAAGGCCCATACCATTTTTTCGTAATTTAGTTTCCTTTCCCTTTATCAGTATACTCATTGCCCCACTTGTGATTTTAGACATTTTTATGGAAATTTATCACCGTATTTGTTTTCCTTTGTATAAAATTCCATATGTAATACGTCGTGATTATATAAAGATCGATCGTCATAAATTGAAATATTTGAGATGGTATGAAAAAATAGGATGTGCATATTGTGGTTATGGAAATGGTTTGTTGCTCTATTCAAGCGAAATAGCAGGGCTAACTGAAAAATATTGGTGTGGTATAAAACACGCAGAAGACCCAAATTTTAAATCACAAAAGCACCAGAAAGATTTTTTTGAGTATGGTGATGAAGAAGAGCTTAATCAGTTTTTAGGAAGATAATATGCGTATTGGAATTGATGCACGTATGTTTGGTCCAGGGTATGGACTCGGGCGTTACGTCGAACAACTCATAAAGCATTTAGAAAAAAATGATAGAGAGAACGAGTATGTTGTGTTTATGAAGAATGACACGTGGGATTTGTGGAAACCAAAATACGATAATTTTAAAAAAGTGAAGGCAAATATACATTGGTATACATTTGCCGAGCAATTGAAATTGAAATCGATTATAAAAAAAGAACAAATAGATTTGATGCATTTCCCTCATTGGAATATACCTATTTTTTTTAATGATCCATTTGTCGTGACAATACACGATCTCACAATGTTTCATTTTGCCAGACCAGAAGCATCCACACGTAGCAGACTTATCTTTTGGTTAAAAGACAAGGTCCATAGGTGGGTAGTAGGGCGTGTGGTAAAAAAAGCTTTGCATATTATTACAACAAGTGATTTTACGAAACAAGACGTACATCGCACGCTAAGTGTTTCTCTTGATAGGATGACAACGGTTTACCAATCTCCATTTCAAGAAGATGGGTGGAAAAAAACAGATAGAGAGATTGTTAAAAAACATGGAATTACAAAGGATTATATCATGTATGTCGGGGCAGCATACCCACACAAGAATTTAGAAACACTGCTAAAAGCATGGCAGATTTTTGAAGAGAAATACGGAGACAATTATGAGCTTGTTTTGGCAGGAAAAAAGAATTATTTTTACGAACATCTTTTGAAAAGTGATGATTTTCAAAAATGTAATAATATTACTTATATAGATTTTCCAAATGATGAAGATCTTGCATCCCTATATTCTTGGGCAAGCCTATATGTTTTTCCTAGTTTGTACGAAGGATATGGATTGCCTCCTCTTGAAGCAATATCTTACGATATCCCCGTAGTTTCTTCAAATGAAAGTTGTTTGCCAGAGGTGCTAGGGGATGCCGCATTATATTTTGACCCACGTAATCCAGAACATATGTGCAATGTGATGCATAGCGCGCTTATAAATAAAGATATTCAAATGAGCTTAACGCAAAATGGTCGTGACCGAATAAAGCAATTATCATCTAAAAAATTTGCTTTAGAAACACTGGAATTATACAAAAAGTATTCAAAATGAAGATGTGTCTTTATCGTAGGTAAATTAATAATTTATATTAATATTATGTACCCCTCCCTAACCCTCCCCTAATAGGGGAGGGAATGGGTGGGGTTTGGTAAAAAATAGATAAACAGGTTGTATAATTAGAAGATAGTAGCTTTATTCACAGTTCCTAAAAAAACGGCTTAAAATCCGTTTTTTTTGTACGTATTTTATGGTATAATATCTATACAAATTAGCAATGAAATGAATGTAAATGACTAGAGGTAACACAACCAAGAAAGCGACTCAAAAAAGAGCACCTCGTAAGTGTTCTGTTTGTGGTAAAACAGGGCATAATACACGTACATGCTCTTCTCTAGCTGCCAAAAAAACAAAACCAAAAAAGAAACAATCTTCATACGTATCTGTCCATGTCGGAGGAGAGGTAAAGGAATCTCCTCATGTTGTTGAACTTAAGAAAAATGAACAAGGAAAACATTGGGATCGGGTTGAAGTATATAGTGATGCACCTCAGATCAAACACGAGCGTCATGCAGTGGACTTTGCCAAGATGGTTCGACATGCAAATTTGAAAGATACTGAAAAGAAATTAGAGGAAAAAGAAAAAAACATTTCAGTTGACATATTGTCTGAGATAGCAAAGATACAACCCGTAGAAATAAAAAAACCTGGGAAAAAGATGTCAGCATTTAAGGTCGGTCGTATTTTAAAAAAGAAACAGGGGATTAGTTTTTCAAAAAAGATTGTTAATGCAAAAGATTCCCTAGAGAGGCGCAAGGATTCTTTTTATGAAGGTATCCAAAATATTCAAGAAAAATTTAGTATCAAACGTTTTGCTGTTAGTACAATCATTTTATTTGTAATAATGGCATTGCCTTTTCCAGTAATTGGATATTACAAAAAAATTCAAAATGATACAGCGCGTATTGTATCTGAAAGTACTAATGCATTTTTGTCATTGCAATCTTCGACTGTGGCTGCCTTTCAACATAATATTCCACAAGCACAATATGATTTGAACGTTGCATTAAATTCATTTAGTACCGCAGAAGAAATTATTGACAAAGAATACAAGGCTATAGTGTATGTGGCAGGAATGCTTCCTGTCGTTGGTTCAAAAGTGAAGAGTAGGCAAGACCTGCTACTTGCGGGACACCATCTTGCGCTTGGAAATACCTATTTAGTAAAAGGAGTTAGTGAGGCAACAGAAGCTGAAGACGCGGATTTGATTGATCGGATGAGTTTGTTACGTCAGCATATCAAAAGTGCTTTACCTCAGTATGAAGAAGCATTGGTTTATTTGTCCAATGTGGATGAGAGTGTTGTCCCTGTGGAGTATCAACAATCTTTTTCAGATTTTAAGATGCTTTTTGGTGGTTTTATAGGAGATATGAAACAAATGGATGATGTAATTCAAGGTATTCAACTTGTTATGGGCGGTGATGGATTCAAACGATATTTAGTATTATTTCAAAATCATCATGAACTCAGGGCAACTGGTGGATTTGTAGGAAGTTTTGCAGTTGTAGATATCCAAAATGGAAAAGTTCAAAATATCGAAGTGCCAGGTGGAGGAAGTTATGATTTGCAAGGTCAACTTAATACATTTGTTAAACCACCATTGCCTTTACAATTACTCAATGAGCGATGGGAATTTCAAGATGGAAATTGGTTTCCTGATTTTAAGACATCTGCTGAAAAAATGGCATGGTTTTATAGGCAGAGCCGAAATGCAACGGTTGATGGTGTGATAGCACTCAATTCAACAGTACTTGAGCGATTGCTTTCTGTAGTCGGGCCAATAGAAAATGAGGACTACGAACTTATTTTGGAATCAGAAGATGCACTTAGTAATCTACAATATGAAATAGAATCTTACGAAGACATGGAAGAAAATACACCAAAGGCAGTTTTGTCAGTGTTACTTGACCAGCTCATGGAACGTATGACTGAGGTAGAACCGTCTCAAATTGTTAATTTGGTTACAGAACTTCACGATGCTCTCAAGGAGCGTGAAATTCAATTCTATTTCAAAGAAGATGTTGTACAAAGTGTATTTAGTGAGTATGGATGGACCGGTGAGTTGCGTGAGACGAATGATCATCAGGATTATTTGATGGTTGTAAATACAAATCTTGGTGGCGGAAAGAGTGATGCCAAGATGCGTCAGCAAATTCATCATCAAGCAGTTATTGACGAGGATGGTTCAGTCATAGACACAGTTCTTATTACTCGTTTTCATGAGGGTGATGGTAGTGAACAATATTTTGATGAAGTGAATAGTAGTTATGTCAGATTATACGTGCCAGAGGGTTCAGAACTGCTTGACGCTGGAGGATTTGTATATCCAGATGAAGCATCATTTCGTGTGCCGCCGCGTTGGTATGAGGATGACGAAGATTTGTTAGAAATAGAAAAAGAAAAATCAATCCACATAGATACAGGTACACGTGTTACTGATGAATTTGGTAAAACAGCTTTTGCCAATTGGATTGTTACAAAACCAAATCGTGAAACACAGGTGTATTTTACATATAAGTTACCATTCAATGTGTTTGAAGAAGAAAGTGTTCGTATTTCAGATACTGATGGACTTGATATTGCAAGTCTAATAGAAAACTTCAAAGGACAGGAATCACTCTCTCGTTATAGTATGTTTATGCAAAGACAATCTGGATCACAGTCAAACTTTTCTCATGCAACTATTTATCCAGATAGTTGGAAACCTGTGTGGAAGTCAGGGGACGACCTATTTTTGTCAATCAATGGCGCCTCAATCGAAGGACCTTTTGATTACGATCGTGTATTTGGTATTGTAATGAAAAAGGAATAAGGAAAAAATAAAATTAAATATTTTTAAGTCTGTCATTTATGCCTCCAAAAAAGAAATCGCCTAAAAAGAAAAAAGTTTCGAAAGCAAAAGTTTCGAAGGCTCCTTTGAAAAAAAAGGTAGTTAAGAAGGTAGTGAAAAAAAAGAAGGAAAGCTTGGAAGAGAGTCCTGCTTTTGTTACAAAAAAATTGGATGGTGAGACTGAACCAGTTTTGGAAGATTTTGAGGTAGAAGAAGCTGTGGATGAGCCAATGGAGGAAGTGGTAGAAAAACCAAAAAAGAAATTATTTAAAAAGAAAAAAGTTTCAGAAAAAATAGATAAGTTACCAAAGGGCGAAGAATTGAAAATTGAGGAAAAACTTACTGAAATCTATGAAAATAGGGACGGAAGTATGCCTGATATGCAGACATTTGAAAAACGAAAGAAAAGCACTTTTCTAAAAGCATTTTTTATACTTTTGTTTTCATTTGTATTTTTTGCAATTGTGGCATGGGTTGGGTTTTTTGTTATTCAACCTTCCTCTAGATTTTCTGAGGAGGATGTAATTCTTTCTATTTCAGGAGAGGAAGAAGTAAAGGCAGGTCAGGAACTTACTTATCGTATTAGATATCGTAATGCTCAAAATGTTTCTCTTGGTAATGTAAAATTAGAAATTCGTTATCCAGAAGGGTTCCAATATGTTGAAAGTTCAGCTAGTCCAGCTAATGAAAATAACGATGCATGGGATCTAGGCACACTTGCCCCACAAGAAAGTGGATATATCGATGTCATTGGACGTGTGTTTGCTGATCTGGATACCAAACAATCGTTTCGTGTGTTTTTAAATTATATACCAGCAAATTTTAGTTCATCATTTCAAAAAGTTTCTCACGTAGCTCTGACTACAAATGAATCAATTGTGGGTATGGACGTTGAAATTCCAGAAGAAGTACCTGTTGGTTCTGAAGTTGGAATTTCTATTACTCTTACACCAGAACCAGGTGAAGTATTGGAGAATATTGCAGTTGTATGTGAATCAGATTCTTTTCTTCACAAAAAACAAGCAAGCGAACCAGAAGCTGATGAAGATGAAGATTGTCAGTGGTCAATTGAATTACTTGATAGCGAAAAAGTAATTACACTCAATGGGTCGTTTAGTGAGGAAAATGAGACGAAAGTTCCATTTGTAGTAAAAGTTTTTGGATGGGATACAGATGAAAAAATAGGGG